>JAYVNQ010000308.1:0-2829 GCA_043758365.1 Chitinophagales bacterium
TAGTTGGGATATTTGGTTACAAATAACCGCACCACATGGCTACCTATAAAACCTGCACCACCAGTAATTAAAATATTCTTCATAATTTTTTTAAATTAAAATGGATGTTGTTGGTACCACTCAAACGCTTTTTTCAAGCCTTGTTTCACAGTAACAGTTGGTAAATAACCCAATAAATTTTGAGCTTTAGAAATATCTGCCAGGCTATGTTTTACATCGCCTTTTCTTTCTGGTTGATGTATTGCTTGGAGGTCAGAATCTGCCATAAGTTTTAGTTCGGTAAATAATTCTAACAAGGATGTTTGTTCGCCGCAGGCAATATTATACACTTGGTTAGCAGCATCGTCACATGCAAACATGGCCTTGATATTGGCTTGTACCGCGTTATCTACAAAGGTAAAATCTCGGCTATGGCTACCATCACCATTTATTTTTGGCGATTTATTTTGAATAATTGCATCTATAAAAAGGGGAATAACAGCAGCATAAGAACCTTGTGGGCTTTGCTTTGGGCCAAAAATATTAAAGTAACGAAGCCCAATTGTTTGTAAGCCATACGTGGTTGCAAATACTTTTGCATACAGCTCATTTACAAATTTTGTAACTGCATATGGCGATAAAGGATTACCAATTTTATCTTCTACTTTTGGTAACCCTGGGTGATCGCCATAGGTTGAGGAACTGGCAGCGTACACGACACGTTTAACATTATTTTCTTTGGCAGCAGTAAAAATATTGAGTGTGCCTGTAATATTTACTGCATTAGTAGTAAGTGGATCATTTATAGAGCGAGGCACGGAGCCCAAGGCAGCTTGGTGCGAAATAAAATCAACATTTTTACAAGTATTTAAGCATGTTTCATATTCTCTTATGTCGCCTTTAATAAATTGAAATTTTGGGTTGGAAAGAAAAGTTTCAATATTTTCTAAAGCTCCTGTTGCCAAATTATCTAGCACTTTAACGTGGCTAAAGCGGCCATCTTGCAATAATTGTTCTACTAAATTAGATCCAATAAAACCAGCGCCGCCTGTTACTAAAACTGTCATTTATTTTTTAAGTTATACAAATTATAAAGACTAAATTTATTTTCAAAAAACATCTTTAATATCGTTATAAACCATTTTTATACCTTCCTCCAAACTAATTTTCGACTTCCAGCCAAGATTATTTATTTTAGTAACATCCATTAGTTTTTGAGGCGTACCATCCGGTTTAGAGGTATTAAATGTTAACCCGCCTTCGTAGCCAACAATTCCCTTTATCAATAAAGCCAACTCTTTAATTGTTACATCATATCCACAACCAATATTTACTAACCCTTTGTCGTTGTAGTTATTTATTAAAAATAAACAGGCTTCCGCAATTTCATCTACATATAAAAATTCACGTTTAGGGCTACCAGAACCCCACAATTCAACCGAGCCTAAATTATTGCGTTTTGCAGTAATAAATTTGCGGAGCAATGCGGGCAAAACATGCGATTTCTCTAAATCGTAATTATCGTTTGGTCCATACAAATTAGTTGGCATGGCAGAAATAAAGTTGCAGCCATATTGCGCCCTATAACCATCGCACAACTCAATACCAGCAATTTTTGCAATGGCATAAGGTTGATTGGTTTCCTCTAATAATCCCGTCAGCAAGTATTCTTCTTTTAAGGGTTGCGGGGCTAGTTTTGGGTAAATACAAGAAGAGCCGAGATATAATAATTTTTCGACCTTACCCACATAAGCAGCATGAATAATATTTGCTTCAATCATCAGATTTTCATAAATAAAATCAGCTCTATAAGTATTGTTTGCAACGATTCCCCCAACTTTTGCTGCGGCTAAAAATACATATGCTGGTTTTTCGATTTCAAAAAAATCATTTACAGCTTTTTGATTTCTAAGGTCTAATTCTTTAGAAACTTTGGTAATTATATTTGTGTATCCATCTTGGCGTAACCGTCTTTCAATGGCACTGCCCACCATACCTCTATGACCAGCAATATAAATTTTGGATAGCTTATCCATTATTCAAATTCGTTTTTATGTGCAAAGCCATTATCTCTCAAATGTTTTTCTTTCTTGAATAAATCTACATCACTTGCTACCATTTCAGTAACCAAAGCCTGTAAATCGTATTTAGGTTTCCATCCCAGTTTTTCGTTTGCTTTTGTTGGGTCGCCAATTAATAATTCTACTTCTGTAGGACGGTAATAACGCGGATCTACTTTTACGACTACTTTACCAATGGCTATTTTAAATTCGCCAGTACAGGCTATAATATAGCCTTCTTCATTTTCAGCTTCACCCCTGAAAGCTACTTCAATGCCTACCTGTTCAAAGGCCATTTTTACAAATGTCCTTATCTCCGTGGTAACACCAGTTGCCAATACAAAGTCTTCGGGTATTTCTTGTTGTAAAATAAGGTACATACCTTCTACATAATCTTTAGCATGCCCCCAATCTCTACGTGCAGTAAGGTTGCCTAAAAAAACCGTATCCTGTAAGCCTAAGGCAATTTTAGCTACGGCTCGAGTAATTTTTCTAGTTACAAATGTTTCGCCACGTAAAGGGCTTTCGTGGTTAAATAAAATACCATTGCAAGCGAACATGCCATAAGCCTCACGGTAATTTACGGTAATCCAATACGCATATAATTTAGCTACAGCATATGGGCTACGTGGATAAAAAGGTGTGGTTTCGCTCTGTGGCACTGCCTGAACCAATCCATACAATTCGGATGTAGATGCCTGATAGATTTTAGTTTTTTTGATCATTCCCAACAAACGTATCGCCTCTAACAATCTCAAAGTACCAATACCATCGGCGTTTGCAGTATATT
>JAYVNQ010000309.1:0-8820 GCA_043758365.1 Chitinophagales bacterium
TTACGTTCAAAGCATGATTTAGCAAATCATATTAAAACAGTATTTTTTGAATATAATTATGATTTGTGTCCAAATACACCAAATAGCGTAGCCAGTAGCGGTGGTAAACTAACGCTAAAAAAAGTATATTTTACATATGGAAATTCTGATAAAGGCGTATTCAGTCCCTATGAATTTATTTATGCGGATGCTAACCACGATGGCTTAATCGACGCCACTTTAAATCCAGCTTATGATAGAAGATGGTCTGACAGATGGGGATATTATCAAAATTCGACTGGAGCATTTACATCTAATAATAAAGATTTTCCTTACACGATTCAAGATAAAGGCACTGCTGATAACAACGCAAGTGTATGGTGCTTAAGTTCAGTTATTACTCCAGCCAAATCTAAAATAAATGTATTTTATGAGGCTGATTCCTATTCATATATTCAGGATAAAACGCCTGGTCAAATGATTACAATTTATGGGTTTTCTAATAATTATCCAGGTCCAAATAATAATCTATCAAGTGGTATAAATAACGATTTATATGCGAATGCTAGCCCTTATGCACAAAACAATTATATGATAGTTGAGTTGGGTTTATTGAGTGGGGGAGGATTAGAGGCCAGTAATTTATCAAGCGCAGATGCCTTATTTAGAAATAGCATATTACCTGCCACTAATCAAAACGGCAAAAATCAACTTTATTTTAGAGCCAATTTAGAAATTAAACCATCTACTCCATTATTTGAAATGGTGCCTGGTTATGCAGAATTTGACAGAAACGTTAGTTTTGTTATGACTCATAACGCCACAACTTTGCCGAATGGAAACACCCTTTATAAATACGCATGTATTCGTTTAAATGATATGGATATTGAAGATGAATCAAATAATGCTGGCTCTAGTAATTGTAATCCTATATCAAAGGCAGGCTGGCAAGTTACACGGTCTTTATTACCAAAAATAGCATACCCAGGAAGCGAGCCTTCAGGAAGTGTTCTAAGTGCTTTAAATGGTTTGTGGGGGGCATTGACAGAGGTTTTTACATTTAAACAAAAAAACAAGCGTTTACGAAAAAAATTATTTTGTCGTTTAATTAGTCCCACAACGCCATCCATTGTTAGGGTAAACATAGATCCTAATAAGGAAAAATTTGGCGGTGGTTATAGAGTTAGCAAGGTTGAAATAACTGATAATTGGAACAATATGGTAAGTTCGGAAGCAAGTACAACATACGGACAAACCTATAACTATACGATTACACAAAATGGTAAAACAAAAAGTAGTGGGGTTGCGTCATACGAACCAATTTTTGGAGGAGAGGAAAATTCATTGCGAGAACCAATTGATTACTCAGTTGTTAGGGTATCTGCTCCCGACGATGCTCATTTTGTTGAACGTCCAATAGGTGAGGGCTTCTTCCCCCCTTCTACTGTAATCTATAAAAAAATTACAGTTAAAAATTTAGATCGTACAGATGGCTCAGGTGCTTTAATTACTTCGAATATTGGAAGAACAGAATATGAATTTTATACCGCTAAAGACTTTCCAATATATAGTACAATGGATGGATTACAGTCTTATGTTCATACTCCAGATCCAGAAGGAGATTTATTTAATTCAACCTTAGAATCAGCAGCTTATTTATCACAGGGCTTTATTTTAAAGTTAAATAATATGCACGGCAAATTAAAAAGTATATTAACTTTTCAAGAGGGAAATAATAATCCTATTTCAGGTACGAGATATTATTACAAAACCAACGCTCAAAATCAGTTAACAAACAAAATAGACGTTATAACTGAAAACGGAACCATTCAATCTAATCAACTAATTGGTCAACATGTTGAAACGGTATCAGATATGAGGCAGTCTTCCACTAGTACATTTGCTCAAACGATAAATGGAAATTTAAATGTTTCATTTATTCCATTTGTTCCATTTCCAATCCCTATTCCTTCTGTATTTTATGGTACATCTACCGAAACGAGGGATTTTTACTCTGCTTCTTTTAATAAAGTAGTTACTCAAAGTGGTATTTTATATAAGATTGATAATATTAATGATTATAGTACTTCTACAACAGAAAACTTAGTGTGGGATTCTAAAACGCATGAAGTAGTTTTATCAAAAACATCAACTAATTATAGAGATTATGATTTTGCTTATTCCACTCCTGCACATTGGATATATAAAGGGATGGGTGCGGCCTATAAAAATATAGGATTAAGTTTTAAAAATGTTGTTAATACTACCACAGGAGCAATTACCCTAACCAGTGGCTTATTAAGAGATGGTGATGAGGTAGCCTTAGTTTATACCGACCAAGTAACCGATGGATATAAGAGCATATATAGCGATAGACTTTGGATTAAAGACATATCAACTACTTTAACACCAAATTTACAATTAATTGATAGAGCAGGTGCAATATGTTCATCAAGTGGTAATAATGTTTTTATTGCTCCAAGTGCACCAAGTGGGGCAAATAATTTTGTGCTTAAAGTAATTCGTTCAGGATACAGAAATGTTTTAGATGAAACGGCAGAAAGCATTGCCTATAGCGCTGACCCAAGAGTAGGTTCAGTTATTACATCTACTGATAACATTATTAATGCCTCCGCAATTGAATTTGAAGAAAAATGGGCACCAGAATGTAATAATGTCGTATCATGTGACCCATTATTTACTTCTACAAATCCATTTATATTAAATACTAAAGCAAATTGGAAAGAGATTAGAAGCTATAGTTATTTAGCTGAGCGTTTAGAAAAAAACGCATCAAACATAATGAATATTAGAAAAGATGGAACTTATAAAACGTATAAGCCATTTTATAAATTAGTTGGTGCAAGTTGGAAACCCTTATACGATAATCTTCGACCAGATTTTGTGAGTACCAAACCGTTTGATAATTGGATTTTGACAAGTGAAATTACGAAAGTAAGCCCAATGGGCAATTTAGTTGAAGCAAAAGATGGTATTAATAGATACTCAAGTGCACTTTATGGTTATAACCAAACTCTAAAAACAGCGAGTGCCGTTAACGCCCGTCAACGAGAAATAGGAAATGATAATTTTGAAGACTATGGTTTTCCTAATTTTTGTAGACAAAATCATTTTAATTTTAAAAATTATTTAGTACCAGGTTCAGTTGATGTAACAAATGTTACCGCTCATACGGGAAGATACTCTTTAGCGATTACACCAGGTTCTCAAATATTAATAGAAATACCAATGCTTCAGCCCGATTGCGAAACCGTTTATGGTAATAATAACTATGTACTTTTAGCTTCAGCTTCGGGCACATCATCAGGTGGTGGAACAGGAACTGGTACCTCTAGTACCTCAAGAAGTTTCCCTCCAATTACTACTAATTGCACAAGTTGTACCACTCAGTTTTCCCCAATGTCAAATTGGCCAGTACCTCAAAAATATTCTATATCAATGTGGTTTAAAGAGTCTGCCTTAAATTCAGCTGGTACTTACATAGCTCCTGTATGTACACTAAATGTTGGCTCTACAATAATTAATCCATATCTGCCTATAAATAAAAGTAATATAATAAACGGTTGGCAAAAATTCGATTATGAAATGGATATTGCAGCTAATACCACAGCAGGAATTGTTATTATCATAAAAAATAGCAGCACATCCAAAACCTTATATATGGATGACTTCAGGATTCAGAATTATTATGCAACCATGGCTACTTATGTATACGATCCTCAATCTTTAAGAGTATGGTCAGAATTAGACGATAGAAATTTCGCCACTTTTTATGAGTATAACAATGAAGGTGTATTAGTTCGTGTTAAAAAAGAAACGGAAAAAGGAATTACAACCATAAAAGAATCACATACTAGCTTTAAGAAAAACTAATGATTTGGGCAACTAAAATATTTATCTTGTTAAATTTCAGTTTGATTATCATTTCGGATAAAAATGAAATTAAAAAAGAAATCATTAACCTTAATAAGGCATATATTAATACAACAACGTATGGCATGCAGGTTATTACAAGTGGTTATAACCTAACTACAAATAAACCATTAAAAGTTGCGAAAGTTACACTTTACGCAAAACCTGGGTATTATTATACTGCAAATGAGTCCTCAGAGAGTATGGCAAATAGTAATTTTAAAATTAATATTCATCATGGTAAAAAAATTATTATTGTAACAAAGGTTCAATCAAATGCTTTACCAAGTAAAGCATTAAATACAGATGTACTAGACAGTAAAGCATTTGATTTTAAATTAGATACCGTAATTGATTACTATAAGTCTGTTGAATTAGAATCATTAAATGCAAATCAAAATTTATTAGTATTTGCTGTTAAAGGAGATAAAGAACAAAAATCAAAAGTTACTTACAATAAAAAAAGTTATCAAGTTAATCAAATAGAATATTTTATTAGTGGGAAAAGTGATTTAAAATATACGATAACCTATACTTATTTTAAATCAGAAAGCGTTACAAATAAGTTATTTAGTGAACAAAAATACTTTAATGTAAAAAACAACAAAATTATTTTAAACCCATCTTATTCAAACTATAAATTAAGTGTACAATAAAAAAATTTAGACACCTATGAAAAAACTATTTTTTATAAAGCTATTAGTTTCAATTTGCTGCTTGGGTTTTAAGGCGGCAAACGTTGAAACAAATGCTAGATTAGAAGCACCAGCTATATTTATAGCTAATGCCAATTTAGCGGTATCATACGATAAAATAGCTACTATTGGCTCTTTTCAGCCCAATACAACGAATGGTTTAATTGAATTTGGCATCGACGAAACAAAAAAAATATTTCATAGCCAAGCATTTACCTCAGTTTTAGTTTTTACATACAATGTTCAATATTTACCTTCAACATTTCCAGTAACGCTTACCCAAACTTTAATAGTTAATTATAATCCTACACTAGCCTATAAAGCCCAAGCTTTTTATAAAGAATTAAATGCCATTGTTCTCAATATTACCGCATTAGATATTAAGAGTTATACAAATTATGGAACGGGCTCACAAGCATTAATCACAAATCCGAATGACTTATATATAGAAGCATCAATAGATGCGGATGAAACTCCTTTATTTAATTTTAATACCTCTTTGCCTAGTTCATCGCAAATTGGATATAATACAATTAGCGTATCAGGTTCGGCTAGAGAACTTCAGATGTATTGGAATTATTTGCTAGGCGCAGAACAGTATGAATTAGAATACCTATACGTTGATGATTATGAAGCAGCAGGTAACTATTTAGCAACTAAACTAACCACAAATATTGGTTACGATTTTAATCACGATGCCACCCGAATTATTACTAATAATCAGTATTATAATATACCGTTAGTGTACGAACACGGCTATATACTTTTTAGAGTTAGGGGCATAGGTAGGTCAAGTATTAATAATAATGTTAGGTTAGAGGGTACATGGTCGAACGCAGGATTTGAAACTGGAACAGTAAGTAGTTTTTTAGCCCTATTTGCAAACCAAGTTTTTAATGTTGCAATAGCACATGAAAATGACAATATTAATTGGAGTTGTACACGCACTTTTGCAGAAGATGGAAAATCGGGAACTGGTGTTAGCTATGAAGATGGTTTGATGAAAAACAGACAAAGTGTTGCAAAATTAAATACCGATAATAAAACAATAGCGCAAAGTAGTTTGTATGATTGGCATGGTCGCCCTGTTATCAGTGTTCTGCCCACACCTGTAAACGATACCTATCTCAGTTATAAGCCAAACCTTAATATGTTTACTAGTGGCGTGCCATTTGATAAAAACATATTTGATAATGTAACTAATTTTAGCTCGTCAAGTTTATGTACGCCTAACGGCTTATCTATGAGTAATGCCCAATCTACTGGTGCTGCTAAATATTACTCCCCTAACAACACAAATCAAGAAGGTCAACAGGCATTGATTGCCGACGCACAAGGGAAACCATTTGTTCAGGTGGAGTATTATCCTGACCAAACTGGGCGTATAAAAAAACAATCCTTACCAGGCAATACACATTATTTAGGTAGCGGTCATGAAATGCAATTTTATTATGCACAACCCAGTCAACAAGAATTGTGCAGATTGTTTGGCACAGAGGTTGGTCATTACGATGAATATGAAAAAAATATTCAGATAGACCCAAATGGACAAATATCTGTAAGTTATCACGATGATGAAGGGAAAGTGATTGCAACAGGATTGTATGGTGCAAACCCTGCAAATGTTTTACCTATTGAAGGCTCATTGGATCCAGCGTCAATAATTTCAACTACACTCACAAACAATAATAACGACCCAACTAACTATGTATTAGAGTTAAGTAATAATTTTTTTGCAGCACAGGGAGAAACACAATCCATTTATTATGATGTAACAGCACCTGTATACACAAATTCATGCACCCCAAATTTGTGTTTAGATTGTATTTATGAACTACAAATAAGCGTAAAAGACCAATGCGGGAATGAAATACTAGATGGCGATTTGGTTACACCAGGTAACCAGCCAGTAACCCATGTGCTTGGAAGGTATAATCCTGCATTAACGCCACAATATACAACTACCTGCCCAAGTAATCCAACCTTACTTAATTTTTCTTTAGGTACTGTAGGCACTCCTATTACATTTAACGTTCCTAAAACAGGTACCTATCATGTAAATAAAAAATTACAATTAAGCAGTTTACCGCTACAATATTATGCCCAGCAATTTATAGCTACTAATACGTGTATAGCCACACTATCCTCTTTTCAAGCACAAGCCTTAAGCGATGTTGATTTAAGCAGTTGTCAAAATTTTGACTGTGCCAATTGCAGTACTTCAGTTATGAATTCTGTTGCATCGTTAACAATTCCAATCAGCCAAGCTCAAATAGATGCAATGATTGAGAAATGTGAGCTAAAATGCGATATGAAAAACATTTGCAGTTCGCGCGAAAAATTAATGCGTATGCATTTTAAACCAGGTGGATATTTTGCTAAATATAATTCAGCTGGAACCATAGTATTGCCATCTATAGTTCCAAGTTATACCACCAGTAATCCTAACTCTATTTTTAACCCTAGCAATTCATTAGCAACCTTGTTGGGAATAACACCTGCCCCAACTTCGGGCACAAGTTATAGTTTTAGCAACGTGCCACCACCAGGCTATGGCGCTTACACGGTTGTTAACCCCGCAACAAGTTTACCAGCCGCACCAAGCCAGTTAAGTTTAATAAACTATGTATCTGTTTATAATCAAAATTTTTCAACCCCTTGGGTAAAATGGCATCCAGAGTACTGTAAACTACAATTTTATTGCGATGGTTTAATCTCTTCCATAACAACCTATTCAAATTTAGTTTATGGTTCTAATTCTTATAATCAAGCTTGTAAAAATGGTGTGTTGTTTCCATATCCTGCAGCAAGTGGCTTGGTGGCCGCTCCTTTATCATCGGCTTTATGCCCAAGCGGTTGTAATGCAGGAGCCAATCAATATGTGCCATTGGTAAGTTATAGCGGCAGTTCTAATTTTTCAGCTAGTCAAATTAATGCAGCATTGGCATCCTTTACAGGTTCTTTTTCATCTACCACTTTTAGTGGCTTTGGAGGGGGAACAATTACAGGTAATTTATATCAATTTGCTGTTTCTTCTACTAATAGTATTGCAATATCAGGTTCAATGCCACATTTAGGAAATAGTACCTGCGATTTAGATTACCAATGGCAAATTTATAAGGGCTTTTATATGAACCTTATTCAAAATTTAATTTTTGATTTACGCAATACCTATATTGCTTCGTGGACACCCGCACAAGGTGGTTGTATGAGTAACACGGCCTTAAACGCTTTACCTAACTACGTACCCGTGTTTGATAGCCCTGCTGGTTCGCTTCCAATTATTTCAGGTTTTCCTAGTGTTTCAGGTACATCAACCACAGGTTTGGTAAGTGTAGTGAGTGGCAGCATTGCTTCAAATTGCCTATCAACCTGTCAATCTTATGTTAATAATTGGTTAAGCGATTTAGCTTCTTGTAATATTCCACCTTCTGTTTGGGCAAATATGCAAACTGATTTGGTTTCAGTTTGTGCGAATGGATGTGATACGCAGGATCCCTTTGGTGCATCAAATACCTACACACCATTAACAATTAATGTTTCTGGTACGCCATATACTGTAAGTTCGTTTCAAGATGTGTTAACGGCATACGGCTACGGGCCATCGCCAAGTTGTAACGCTTATTTAATCAGTTGGCCAAAACCAAAGGGTACACCTTTAGGCAGTAATGCACCAAGCGGAAGTGGTTTTGGGCCTGCTGGCACCCCTACTTTAGATGCCTGTAGTTGCGATAAAATAAATACTACACATAATGCGTATGTAGCTGCAGTTTCTTCAAGTGCTATCAATCCTTGTGTTACCTCCGAATCAGATTATTTTCAAACACAATTAGGCATTACACTTCCATATCTAAGCTCTTATACCTGTATTTGTGCTCAAGCTTATGTGAGCGCAGGGAATTATAATTTTTCTCAGGTTACCTCGCCAAGTTTTTCATTAGGTGCATTTCCCGTACCACCCAGTTTAGGTTGTAGCAATTGTATCCCATGTCGCAGAATAGAAACCTTAAGTACACAACTACAGGCAGCGTTTGGCACTACGGTTATTGCAAGTATTAACCCTACTGCTTTAGAAAATTTTTTAAACAACACCTTTGGTTTAAACAACCCGCTTAGCGAGTGGTTTGATTTTATTAACGATTGTCAAACCAATATAATTGCTGTACCTGGCTCGCAACCCAGTTATGGTGGCAGCAACGGACTAACAAGTATT
>JAYVNQ010000310.1:0-2811 GCA_043758365.1 Chitinophagales bacterium
TGTTTTTGGGGGACTAACTCCATTTATTGCCACTTTATTAACTACTATTTATACCAACGATAAGTTGGCAGGCTTGGCTTATCCAATAATAGTTACAACCATTTGCTTAATAATTGGGGTAGTGTACATCAGTAATAAAAAAATAGTAGACACTGCAGACGAGTGACGATTGAATGAATAAACACCATGTATTATCACTTCATTCATCATTAATTACAGGCTACATTTTCAATCACGACTAAACATAATTTCATGACAGCGATTAAAAAATATCTTGGCATTGTTTGGTTATTACTGGGGCCAGCGAGTTTATATTATTTAATAATTACAGCCTCTCAGGAAATAACTAAGAAGCCAGTAATAGATACAAAAATTCAGTGGGGAATTTTTATAGGCATCTCTTTACCCATTGCTATAGGCTTAATGATTTTTGGTTGGTACGCCTTGCAGGGCGAGTACGAAACCGTTGATGATTAAGCGGCAAGAGAAAAAATTCGGCACTAAAGAAGCAAGGTTTAAGGGATAAGCATAGGCTCTTTCTTAAATTTTGATCCTTGCTTCACCTGCGTACTACTCCATATTTTGTCTCAACCATTTTTCAATTTCTTCAAAGCTCACGCCTTTACGTTTGGCATAATCCTCTACTTGGTCTTTTTGTAATTTACCAACACCATAATACTGGCTTTGCGGGTTTGCAAAATACCAGCCACAAACTGATGACGCCGGGTACATAGCCAAACTTTCGGTTAATGTGATACCCACGTTTTCGGTTACTTGTAACAAATCAAACAACTTATACTTTTCTGTATGATCTGGGCAAGCTGGGTAGCCAGGTGCAGGACGAATACCCAAGTATTTTTCGTGAATTAATTCATCGTTAGTTAAATGTTCTTCTGTTGCATAGCCCCAATAGTCTTTACGCGTTTTAAGGTGTAAACATTCGGCAAATGCTTCAGCAAATCTATCGGCCAAAGCTTGTAGCATAATTTTATTGTAATCATCCAAATTGGCTTCAAAGGCTTTAATATGTGGCTCAATACCATCAATAGTTACAGCGAAAGCACCCAAGTAATCGGTTGCTGATTGCTGGTTGCTGGTTGCTGGTTTAATAAAATCTGCTAAAGAAATGTTAGGTTGCCCAGGTGCTTTTTGTATTTGCTGGCGAAGAAATTCTAAGTTTACGGTTGCTGGTTGATTACTGTCAGATGATTGATGATTAACTATTACTGTGTCTTTATCGCTATTGGCGGACCAAAAACCAATCACACCTTTGGCTGTTAACCATTTTTCTGCAATTATTGTATCTAATAAAGCATTCGCATCGTTGTACAATTTGGTAGCTTCTACGCCTACAATTTCATCAGTTAAAATAGCAGGAAAATTGCCATGCATTTCCCAAGCAATAAAGAAAGGTTTCCAGTCAATGTATGGTCGTAATTCGTTTAAATCAAAATCTGCAAAAACTTTTGTACCAGTAAATGTTGGTTGTATTGGTTGATAATTATCCCAATCTATCGCTACTTTTTTCTTCAAAGCATCGGTGTAGCTCAAATAATTTTTAGCCGATTTTTTATTATCAAAGCTGTATTTCAGTTTGGTGTATTCATCTGTAATTTGTTGTAATAACACCGGTTTATTATCGGCATTTAACAAGCTACCAGCTACTGTTACGCTTCTACTTGCATCCAACACATGCAACACGCCATTATCATATTGCGGGGCAATTTTTACCGCTGTGTGCATGCGACTTGTAGTAGCACCGCCAATTAATAATGGCTGTTTCATACCACGGCGTTTCATTTCTTTAGCCACATTTACCATCTCATCAAGCGATGGTGTAATTAAACCACTCAAGCCAATAATATCTGCATTATGCTTAATGGCAGCATCTAAAATTTTATCGGTTGGCACCATTACACCAAGATCAATAATATCGTAACCATTACAGCCTAAAACCACACCTACAATATTTTTACCAATATCATGCACATCGCCCTTTACGGTTGCAAGCAATATTTTAGCAGCGCCGGCACCTTCTTCATTTATTGTTCCTGCAGCAAGGTGGGCTTGCTTTCTAGCTTCTTTTTCTGCTTCAATAAATGGGGTTAAAACGGCCACACTTTTCTTCATTACCCTGGCACTTTTTACCACTTGTGGCAAAAACATTTTACCTGCACCAAACAAGTCGCCTACAAAATTCATCCCATCCATTAGTGGGCCTTCAATTACATCTAGTGGTTTAGGATATTTTACACGTGCTTCTTCTGTATCAGCTTCTATATAATCTGTAATGCCATTTACTAGCGAATGTTTCAAGCGTTCTTCTACTGTTGTGTCACGCCATTTCTCATCTTTTACAACCACTTTACCTTTTGCTTTTACAGTTTCGGCAAAGGCAATTAGTCTTTCGGTCGATTCGTTATTATCATTGTTTCTGTTAAGGATTACGTCTTCTATCAGTTCTCTTAAAGTGGGTTCAATTTCATCGTACACCACTAGCTGACCAGCGTTTACAATACCCATATCCATACCAGCTTTTATGGCATGATACAAGAAAACAGAGTGCATGGTTTCTCTTACAAACTCATTGCCACGAAAAGAAAAAGACAGATTACTGATGCCACCAGAAATTTTCACCAATGGCATTTTTTGTTTAATAATCCGGCAGGCTTCTATAAAATCTACACCATAATTATTGTGCTCTTCTAAACCCGTTGCAATAGCAAAAACGTTAATGTCAAAAATAATATCTTGAGGGTCAAAACCAACTTGCTCGGTTAATATTTTATAGGCTCTTTCAGAAATTTCAAT
>JAYVNQ010000311.1:0-2807 GCA_043758365.1 Chitinophagales bacterium
CACTTTTAGCTGAAGTCGTCAAATTATAAAATCCACTAAAACCCTTATCTGATATGCATTTCATCAAGTCTTAAAAATAACTACCGGACAGTAGTGAAAAACAGCAAGTGTTTAATTTTTAAATGCAGAAAACTTTCTCATATATTTGAGTTGGTAGTAATAGTATGACAGACACCCTAATCATAGAAAAAGCATTTGAAGAAGTTGAGACTAAAACTCTTGGTGTGACAGAGCAATTTTTAGGAATTCATAAACTTGTCTATATTGACAATACACCAAAAATTGCAAGGATTGACACCGACAAAGTAGACGAAGCGATTGTTTATTTTAATGTTAAAGACGAAAAGTTTTTTCTTGCAGTTTATATTGACACAAACCCAAACATAAAAGTTAGGTGGACTAACACAGAACCTTACCACTCCGTTTACTTTAGAGCTTCGTCTGACACTTTATCTTTGAAAGAAATAAGTGATCTGACAAAACTAACATCCTCTAGAGGGAGAAACCAAGGTGACAAAAAAAGACCTAATAGTGAAACAGAAATATTGTGGAAAGAAAGTACAATTGTCTTGTCCTAAAATTGTGGCTGGACGTTAAGCATTCGGCTAAAAATAATTATTTTGCATTTGTAGTTAATTGAAATTTATGTTTTTCAAATGCCACACTCATAAACACTTGAACGTTGCCTGCAAGCTTAAACGACATCTCGTTATGCAAAAATTCATTCTTTTTTTTCTTGCTCTTTTTATTTTAACTATTGTAGTTGGACAAAAAATTGAAACTGTTTATTTGGACACAAAAGACAGCACTGCTAATATGTACTATGCGGTTGTACCTCAAAGCGGACAAGTAAAATCGTTTATGGTTCTATTAGACGGTTTTGGGAATGCCAACCCTAAGGATATTTTGATACAAACTGAACTCCCCAAATATGCAGCAACAAAAGGAGTGCTTAGTATTATGCCAATCTTAAAAACAGGTCCATTATACTTTGGTAGTGACAGTGCATCACAACAATCTTTAAAAAATATTATTGAAACGGTTGTTGGAAAGTATAAGTTAGGAGGTAAGAACTTTTATATTGGAGGCTTCTCAATAGGTGGCACTTGTGCTGTTAAATATGCAGAATTAGCCGTTCAGAAAAACTATGCAATACAACCCAAAGCAGTTTTCGCAGTTGACCCACCACTTGATTGGGAACGTTTTTATAACACAGCTAAAAGAGTGGTTAGACTTTCTGACCCAGCAAATATTAATAGCGAAGTAACTTATATGATTGACAGAATTGAAAAAGAAATGAACGGCAATCCTGAAACAGCAAAGAAAAATTTTTACGACAACTCCCCTTATTCATATTCTGACACAACACAAACAGCAATCAAAAATTTAATAGGAGTTCCAATTATGTTGATTAGCGAACCAGATATACAATGGTGGCTTTCAGAAAGAGGCTATGACTACTCATACATTAATGTTACTGACCAAGCAGCGATGATTAACGAGTTACAGAAATTAGGTAATAAAAAGGCAATTTTAGTTACGACAACAAATAAAGGATATAGGCAGCCAAATAAAAAAAGACATCCTCATTCTTGGAGTATCGCAGACCCAATCAAGTTGACAAATTGGTTTCTACTACAAAAATGACGAAAGCCAGCACTTTTACGACAGTGTTAGCAGATCAGACATTAATAAAGATTATCTTTGATACTTCCTGATAGTAATACAAGACTGACAAAAACAAAAAAATAGTGGAGACCAGAACCCACTTTAAAAAACGGGGCATATTCTGAAAAGCCTGATGAGTAAGATAAAAAATTATATTAAAAAATGTTTAAAAAATTCAATTTAACCGACAAGCTACTATTTGTATCTGCATTTCTTTCACTTATTTATTCCGAAATATTGTTTTTTAAAGGTAACGCAAACCAAGCAATTTTTATTGGCCTTTGGGTTCCTTCAATTCTATGTTTTGGAATATACTTAAACCTTCTTAATAAGAATAAAAATGACTGATTTTATACCATATTTCGCAGGATTAATAACCTTATTATTTGGGGTTGCTTTTAGTTACTTTGTAACTGATGGTTGGAATCTTAAAAATAAACGTGGTTAATTTCTTCATTGTTTTTGTGACCCAAACCAGCCCACAACATTAAGAGCAATAGCCGAAAGTTTCCATGAAAAAGCCCCCAGTAAAAAACTATTACCGGGGGCTTTTGGTTATTGCTTGTTGACCTACGCAAAGCAGGAAGCCACTATTTTTTACTATAGTTATTTATCGGCGGTATTAAAGTATTGCACCGTTCGCTGCTGCGCTGGTAATGGCTGCTTTACTGATAACGGTATATTTTTATTTTGCGACGGCACATAACTTCCCTCACCCATAAATGTATTTTTTGGAAGCATTCTTTTTTGTTTTTTTTTGTTGTCCCTCTTTTTTACCACACCTTTACTTTTGATGGTGATGCCTGGTCAGTTGGTTAAGGACTGGCTTTATTGCGCAGGCTGCCCGTTATTGCTTTGGCGGTAATGGGTTTAAAAATAGTTGGATACGCAATGGCTATCAACACCAGTTTACCTTGTTTGCATTTGGGGCACAGCGTTAAACCGGTGTCATATTTTTCAAGCAGCCGTCTTGCTGCCCCTATGTTTATTTTTGGTGCCAGCAGTGGTAACTTTAATTGTTTTGTTGCAGCATTGAGCATGGCTGTTTTGCCATGGTTCTGCAAAAAAACATAGTGCCTTATTTTTACAAACCGCTTTGGTAAAAAATAAAGATTGAAGCAGCATAAAAATTCTGCAAT
>JAYVNQ010000312.1:0-2788 GCA_043758365.1 Chitinophagales bacterium
TGCTTTAGTATTAGGGGATAATATTTTTTATGGGGCAGGCTTTAGTAAATTATTGCAATCTTTTAATAATGTAAATGGTGCAGCCATATTTGCATACGAGGTTAATGATCCTGAAAGGTATGGTGTGGTTGAGTTTGATAGTAATTTTAAGGCATTGTCAATTGAAGAAAAACCTACCAAACCAAAGTCCAATTACGCCGTGCCAGGCTTATATTTTTACGATAATAATGTGGTAGAAATTGCTAAAAATATTGCACCATCATCACGGGGTGAGTATGAAATTACAGATGTAAACCGGGTGTATTTACAGCAACAGAACTTGCAGGTTGGTGTTATGAACCGTGGCACAGCTTGGTTGGATACTGGTACATTCGATTCGTTGGCAGATGCTTGCGAGTTTGTACGTGTTATTGAAAAACGCCAAAGCCAAAAAATTGGTTGCATTGAAGAAGTAGCTTACCGTATGAATTTTATTGATAAAAAACAATTATTAACCCTGGCAGATAAATATGCGAAAAGTGGTTATGGCGAGTATTTGCGTAAAGTGAAATAAGTAAATATTTTTGATATTTAGTATGCCGTTTCAAAGTAATTTGAAGCGGCATACTAAATAACGAAATAGACAATAAAAGTTATTATAATGTAGAGAAGATGACTATTAATAATTGTAATTTCACTAATAATACTGGCAATATTTTAAGCCTTTATCGTGGTGGTAATGATGAAAGTACGATGGAGCCAAAACTTACTTTTAGCAGAAATAAAATCATCAACTGCAATAATGATGGCGAGTTGATAAAATTGTTTGGTGTACAACAATCTTATTTGTACAACAATAAATTTTCAAATAGTAATATGGACAAAGTAAGCATTACTTATATTGATAAAGTTAGAGCACTTCACCAACAAAAGAATAATCAGTTTAGTAATAGTGGTGCAGTAATTGAGAACAAATTTGTACTTACAATAAGTCAATAAAGTCTTATACGGCTTAGCTTTAAAGAAAAACCCACCTCATCAATGAAGGCACAAAATCTTGAACAGTTTAAGCTTTCTGGCGAGTTAAAGGAAAGACTTATTTTAATAGTAGTCCTACCCATTACAACTAATTAAATAATTAAACAAACTGGTTTCTGATAGTAGTTCTTTTTATAAAAAATATTGTATCGGCTTATATTTACAATAGCTACTTGTAAAATTTATCAGTTAGACTATTCCTTTGGTGGATAAATGCATCTGTAAGTAAGCACTTGGGTTAAGTTAGTTGGGTGTACTCAATGGGTACTTTTTTTGTGCCAATGAAAAATAATACTATGCAACACATTCTTAATAATTCAAAAAAAATAAGCATTGTTTTTATAGTAATTTTATTTGCATTTACCAATAAAAGGGTATTACCCGAAGTAACACCAAAACAGACCATTGATAAAAATTGGCAATTCGAAACCACACCTATATGGTCGGATGAATTTGATGGTTTCGGTGCACCTGATGCAACTAAATGGGGGTATGATATTGGTATAGGGGGTGGAGGCTGGGGCAATAATGAGTTGGAATATTATACTAATCGATCTAGTAATGTATCGGTATCAGATGGTACGCTTAAAATTACGGCCGTTAAAGAAACTTATAGCGGTAGTTCATACACATCTGCCCGAATGCTGTCGCAAAACAAGTTTTCTTTTAAGTATGGTAAAATAGAAGTTAGAGCTAAGTTGCCTGTAGGTGTAGGTACTTGGCCTGCTATTTGGATGCTTGGTAATAATATTTCTAGTAACGGGTGGCCTGCATGTGGTGAAGTTGATATTATGGAAGCAAAAGGTAGTGCCCCTAACAAAATATATAGCACTTTTCATTATTCAGGTCACTCTGGTGGCAATGGCGATGGAAATACTTTGATTATAGCAAATGCTACTACAGCATTTCATATTTACACAGCTGAATGGTCTGCCTCGTGTATTAAATTATCTGTTGATGGGCAGTTAGTACACACTTTAGCCAATAACGCATCTTTACCATTCAATCAAAATTTCTTCATTATTTTAAATGTGGCAATGGGCGGCACATTTGCTGGGCCTGTTGATGCTTCATTTGTAAGTTCTACTATGGAAATAGATTATGTAAGAGTTTATCAATAAAATGTTTGAAATTTCTACAATGGTATGCCTATCATTGTAGTACAAAAAATTACATAAATTTATTTAATATTTGCAGAGTAAATGAATAATTCTAATTTATTATTTATTTTCCCACTTTTCTTTTGAGTTTTTTAGCATCGTATTCATATTAATTTAAGGTTTAAAATAAAAATTTCATGAAATCATTGATTTGCTTGCTTTTTTGTTCATTTTTTCTATTGCTCTCAATAATTGCGGTTCAATCTCAAACAAATACATCTATCATTAATATTGATAAAAGGGTAGATTCTGTTTTAAAATTAATGACACTTGACGAAAAAGTAGGGCAAATGAACCAATACAATGGCTTTTGGAATGTTACAGGTCCTGTACCTAAAAATGGCGGTGCAAAGCTAAAATACGACCATTTGAAAATGGGATTAGTTGGTGCAGTTTTAAATGTAAAGGGTGTAGAAAATGTAAGAAAATTACAAGAAATAGTTGTGAAACAATCAAGGCTTGGCATTCCTTTATTATTTGGGTTTGATGTAATTCATGGGCAAAAAACCTTGACACCAATTCCCTTAGCCGAAGCTGCTAGTTGGGATTTAGACGCTATTGAAAAATCGGCTCATATGGCAGCAACGGAAGCCTCTGCAATGGGTATTAAT
>JAYVNQ010000313.1:0-24625 GCA_043758365.1 Chitinophagales bacterium
CAAGGCTTTATGTGTTTAAAATGTGATCCCGTTGGGACTCGAACCCAAGACCCATACATTAAAAGTGTATTGCTCTACCAACTGAGCTACAAGATCTAATACTTCTTTCTATCTAAAAAGTTGTCACTTTTCTTGATTTTCGGATTGCAAAAATAGGGGAATGAAGTTCTTTACCAAATTTTTAAATAACTATTTTAAAAAGTATTTTTCAATGTGCTGCTTATTAAAACGCTGTAAGCTTATTTTTGTTTGCTATAAGTAAATTTATGTCAGTATTTAGTAATAAAGTGGTGGTAATAACTGGTGGCAGTGATGGTATTGGTAAAGCTTTGGTAGATGCGTTTTTATTACTTGGCGCTAAAGTGGCAACCTGTGGTAGAAACTACGATAAATTATACCAATTGCAAACAGCACATTCTGGCAAAGCATTGTTTATTCATGCAGCAGATGTTAGTAAGGAACAAGATTGTGCTTTGTTCATAGAAAAAGTAGTTGCCAATTTTTCTACTATCGATATATTAATTAACAATGCGGGTGTTTCTATGCGATCATTATTAAAAGATGTTGATTTTGAGGCATTGCGAAAAGTAATGGATATTAACTTTTGGGGTACCGTTTATTGTACAAAATTTGCGTTGCCATACATTACCGCAAACAAAGGCACTATTGTAGGCGTATCATCTATTGCGGGTTATAGAGGTTTGCCTGGCCGTAGCGGTTACAGTGCCAGCAAGTTTGCCGTTAACGGTTGGTTAGAGGCTGTACGAACAGAGTTGCTAGATAGTGGCGTAAATGTTATGTGGGTTTGCCCTGGTTTTACATCATCTAATATCCGTTTTGCAGCGTTAAACAACAAAGGCCAATCGCATGGCGAAACACCAATGGATGAAGGTAAAATGATGACCAGTGAAGAATGTGCCGAACATATTATTATAGCCATTGAAAAAAGAAAGCGGACAATTGTATTAACAAGCAAAGGCAAACAAACCGTTTTTATGAATAAATTTTTCCCGTCATGGGCAGATAAATTAACGAGAAATTTCTTTTTTAAAAATGGCGAATTGGTAAAATAACAAACTCATTATTTACGTTACCATTGCTTAATGTCCATCGTAACTTTAACAACCGATATTGGTCAGCAAGATTTTGTGGTTGGTGCCATTAAAGGCCAACTGCTTACGCAGGATGCTGCTTTTAATATTGTAGATATTACGCATTATTTATCTCAGGCAAATTACCCACAAGCAGCTTACGTTTGTGCCAATGCGTTTAAGCACTTTCCTGATGATACTTTTCACATCATCGTCTTGAATTTTTTTGAAACTTCCATTAAGCATCTGTTAATTGTAAGGCACAATAACCAATATATCGTTTGTCCCGACAATGGTATTGTAACCATGATAACTGGTGAAAAGCCAAAGGAAATGATTGCCATACCTGTAAATGGGCATCATAGTTTATTGGCAAGAACAGCATTAATTGCTAAAGCCATTGCCTTCATTAAGCATAATAATGGGTTGCACAATATTGGTTATGCCATAGAAAATATTAATGAGAAATATCCTCTGCGTGCAACAGTTGGTAGCGATTGGATGGAAGGACAGATTTTGTTTATAGATAATTTTGAAAACGTAGTTATAAATATTACCCAATCCGAATTTGAGGAACACCGACAAGGCCGACCATTTAAAATTGTGTTTAAACACAGTGAATTTATAGATAATATAAGTAGCAATTATGCTGGCGTTGTTGAAGGCGAAAAGATGGCTTGGTTTAACTCGGCTGGGTATTTAGAAATTGCCATAAACAAAGGCAATATGGCTGGTTTATTTGGCCTGCAAGGCTTTAACGAAAAGATGCAGCAACAAGGTTCAGCAGTACAGAACAAATGGTTTTACCAAACCATTCGGATATTTTTTGAATAGTAGTTTTAAAATGTAATATGCCAAAGTTTTTTTAACAAACTACTTGCTGTGTTGCCAAAAGTATTATCAAACCCTACCCTTTCAATTTTGCCACCAAATCAATGTATTGCTGCATGGCGGCTTCTTTGGTAATACCTTTTAATTTTACCCAAGCTTGGTGCTTATATTTTGCTACAAAGTCAAATGAGCCGCCTTCGTACTCATCGTTTGCATCGCCCTCTGTTGCTTGTTTGTACAGCGAATAAAGTTGTAGCAAAATGTCGTTATCTGGCTTTTCGGCAAGCGTTTTACTATTAGCAACCGACTCTATAAATAGTTCTTGTAAGGTCATTAAGTTTTGATTTTTATTGTAGTTGTTGTAATTGTTTTTGTGCGTCTTCTTTCATGGCTGCATCATCTATGGTTCTGTTGGGCAGCTTTACCATTTTACTTAAAACCTCTATTTGTTTCGCTGGTTTATTGTTGTCTTTGTAGGCCTTATTTAGGTAAAAATAATTTATCATTAAATAAGGATCAAGGCTTTTGCATTTTTCCATATACATAATGGCATTCTCTATTGAAGCTTCTGGCAAACCACCATAAAATAGTTTAACAGCAACTCTTTTTACACCTGAAAGATTTATCATTTCGTAATGCCATCTACCTAAAACAAAATTGGCCTTTCCATAATTTGCATTAATAGTCAGCGCCTTTTCAACATAGGTTTTAGTATCTTTTACATAAGCAACCACTTTTTTATTTTCAGCTTCTACTTCCGTCATTTTTCCGCTAGCCATTGCTATTGCATAATTTGCTTCAGCACTATTACTATCGGCTTTTAAGGCACGTTGTGCAAATGCCAATCCACTCTCGTAATTTAGGCGTTTATCATTTTTATTCTCGGTTCTGCTGCCAATGCTACAACTTAGCTCAGATGCTTTAACCAGAGCTTTTGTGTTGGCTGCATCATTAGTTAGTATTTGCTTGTATTTTTCTAGTGCTTCTGGTTCTTTAAAGCTACGTTCAAGGTTATCAGCTTCTTTAAATAGTACGTTATTATCCTGTGCATGTAGATAATAACTACAACTTAATAATACTATAAATAATAATTTTTTAATTATCATAATTCTTTTCTTTTTATTGAGTAACTAATACCAACGCTTCCATCAAAATTGGCAATTGGCGGCTGCATTTTTTTAATTGAAATATTTACTTCCTCAGCTAAGTAAAATTGTGCCAATATTTTTTTAGCAATATCCATAACCAAGGTTTCTAACAATGGTGTTGCAATTTGCATTCTAGCATTTAATAAATTATATACATCAACGTAATTAATGGTTTGTGAGATGTTAAGGATATGCTCTTTTGGTAGATAGTTTATAATAATATTTACTTCAAAATTATTACCATTCGTTTTTTCATGGTCGTACAAACCATGATACGCAAAAAAGAAAACATTATTGAGATGGATTGATAGCATTTTTTTTGATGGGTTTAAATAGTTGGCATTTTAATGCTATTCTTTAGGGGTTGGTAGTTAATATCGTCTCACCCTGCCTGCACCTTTAAATCTTGGCTGCCAATATTTATCGCTCATATCGGTAAGGGTAACGCCAGCACTTGTAGAAGCTTGTAAAAATTTATTGTTGGCAACGTAAATACCTACATGCGATACTTGCCTACCGCCAGTATTAAAAAAAACAAGATCACCTTCTTTCAAATCTTCTAAAGCAATATGCTCACTTTGGTTGTATTGCTCTTGGGCAGTTCGTGGTACGTTTATACCATAAATATCTCTCATAATCATCGCACTAAAACCAGAACAATCGATACAGTTTTTTGTGCTACCACCCATACAGTATTTGGTGCCCCACCATTCATCTATTTTTCTAAATAAGTCAATGTTAGTAAGGGTTTCAACGGCTGCATCCATTACAATGGCATATTTTAATTGTACCCAATCTGCCTTTTCAATATTGGGAGGCGGCAACTTACTTTCAGCATAAACAACAGGGCTATTATTGATACCACTTGTTTTATGTTGTGAGGTTATCATTTGCCCTGGCCTTACTTCAATATTATCTAAGAAAGTAATTTTATGTGGTGGTTTATTTTTAACAATTAATTTACTTGTAGAGCCATCTTTACTGCCAATTTTTCGTAATGTGCTACAACTGCCAAGAGTTACTAAGGCAAGAATTAATATGAGATAGTGTTTAGAATCTACAGACATGTGGCAATGTAAAAAGCATTGGCAAATACACCAAATTTCGGGAACAAGTTTTTAACAAATGTTATGGTTTGTAAGGTGTGGGGATAAATATGACTATGCTTCCTAGTGTAATTATTTCATTTTAATTTAATATGATTTGAATGATTCTGTCAAATGAAATCCATCCAATTTGTGGAAAATTCCAACCCAACTTTACCAGTTTGATGAACGATATTTGTTTGTTCTGATTAATAATAAAATGAATGGTTAGTAATCAGTGTAATTAGCTTAATTAATGTAATCATATGCAATTTTCTCACCTTCATGTTCATACACAATATTCGTTATTAGATGGTGCGGCCAATATTTCGGATTTATATACAAAAGCAGGCAAATTTAATATGCCCGCCTTGGCTATAACCGACCATGGTAATATGTTTGGTGCGTTTGAATTTGTAGCAGCGGCATGGAAAAATACCAAGGTTGTAGGCAAAGATGCTAATGGAAAAGATATTTTAGAACCCACCATTAAGCCCATTGTAGGCTGCGAGTTTTATGTAGTAGCCGATAGGCATGCAAAGGCATTTACCAAGGGCGAAAAAGATATGCGTTACCACCAAGTATTGTTGGCCAAAAACAAAATTGGCTATCAAAATTTGGTGAAATTAACCTCGCTTGGTTTTATTGAGGGCATGTATAGCAAATACCCGAGAATAGATAAAGAACTCATTGAAAAATACCACGAAGGTTTAATTGCTACCACTTGCTGCATAGGTGCGTATGTACCACAGACTATTTTAAAAAAAGATGAAGCTACTGCGGAAAAGGAATTTAAATGGTGGTTAGATATGTTTGGCGACGATTATTATATAGAAATTCAGCGCCATGGCATGAAGGAGCAAGACATTGTTAATCAGACGCTTTTAAAGTTTGCCAAAAAGCACAATGTGCCAGTTATTGCTACCAACGACAGCCACTATACCAACCAGGACGATTATAATGCACACGATATTTTGCTCTGTATTAATACTGGCGAAAAGCAGGCTACACCTGGCTTTGATGACTTGGTTAATGACGATGCACAAGTAAAAAACAAACGCTTCAAATTTCCCAACGATCAGTTTTTTTTTAAGTCGCCAGACGAAATGATGAAGCTGTTTGCCGATATTCCTGAAAGTATTGACAATACCAATATGATTGTAGACAAGGTGGAAGTTTTGGAACTTAAAAAAGATATAGCTCTACCGAATTTTCCTATTGCCAAAGCCTTTAAAATTCATGCAGATGATACACTAAACCAATGGGAATATTTACGACATATTACTTATGAAGGGGCGAGAAACCGCTACATAACCATAAATACCGCTACACAAGAACGTATTGATTTTGAGCTGAACACTATAAAAATTATGGGCTTTGCAGGTTACTTTTTAATAGTAAGTGACTTTATAAAAGCAGGTAGAGATATGGGTGTTTTTGTAGGGCCAGGTAGAGGTTCAGCAGCTGGTTCGGTGGTAGCATATTGTATTGGCATTACCAATATTGATCCCATAAAATACAATTTACTGTTTGAACGATTTTTAAATCCAGACCGTAAATCAATGCCCGATATTGATACCGATTTTGATGACGATGGGAGGCAAAAAGTAATTGATTATGTGGTTCAGAAATACGGCAAATCGCAGGTGGCACAAATTATCACGTATGGCACCATGGCAGCTAAAAGCAGTATTGCCGATGTAGCTCGTGTAATGGATTTGCCCTTGGCAGAAAGTAGAACATTAACCAAATTAGTACCTGATAAACCGGGTACCAATTTAGGCCGTGTACTAAAAGCACCACTTACAAAAAATGATGGCGAAGTAAGTTTAGAAGAGAAAGAAGGGCTGCAAGCAGATGACCTAGAAAATGTAAAAATACTACGCCAAATTTACAATGGTAATGATGCTAGAGCCAAAGTATTAAAAGAGGCTGAAAGGCTTGAAGGTAGTGTACGTAATACTGGTATTCATGCATCGGCAATCATTATCGCACCACAAGATTTAACAAATTTAATTCCTGTGGGCACCTCAAAAGAATCTGAGTTATGGCTTACCCAATTTCAGGGAAATGTTATTGAGAAAGCAGGGGTAATTAAAATGGATTTTTTAGGTTTAAAAACATTGTCTAATTTAAAAACTGCACTAGAATTAATTAAGCAAAATCATGGTGAAGACATTGTAATTGATGACATTCCACTAGATGATGAAGCCACATTTCATCTGTACCAAAAAGGCGAAACAAACGGCACATTTCAATTTGAAAGTGTGGGTATGCAAAAATATTTACGCGAATTAAAGCCCGATCAATTTGGCGATTTAATTGCTATGAATGCTTTGTACCGCCCTGGCCCAATTGCTTATATACCCGACTTTATTGAGCGAAAACATGGTAGGCAAGCCATTACTTACGATTTGCCAGATATGGAGGAGTATCTGCAAGAAACCTATGGTATCACAGTGTATCAGGAACAGGTGATGCTGCTATCGCAAAAGTTGGCAGGGTTTTCAAAAGGCGATGCCGATGTACTGCGTAGTGCAATGGGTAAAAAGCAAAAAGACGTATTAGATAAAAAGAAGAAACAATTTATTGAGGGTGCAACAGCAAAAGGGCATCCTGCCGATAAGCTAGAAAAAATTTGGACAGATTGGGAGGCATTTGCACAATATGCTTTCAATAAGTCACACTCAACTTGTTATGCTTTTCTGGCCTACCAAACTGCTTATTTAAAAGCCCACTACCCAAGTGAATTTATGGCGGCAGTTTTAAATCATGCAGGCAGCATTGATAAGATTACATTTTTTATGGAAGAATGTAAACGTATGGGGATAAAAGTATTAGGACCAGACGTAAATGAGTCGTTAAAAGGCTTTGCAGTAAACAGTCGTGGCGAAATTAGGTTTGGGTTAGGTGGCTTAAAAGGTGCTGGCGATAATGCCGTTGAAAGTATTATTGCAGAACGAAAACAGAATGGTGCCTACTTAGATATTTTTGATTTCATAAAGCGTTCAGTGTCTAGAAACGTGAATAAAAAATCGTTAGAAAGTATAGCATATAGTGGTGGCTTTGAGTGTTTTACTCAGTTTCATCGAGCACAGTATTTTAATATTGCCGAAGGCGATAGGGTGAGCGGACTTGAAAAAATGATTGGTTTTGGTCAAGTAAGCCAAAACTTAGCTTCAGGAACTACCAATACTTTATTTGGCAATTTGCCCGCTGAAATGGTAATACCCACACCTAAAATAGCCATGTGCGAACCTTGGACTTTAACAGAAAAATTAGAACATGAAAAAGAAGTAACTGGTATGTTTATGAGTGGCCACCCATTAGATCATTTTAAGTTTGAAATGAAGTATTATGGCATTATGCAGTTAAACGATTTTAATGAATTTAGAGAAAGCAATACTTTGGCACAAGCCAATGCTGGACGCAATTTTAAGATAGCTGGTTTGGTTGGTAATTGCCAACACAGAACCACAAAAACAGGTAAAAGTTTTGGTATTTTATCGTTCGAGGATTTAACTGGCAAAGCAGAATTGGCTTTGTTTAGTGATGATTATGTGAAATACACCAACTATCTCGATAAAGGTAAAAGCATTTTAGTACAAGGCTACTTTAAACCCTCTTGGAAAGGCGATGCTTTTGAGTTTAAAGTTACCAGCATTAACTTACTAGAAACTGCAAAACAAAACCTTACCAAAAATATCGATATCAGTATCCATCCATCGGCTGTATCTGGCGAATTTGTTGAGTTTATAAGCAAAAATGTACGTAGCCATCCTGGCAAATCATCCTTGCGTTTTAATGTGGTTGAGCCAAGAGAAAACCTGAAAATTAGTATGTATACTAGTGAAAAAGGCTTTTTAATGAACGAAGAAATGGCAGATTATTTAATGGGCAATTTAGATGTGGAAATTAGTGTGGGTTTGGTGGGTTAGTCCATCAATTTATCCCAAATTTTTACTAAAATATGGTCCTATTAAAATTTAAATCTAGTTTAAAAGCATATTTGCACTTACAAATTTTCTCTATGAAATTTTTATTAATTATTGTTGTAACGTTTACTGTTAGTGTATCTCAAGCACAAAATATGACGGTAACTAATAAAGACTCTATTAAAGCCTGGTACTTAAAAGATAAGGCTACCGATGGATTTGCTGGCATCAGTTTAAACAAGGCCTACCAATTATTAAAAAATAAAAAAAGTACTTCGGTAATTGTTGCTGTAATTGACTCTGGTGTTGATACAACCCATGAAGATTTAAAAGGGATTTTATGGCACAACCCAAAAGAAATTCCAAATAATGGCATTGATGATGATGGCAATGGTTATATAGATGATTACTACGGATGGAACTTTTTGGGTGGGAAAGATGGGCGAAATATAGAGAAGGCCTCATCGGAAAAAGCGAGGGTTTATCATGCCTTCAAATTAATGTATGATGACAAAAAAATTAATACCACAAAACTATCGCTTGAAGAAAAATACCGTTACCAGATGTGGCAAAAAGCAGCGTTAGAAATTGAGCCTTCAGCAGAAGCAAGTTCGCAATTACCAATGATGCAAAAAATACGTGAAAGGTTGATTTCGTTGGATGCTACCATACAAAAAGAAATTAAAAAAACAGAATACACCACTGAGGAATTAGAAAGTATAAACCTTGCATCAAAGGATGGCAAGGCTGCTAAAATGATGTATCTGAACATGATGAAAGCGTTTGGCCTTGGCAGTGAATTAAAGAATAAAATGGTACTTGAAATGATTGGTGAGGAAGTTGATAAAATGCAGGATGATGCTGAGGCAAAGCAAAAACCACCTGTTGATATTAGAGCCGATATTATTAAGGATAATGTTAACGATATTAACGATAAATTTTATGGCAATAAGGATGTAATGGGTGCAAGTAGTTTGCATGGTACCCACGTTAGCGGTATTATTGCTGCAAGCCGTAATAATGGTTTAGGTATGGATGGAATTGCTGATAATGTAAAAGTGATGATGCTTAGAGCTGTACCAAATGGTGATGAATATGATAAGGATATTGCCTTGGCCATACGTTATGCGGTTGATAATGGTGCGAAAGTGATAAATATGAGTTTTGGTAAAAGCTTTTCACCCGATAAAAAATGGGTGGATGATGCTTTTAAATATGCCGAAAGTAAAGACGTATTAATTATACACGCAGCTGGTAATGATGCAAAAAATATTGATAGTACAGACAACTATCCTAGCTCTACTTTTCTAGATGGAACCGTTGCTAAAAACGTTATTACAGTTGGTGCCAGTAGCGACCCTTACATTGCAAAAAGTTACACAGCAAGTTTTAGTAATTACGGTAAAATTGGGGTTGATTTATTTGCACCAGGCAACCAAATTTATAGCACTTTACCAGGTGGCAATGCATACGGCTTTCTAGATGGCACAAGCATGGCAAGCCCTGTGGTTGCTGGGTTAGCTGGGTTACTACGTTCTTATTATCCTAAACTTTCTGCTCAACAAATTAAGCAGAGTATAGACGAAAGTGCTATCAATTTAGGTGTTGGCGTTAAAACGTTAAAACCCGGTACACAACTAGAAGTTAGCTTAAATACACTATGCCAAACTGGTGGTTTATTAAATGCTTACGGTGCTGTTGAAGTAGCTGAAAAACTAAGTAACTCATCGGTTAAAAAACCAGATATGTCTTTGCCAAAATCATCTTTTAAAAATAAAACTATTAACTAATGGCTCGTCCGCAAGCAGGTGATTTTGGAACATTTTACCAAGCTTATATTAATTTGGCAAGTAGTGAAAATATTGAAAGCCTGATCGCCAATTATTCAAAAACAATACTCGATTTTATAGAAAACATACCAGAAGCTAAAGCAGATTTTAGCTATGCCGATGGTAAATGGACTGTAAAACAATTGTTGCAACACATGATTGATACCGAACGAATTTTTGTTTTCAGGGCTATAACTTTTGCCAGAAAAGACACTGTTGCTTTAGCTGGATTTGATGAAAATTTATACGCTAACAATGCACCTGCTACCAACAGAAGCCTCGCCGATTTAAAGAAAGAATTTAGTTTAGTAAGGCAATCAACCGATTTGTTTTTGCTATCATTAACAGATGAAAATTTGCATCAGAAAGGCACTGCTAGCAACAATAACATCACTGTTAATTCTATTGCCTTTATCATTTTTGGGCATAACCTTCACCATGTTAAAGTACTGCAGAACTGTTATTTGTAAAACACGGGGTATGCTAATTTCACCTGTTACACGAATTAAGAAGCTTTATTTTTAAGTATAATTGCAAAGAAAATCCCGTTGAACTTTAAAGTCCAACGGGATTTTCATTAGGGTGATCTCCTGCACTTTGCCGCAACCGAAACGCCCGAAGCAATTGATACTTCGGGCGTTTTGTAATTATAGAATAAATCATCATCAATCAGATATACTATTTGGGCTGCTGCATACCTTGTTGAGGCACCATTGGTGGTGCAGGTGCCGGTGGTGCAACTGTAACATCTGCAATCTCAATATCAAAAATCAAGTTTGAATTAGCTTTTATTGGGCCTTGTGCTTGAGCACCATACCCCAAAGTTGCTGGTATAAAAATTGTACCCTTACCACCTTTTCCAAAATATTTCAATCCTTCTTCCCAACCTGGTATTACGCTGTGTGCACCTACTACCAATTTCAATGCTGGTTTAGGCTGCCCATTAGCCATTCCCATATTGCTATCAAATTCTTTTCCATCTTCAGTGTAGCCCTTGTACATAACACTTACTTGCTTACCAGTATCTACTTTGTTAGCTAAATCGCCAGCATTTTTAACCTCAATTAATACGCCCAATGGACTCTTAACTGTTTTAATACCTTTCTTACTAACATAGGCTTCCATGGCTTTTATTTCGCCTTCTTTTTGCTTGTTCATTTCTTTGGTTCTGTCGGCTGTAGCTGCTTTATCATCTGTAAAAGCAGCTAGTAATTCTGCTCTACCCTTAATTACCGAACCTTTAGAGAATGTTTTATTGTAATCTGGAATTAAACCTAGTTTTTTTAACGTGTCAACGCTTAGTTGAAACTGAACTTTATCGCCAATAGAAAGCATTGGGAACAACTCCAATAAGTCGTATTTTCTACTATTCACTTGTGCAGTATCGTATCCCATATAAACTGGTACACCCCCAAAAGATGTGTTTAAAATACTGTCTTTAGAACCTACTTTAAACTCGAAATTAAACTTTACAATTTGCCCTTGTTTTAGCTTTACGCTACTACCACTTTTTTCGATTTTATAAGGCAACCCGGATTTTGTTTTGCTGTATTGGTTACAGCTTACCAGCAAAATGGCAACGGCTACAAGCGATGTTAATTGTTTCATTTTTTTACTTTAAGTTGATTTTTATTTTATTAGTAAGAGATTTTATTACACGAATTAAGACGAATTGATTGAATTACACTAATTATATCCACTTTGTTTAATTACCAAATTATCATATTACATACCGCAATGCTTCTTCATATTCAGTAATAACTTCTTTAAATTTTTGAACAGTATTTTCCAGCGTATCACTGCTTCTACCACCAGCTGCATTAAAATGCCCACCACCTTCAAAATGCTTACGTGCAAATGTATTGGCATCAAAATCACCTTTGCTTCTAAAACTCCACTTGCGTTCCTCGTCCCTATCGATACAAATGGCACCAAGCTTTATACCTTTTATGGTTAATAAATAATTTACAAGCCCTTCTGAATCGCCAGTTTTTATTTCAAACTTCAACAAATCTTGTTTGGTAATGTACATCAAAGCTGTGTTGTATTCGTATAGCACCTCCATCCTATTTAGCAACGCAAAACCAGTAAACCTTAAACGACCTTCTAAAAAATTATCGTAAATATGGTTGTGTATTGGTGTATGCTCTAAACCTAATGTTTTAAAATGAGCCACCATTGTATGCACAGATGCTTTGGTAGATGGAAAACGGAACGATCCTGTATCGGTCATCACGCCAGTGTATAGGCAAGTTGCAATATCTATATTTAGTTTGTCTTGATGACCAGATTGCATAATAAAATCGTACACCATTTCGCAAGTACTGCTTTTATTGGTATCGCTAACGCCAAAATTGAATTGCGTAGTTGCAGGTTCTTGGTGATGATCTATCAAAACCTTTATAGCATTGGCTTTCAGCAATGGCTGTTCCAAATTTCTAGTTCTGTGCATGATGTTGAAATCCAAACAAAAAAGCAGGTCTGCTTTGTCTATAATGGCCTGAGCTTTATGCCTTCCGGCTTCGTAGTCAAGTACCTTATTAACGCCAGGCATCCAATTTAAAAAATCGGCCCAATTGGTTGGCGATATAACTGTTACTGTATGTCCAAATTGAATTAAAAAGTGGTACAACCCTAATGTGCTACCCATCGCATCGCCATCTGGCTTTTGATGACAAGTAATAACAATGTGTTTAGGTTGTGTTATTTGCGGAAAAAATTGAGCTATTGCTTCCATAAGGTGGCGGCAAAATTGCAGGTTTCAGTTCATACCCTCAAATTGATTTTTTAATAGTAACAGCTTTTTCTTGGCTGGCGATTTTAATCTGTTACTTTTGCCGCCGAAAATTACAAGATTATGAGCAATAAAACATTTACCATGATTAAGCCAGATGCAACAAGCAAAGGCTATACAGGTGCTATTTTAGACCAAATTATTAAAGCTGGTTTTAAGGTTAAAGCCATGAAATGGATTAAGTTAAGCGAAGAACAAGCTGGTTTATTTTATGATGTGCACAGAGCTCGTCCTTTTTTTGGAGAATTGGTTGAGTTTATGAGTAGTGGCCCAATAGTAGCTGCCATTTTAGAAAAAGAAAATGCAGTAGCAGATTTTAGAACCTTAATTGGTGCTACTAATCCTACACAAGCTGTAGAAGGAACGATTAGAAAAAATTACGCTGCCTCAATTGGTGAAAATGCTGTACATGGTAGCGATAGTGATGAGAATGCTAGGATTGAAGGGGATTTCTTTTTTACCAAATTGGAAAGATTTTAACCATTCATAAAAATGAAGTTGTTTGAAATTTAGTATATTGAAAATTAATGAATTATGTTCTTTACCGCAAAGTAACGCAAAGTAAAGAACACAGAGTTAGCAAAGGTCTTAGCGAATTCTTAGCGAAAAGCTTTGCATTCTTTGAGGTTAAAATAATGTTAAACAACTTCAATTGTATAAACCTGTAAAAAAAAATTTGTGGCAGGATATTTACTTAATTTTAATTGTTTTTTAAGGGTTTAGGGTTGAAAAAAGGGGCGGTGGTTTTCCACTGCCCTTACTTTTGGTACAACCCTTAAGTTTTGTTTAATATTGACATTGGCTTAATATTCTAGCCTTATCTTTACTGACTAATTTTATTTACAATAGCCATATTTTATGAAGAAATTATTTACACTCCTCACTGCATTATTTATTGTCAAATTAACTACGGCACAAATACCAGTAAACATGTCTGCTCAAAAGAATTTCACTTACACTGAAACCTTTACTGACATTGGTAACTGGGTATTTAATACTACACCTGTGGATGGTACTTTTACTTACGGTATTGGTGCAGATGCTTGGCGTGGTGTAGCGATTGGTGGTACAACCACAGTTCCATCTGCTACGAAAATTACTGGGCAAACAACCTCTTTTATTACTAATGGATCAAGTACTGGCATACAAAAAGGTAGTGGTAGTATGGTCTTATTAACAACAGGTACAACTGATAACAGCACTGCAGTTGCTATGGACTTTTTTCTAGATTTTACCGGTATTAGTGCTGGTACGTTAAGTTATGATTGGGCAAGTATCAATAATTCTACTGGTAACAGGGCTAGTTCGCTAAGGATTTACACCTCTACCGACGGTATAAACTTTACAGAATTGATAAGTGCTGCGACTTTGAACCTTTTGAATAATACCCCAACATCTGGTAGTATAACCAACGTAGCATTACCAACTTCATTTAATAATTCGGCCACTGCACAAATACGTTTTTATAGCTACAATGGTAGTGGTGGCACAACTGGCTCACGCCCTAAAATAAATATTGATAATGTAAAAGTTACGGCAGCAACACCTACAACTGCTTGTATTACTCCATCGGCTCAACCCACTAATTTTATTGTTGGCACTGCTACTAATTATTCTATTCAAGGTTCATTTACTCCTGCTTCGCCTGCTTCCGAAAATTATATGGTTGTAATGAGTAGCAATACCGCATTAAGCTCCAACCCTATTAACGGCACAACTTATGCTCTTGGCGATAATTTGGGTGATGGTAGCGTAGTAGCATTTACACACACATCTTCATTTACGGTTACAGGTTTAGCACCTTCTACTAGTTATAATTTTTTCATCTTTTCTATGAATTCTGGTTGCACAAATGGGCCACTGTATGTTAGTACTAATCCTTTAACGGGTTTAGGTTCAACAGTTGCAGGGGGGGCGTTATGTACTGCACCAATTAGCCAACCAACAACCTTAGTATTTACAAGCATTAACGCCACAACCATAAAAGGTAATTTTAAACCTAGTGTTTCATCTGATGAGTATTTAGTTGTTAGAAGTACCAGTTCAGCTTTGTCATCTCAACCAATAAACAAAACAATTTATAACTCAGGCGACGCTTTGGGCGGCGGTGTAGTAGTTGCAAAATCTGCCGATAGTGCCTTTTATGCACTTAACTTATCTAGTGGCACACAGTATTACTTTTTTGTGTACGGGCTTAGTTCTAAAAATTGTAATAGTGGCCCAACCTACAATACAACTTTGCCCTTAACAGGCACAGCATCAACAGTAGCATTAACAACTTGTGTTACACCAGCAAACCAACCAACGGCATTAAGTTTATCAGCAAGCAATACATTCATTAACGGCAGTTTTACTTCGGCATTAAATACAGATGAATATTTAATATTAATTAGCACTGCAACAAGCCTTAGCACTTTGCCACAAGATGGAGTTAACTACGCTGTGGGCAATACTTTGGGTAATGCAACCATTATTAGCAACTCAAATACTACAACCTTTTACGCTAACAATCTTTCTATATCGACCCCTTATTATTTTTATGTATTTGCTAAAAACAGTGTTTGCACAAATGGCCCTAAGTATTTAACAACAAGTCCATTACTTGGCAATGCCACCACTACTGCCATTGCGGCTTTAAACTATTATTTTGGCAATCTTCACGCCCATACTTTTTATTCAGATGGTGGTAAAGATAATAGCAGCACCATACCATCTTCTGCTTATGCTTACGCTAAAAATTCGTTGTGCATGGACTTTCTTGGCATATCTGAACATAATCACCAAACTGCAGGTATGCTTTTGGCAAATTATCAGCCGGGTATCAATCAGGCCGCGGCCGCTACAACGTCAAACTTTTTGGCATTGTATGGTATGGAATGGGGTGTGATAAGTAATGGTGGTCACGTTTTGGTATATGGAAGCAATCAATTATTAGGCTGGGAAGCTGGCAATTATGATGTGTACGTTCCTAAAAGCGATTACACTAGTAATATTGGGCTTTTTAGAACTGTGAATGGTATTGGTAACAATGCTTTTGCAACCTTAGCCCACCCTAATTCAGGGGACTATAACGGTATAACCAGTTCATCGGTAAATATTAATTTAATGGCTGATAGTGCCATTGCAGGTGCAGCTCTATCAAGTGGTCCTGCATTTTCTACAAACACTACTTACAACGATCCTGCAACATCTTTAGGTTATTATGGGTACTACAAATCGTTATTGGCCAAAGGCTACCATGCAGGTCCATTAATGGATCATGATAACCACTACACTACTTTTGGTAGAACCTCAAATGCTAGAACAGTTTTTATAGCACCATCATTAAGCCAAACAGAGTTTTTAAAAGCAATGAAAGGCAGGCATTTTTATGCTACAGAAGATTGTGATACCCGGGTAAATTTTACGTTAAATAATCAAATTATGGGTAGCATATTTGCTGGCACTGCATTGCCAGCCATCAGTGTGAATGTAATTGACCCCACCAATCAGACTGCAGTAGCAAAAATTAAAATTATGTATGGCAAACCAGGTAGCGGCATTAATGCTATTGCTATAGATTCTATAAATGCCAATACCTTTAATTTTACAGATTATAATGCCTTAAATGGTTCTACTGGTTATTATTTTGCAGAGATAATAATTGCTGGTAATAAAATGGTTACAGCACCGGTTTGGTACACTTATAACACCACTTTGCCAGTAAGTCTTTTAAGCCTTAAAGCATACATCAATACTAACAAAACAGTAACCGTAGCTTGGGCAACAAGCAACGAAATAAATAATAAGTTATTTATGGTTGAGCGTTCTAGTGATGGTGTTAATTTTAAAATAATTGACTCGGTTAATGGTAAGGGCAACACGGCATCGCAAATTAATTACTCGGTTATAGATAATACGCCAATTGATGGCATCAATTATTACCGTTTAAAGCAAGTTGATAACGATGGTAAAACAACTATCAGCAATGTAGTTTCGGTGAACCTTAACAAAGTACTAATAAACTATTTTGCGGTATATCCTAACCCTGTAAAAAATCAATTAACTGTAAATATTAACTCAAAAGCAGAACAAAAAGTAATGTTAATTATTACAGATGTTTTTGGTAGAATTTTATACAATGCACCACTTCAATTAAACAAAGGCAATCAATTACAAAACATTTCGGTTGGTCAATTAGCGGTTGGTAATTATAACTTAACCATTTTGTTTGATGATACAAAAATTACCAAGAAAATAGTAAAATTGTAAAACGCTATTTGAGTTAATAGTTAGAAAAAGTTACTGATAAAATTATTACCAGATACTTATAGCTGCCCTTTGTGTGATTCACCAAAAAAGGACTTTGTAGGTATTACTAAAATTAATTTACAATTTAGTTAATATACGCTTCGGTAAAAGCTCAATAAAGAATCTAACCGTTGCATTGTGCGACGCAACGATGTGAAATTGAAAGACAAAAGCTAGTTATCAAAAATCTATTACTTGAGGCGGTACACGACCCCTGTCAATATTTGAAAACCAAGTGCTTCGTATTGGTTCCAACGCTGGTATTTATTGTTGAAAAGATTGTTCATTTGCAGCCACACATTTAGCCTTGGCTGTATGGTAAATTCTGCACTAACATTGGCATCGAGAGCTGGGCTGAGTTTGCCGCTTTGTAGGTTTTTAAATTGATAATGACTCCCATCCCAAAAAAATACATCGCTTTTTAGAGTTAGATCGTTTAATATTTTCCAACGCAATGCACCATTAATTTCTAAAGGTAATAAGCCATAAGCTTTATCGTAGGTGTTTAATTTTGTAAACTGAGAGTAGTTAATAGAAGCAAGTACCGAGAATTTTTCTTGATCGGTATAGCCAACTTCGCCGTGTAAACGGATGGATTTTAACGTAGGATCGAACACGGTTTTAAACTCTTGTGTTTTGGCAGATGCAGTATCGTTTACAAACAACACAGCATTATCCATATTTAAAAAAGAAACCCTTGCATTAAAAGTAAGATGCTTGCCAGCACTGCCTTTGAAGCCAGCATACTGTTCTCTAATACGGGTATTTTGTAAATTGTTTGGTTGTTGTATGTAAGGGTTTATGCCGGCTAAAGATTGATAAGTATTTTTATTGAAATAGCCCACCCAACCTGCTTGAACAACAAATTTTTCATCACTAATTTTTGCTTCGGCGGTAACGTTTGGTAGCACCGAAAAATTTTGATTATCCCATGATGGTTGTATGCCTACATTTAATTTTACATTGGGCATTTGAAATTGCACAGAAGGATTGATGTAGAACAAATTATTTTTTATGATACCAAAATTTGGCACAGTTTGGCGTTTGAAAGAAGATATGTCGGCAGTACCTGACAAATCGAAAGCGAAGAGCCTGCCAATGGTTTTATTGATAGGCAATTTGGCAAGTAAACTCACTTCACTACCATCTCTATTATCAAAAAAACTATACGCTTTTAGTTGTGGGTGATAGGTGATGCTATAAATGTTTGGTGCTTTATTTTGCAATCCAATTTGAATACCAATGGTGTTAAACGCTTGGCGTAAATCATCTTTTGCAAACACCAAAGTTGCTGGTTGAAAACCATAGCGATATTGCACACTGTTATCCCAAAAAGCTTTCGTAGTAATTTCATTATCGCCTTTGTTAGTAATGCTTCCAAGAAAGTCAATACCCGTTTTACTGAAATCTTGAAATGGCAATTTACCCTTGGAGGAAGTGTATTTTCCATGTAAACTAAACATCGTTTTATTGCCATCACCAAAAGCTATCCCACCTTCGGCATAAGGAGTAGAAAAGTTACCAAAACCCAATTTTATATAGGCATCATTATTCCAATTCAGAGTAGTATCAATATATAAAGCCATAGGTTTTATAGCCACGGGTTGGTAACTAAAAAATAAATTTAAGGATGGAATATAATAGGTTAACTGTAATTTATTAGTATCTAAAATTGGGGTTGCGGCGGTAAAGTTTATCTTGGCCGCATTGCGCAACGATGGCTTGAAAGATGACGTGATAGTTATCTCTTTTGGGGCGGCTGTGTCTGTTTTAGAAGTTGTAAGTTGATAATTAGTTGTTGTTTGTTGCGGATTACTAGTTGCTGGTTTTCGGTTACTGCCTACCGATTTTTTACTTGAACCTTGTAACTTGTAACTTGTAATTTTTTTATTGGCACTTGAAGCTTTCTTTTTCTTCTTGCTCTGTGCATTTACAACACCTAAAGGCAGTGTGATAATAACAAGTAATAACAAAATATTTTTTAGCTTAATCATAATAATTGGTTGGCTTTATCGAGGGTTAGCTACATTATTTATTTTCTCTTTTTTGGCAATTACTAAAGCTAGTTTTTTGGCTGCTTCATCTTTTAAATCAGCTATGGTTGTATTCTCTGAAACGCTTTTAAACGTTGCCTCTGCGTTAAATAAATCATTTGCTTTTAAATAAATATCACCTAGCAACAAATAACTTTTTGTAACCCAATATTCGTAAGAACCGGCTTTCTTAATCACATCGAAAGCAGCTTTTTCAGCTTCACTATTTTTATTTTGCAATAAGAGTATTTCGGCAGTCCGATACTGGGCTTCGGCACTATATTCACTTTTACCCAAAACCACAACTGCTTTGTAAGCACTGGTAGCTTGATCTAATTGGTTATCAGTTTGAAAACTTTTTGCCACTACCATATTTGCCATCATTTTATCATCAGTGGCAGCGCCTTTTTCTAGTAAAATTTCTTGAGCATTTACAACAGCTTCTTTATATTGCTGAGACCGATATTGGCAACGCAATAAACCCCTCATAGCTTCTAGCCTATTCTCTTGTTGTGTAGATAAATTTTTAAGCTGTCCAAAGTATTTTTGAGCGTTGTCATAATCCTTTAAATCGAAGTAATAAATTCTAGCACTTTGTAAGGTGGCCCGTTCAGCATATTTGTTGGGCGCCTTTGCTGCCACAGCATTGTAGTAAGGTAAAGCAGTATTAAAATCTTTATTAACGATGTTTATTTCGGCAAAAAAATAATTACTTTCAATAGCATATTTACCGTTAGGATATTTAGATAAATAATCGCCCAAACCTAGCTTTGCAGCGGCAAAATCTTTAGCATCGTAACGCAACATGGCAGAACGATAAGTCAAGCTATCAGCCTCGTTTGTAGTAATGGTTTTACCATTGCTTTGCATAAAATTTACAAACTCGCCAGGCTTTTGATTTGTTATAAAAATATTACGGATATATTCAATTGCCTCATCGGTTTCAGGTGCGTTTGGATACTGCTTTACCAACTGTGTAAAGTTGCTTAAAGCAGCCTCATTTTTATCAGTATTGAAATAAGCAACGCCAGTTTTTAAATACGCTTGTGGCCATAAGGCTTTGGCTTTGCCATCTTTTAAAACCATTTGCAAAGGCGATAAAGCCTCAGTAAATTTTTCATCGGCTAAATAACTATTTGCTACTTCCAAATTAGCATCTGCCAATAAATTAGATGATGGATAACGCTGTAATAATTGCTGCATCAAAGTAATTTTTTCAGCACTTTTATTGGATGCACCTGCAATGATTGCTTTTTGAAACAATGCATAATCGGCAGCCTTCAAATTCTGTGTCAACACCTCATCATAAATCTTATTGGCTTGCTTAAATTGTTTATTCATAAAATAGCAATCGCTACTACGGATATAAGCATCTTGTTCAATAGTTGAAGAACTTGCGGACACGCTATTTGCTATTTGTAAAAAGTAGTTTTGAGCAGTTGTATAATCACCTCGTTTTAACAAGCAATAACCCAAGTTATAACGTGCATTGGTAACGTTTACTTCGCCATTAGTTTGTGGTGCTTTTAAATAGTTGGTTAAGTAATTAATGGCATTATCTAAGTTCCCTGTACGGTAAGCAATTTCGCCTTTCCAAAAGCTTGTAAATGGCAATTGGCTTGTGTTGTAGGGCAAAGTGAGTAACCTTGTAAATAACATATCTGCCTTTTCAATCTGCTGATCATTTATCAGTTCAATAGCCCTACCATACAATATTCTTGGATAAACTTTTTTAACGTTTTCGCTTTGCGATGACAGACTTTCAAATAGTGTTAAGGCATCTTTATAATTACTTGTATTTGCCAATACAGCTACTAATAATTCCTTTGCTTCTTGGCTATTTTTTGTTTTAGGATAATCAACCAAATACTGTTGTAACTCTTTCAAAGCAATATCCGTATAACCCAATTCGTAAGATAATTTTGCGTAGCTAAAACGAGAGATTTCTTTTTGTGAAGAATTGGTATTGTTGCTTGCACAAAACAAAAAAGCATTACGGGCATTTATTTTTTGGTCGGTTTTTAAATACGCATCAGCCAACAAATACATGCTGTTCTGTGCCAATGAATCTTCTCTACCCCCTAACTGTTTAAAACCATCAATACTCTTCTTCCAACTACCGGCTTCGTAGTAACAATAGCTCAACTCGTACAAGTCCTCACGGCTTACTTTATCGGTTTTACTGATGTATGATTCTAAGTATGGTTGTGCCTTGGCAAACTGCCGTTTATCGAAGTATAAATGCCCTACTAATTGCTTTAATTGTAGCTCGTAAAATTGACCACCTTTTTTAATGGCAGCTTCGCTATAACTTAATGCTTTATCCCGATTGTTATTAAAGTAATAGATCTCTGCAATGTAGAAGGGCACTGTGGTTACATAGTTAGTATTCGTTTCTGCAATGGTAAAAGCAGCCAATGCTTCATCGTAATTTTTATCGTAAAATGATATGAATCCGTAGTAATAATTCGCATCAATATAATTAGGGTCGCTAGGTATTTGTCGCACTGCATTAAACAATGGCTTCGCCTCTTTAAACTGCTGCAATGCAAACAAGGAATATGCCTTGTGAAACTTCAAATCAGCTACTTCGCTATTGCTTAAATTATCTATCCCAGCTTTTGAATAATAGGTTATTGCATCCGCATAATCTTTCTGTCTATAAAAGTATTCCCCCAACTGAAAACTCATCATTTGAATACGTGGCTCATGATGTTCTAACGCAATAAATTCTATGGCCTTAGGCGAAGCAGATACATCGTTTAATTTTAAGCCACAAGTGATGTAATAGTATTTACTTTCTAGATTTACAGTGGTGGTATAATTGCTTTTATCAATACCATTATTATACAAATTTTTAAAAATAGGATACGCTAAACTGTACTGCTCTTTTAAAAAATAGTCCTTCGCTAATTTGTAGTTGGCATCAACATCATTGTTAACCATTGTGTATTGTGCATTGGCAAAAAACACAATGGTACTGAGCAAAAAACTACTGACTATTTTTATGCGGCACATATCGATAATTAAAGTGTGAGTAACAAAGATTTAGTTTTGAATCTTAACAAAACGCAAAAACCATTTAAAGATAATTTTTAGCCTTTGGAATAAACATCGTTCCATCATTTTGTGTATAAGAAATAAATGCCAATAACTTTACCAACAAGAAAATAATAAGCATGTACGAAAGCCAAACACAGATTAGGGTACGCTACGCAGAAACCGATCAAATGAATGTCGTCTATCACGGGAATTATGCCCAATATTTTGAGGTAGGACGTGCAGAAGCTATACGCAGCTTAGGTTTTACTTATAAAGATTTAGAAGCCATGGGTGTAATAATGCCAATAGTAGAACTAACCAGCAAATTTTTACGACCTGCCCATTATGATGATTTACTAACCATAAAAACCATATTAAAAGAGTTGCCAATAAATCATCGCATTGAGTTTAATCAAGAGGTATATAACCAACACGAAAAACTACTAACCATTGGTAAAGTTGTACTGTATTTTATTGATGCGATAACAAAAGAAAAAACTGTGATGCCCAGAGAATGGAGGTTAGCAATTGGACCTTATTTCGATACTGAAAAAGTAGTTTAGCAGTAGCAAACAAATCAAAGTATTAAAAACGCTTTAACCCTTCGATTTAGGCAACCCAAAGGCAATCAATTTTATCAAAATCATCGTGTGCATTTTGCAAATGTGTTAAAAAAAACAGTTTTAAACCCTGTGGTAGTCAGCTTTCCAATTTACAATTGATTGTTTAATTGCTTTGCTATTCAAATTTTCGTCAACAGCTTTTTTAGCCAATTCCACAAATTCTTCATCAGCCGCAAAACGTAAGGCTATTACTTGTCCTAACTTTAAACGGGCATCTAATAATTTACCAGTTAATGCAAAATGACGAAGGTTTTCTTCGGCACGAATAGCCCTGTCTTGAGCCTTTAAAGCAAACACTCTTACAAACCAAAATATGAAACAAAGTATAATAGTTATAAGCATTATTAAAGCTGCCGTAAAATGGGTTTCCCACGTTGTATGACAAAGATTTATGATTGAAAACACCACTAAAGCTAGCAGCGATAGTGCTGTAATACCGTGCCATCCTAGCAATAATCTTGAATGATTTTTAAAATTTTGATCTGCCATAATTAGTTAATTTAAAAAGCAAGATACTGTTTACTACACTAGGTTAATAACTAAATGCTTTACAAAAAATCAATCCCCCAAATTCTGGTAACAATACCATTATTTTGCAGCCGCAAACAATTAAAACTAAATCATGCAATTATCTTCTTTGTTAGATCGTTTCGCCGAACCAGAAACGTTGAAAATGGCCAAATTAGGTCGTGAATTAAGGGCTCAAGGTATTGATGTTATTGATCTTAGCCTTGGCGAGCCAGACTTTGATACCCCACAACATATTAAAGATGCTGCCATTAAAGCCATTAACAACAACTTCAGCCACTACACACCTGTAGCTGGTTATTTAGACTTAAGAGAAGCCGTTTGTACTAAGTTAAAACGAGATAATAACCTTGACTATAAACCTGAAAATATTGTTACTTCTACAGGTGCCAAACAAAGTTTGGCCAATGCTATTTTAGCTTTGGTTGATGAAGATGAAGAAGTAATTATTCCAACACCATATTGGGTTACTTATAGCGAATTAGTAAAAATTGCTCGTGGTAAAGTTGTTGAAATTCATTGCGGCTTAGAGAGTGGTTTTAAGGTTACACCAGCCCAATTAGAAGCTGCCATTTCACCAAAAAGCAAGGTGTTTATGTTTTCTTCACCATGTAATCCTTCAGGTGCAGTTTATAGTAAAAGCGAGTTAGAAGCATTAGCTGTAGTGTTTAGAAAATATCCCAGTATCATCATTTTATCTGATGAAATTTATGAGTACATCAACTTTGGTGGTCAGCACGAAAGCATTGCTCAATTTGATGATTTAAAAGATCGTATTGTAATTATTAATGGGCTTAGCAAAGGCTTTGCAATGACAGGTTGGAGATTGGGTTATATAGCAGCAAACACAACCATTGCAAAGGCTTGCGAGAAGTTACAAGGCCAATTTACAAGTAGTGCATCTTCCATTACCCAGAAAGCTGGGGTTGTTGCTTTAACAACCGATTTAACGCCAACTTTTGAAATGACCGAAGAGTTTAGCCGCAGAAGGACTAAAACCTTAGAATTAGTAAAAAATATTCCAGGGTTTATTTGCTTCGAGCCAGAAGGTGCATTTTATATTTTTCCGGATGTAAGTGCTTATTATGGTAAAATGAATGGGACAGAAGCTATTAAAAACGCCTCTGATTTTAGTATGTATCTATTAAATACTGCCCATGTTTCGAGCGTTATGGGCGATGCTTTTGGTGAGCCAAAATGTGTTCGATTTAGCTTTGCAAACAGTATGGAAAATATTGAAAGAGCTTGGGGTCGTATTGCAGAAGCTTTGATAAAATTGAATTAAATTTTCGGTAGTGGTTCAAAATGTATGCTGTTGAATTTGCAAGTAATTTTTGTAACTATAAACGTCATTGCGAGGCACGAAGCAATCTTATTTTGCACCTAGACTGCTTCG
>JAYVNQ010000314.1:0-24559 GCA_043758365.1 Chitinophagales bacterium
TAAATTGGAAGGTGAAATTGGTAGCAGAATGAAGTTTCGTGGGCAGGAAATGATTGTATGGAGTTTGAATAATTATTTAGGCTTAGCCAATCACCCTGAAATTAGGAAAATTGACGCTGATGCCGCCAAAGAATATGGTTTAGCCAGCCCAATGGGTGCAAGAATGATGAGTGGTAATACCAGTCATCATGAAAGGTTAGAAGCTGAATTGGCGGTTTTTGAAAGTAAGGAAGATGCCATATTGTTGAACTTTGGATACCAAGGCATCATGAGTACTATTGATGCAGTTTGTGGTAGGCACGATGTGATTGTGTACGATGCAGAAAGCCATGCTTGTATTATTGATGGCTTACGTTTGCATCCTGGCCACCGTTATGTTTACAAACACAACGATTTGGAAGATTTAGAAAAACAATTGGAACGAGCAACGACTTTAGTTGATAAACAAAAAACTGGCGGTATTTTAGTAATTACCGAAGGGGTTTTTGGTATGGCTGGTGACCAAGGTAAACTGAAAGAAATAATTGACTTAAAAGGTACGTTTGACTTTAGATTATTGGTAGATGATGCACACGGTTTTGGCACATTGGGTAAAACTGGTGCTGGTGCTGGTGAGGAGCAAGACTGCCAAGATGGTATTGATTTATACTTCTCAACCTTTGCAAAATCTATGGCTAGTATTGGTGCATTTTTAGCTGGACCAAGAATTATTATTGATTATATCCGTTACAATATTCGCAGTCAAATATTTGCTAAAAGCTTACCAATGCCAATTGTAATTGGCAATTTGAAGCGATTGGATATGTTGCGTACCATGCCAGAATTGAAAGAAAAATTGTGGAGCAACGCCATGAAACTGCAAAAAGGTTTAAAAGAACGTGGCTTTGATATTGGCAATACCAACACACCTGTAACGCCAGTTTACATGAAAGGTGGGGTAGAAGAAGCAACCTCTATGTGTATGGATTTGCGTGAAAATTACAAAGTGTTTACCTCAATTGTAGTGTATCCAGTAATACCAAAAGGTCATATCATTTACCGTTTAATTCCTTCGGCGGCACATAATGATGAGGATATTGAAATTACCTTAAAAGCTTTTAGCGAAACCAAAGAAAAATTGGATGCAGGTACTTATAAGGTTGAAGCAATACCAGATATGGCTGATGCGAGATAAATTGAATTTTTGATTAATGATGTAAGATTTCTGGTTTTATTAAAAAATCCCCGATGAAATAATTTTATCGGGGATTTTTATTTTATCAAATTAAACCTACAAGCTTATAACTTCTTTAAAATATCTTCTTTCGCCATACGGGCATAATCGCCATTTTTGGCTGCATCTGCAAGCATAATACATTTTTCAGCACTAGCTTTAGCACTTATTTTATCGCCTAAATCTTTTTCAATTCTAGCTTTTAATAAATACAACCAAAAGGCATCTTTTTGTTGATCAATGCCTTTAGTAATTAGAGCTAAAGCTTTATTATTATCTTTCATCCACTCATAGTAAAACGTAGCAGCGGTTTGGTAATTTGGTTTATCGGTTGCTAAATTTTTTTCTACATCAGCTTTAATACGGTTTTTAATATCTACAGTTATTGGTAAAGAAATAGCTACTTTATCCCAAAGCAATTGTAGGTCACAACTTTCATTTTTAATGTTGGTAAATTGCATATACAATGTTTCTACGGGGTCGTTTGTCTTCATTACTGGCACTACCACACGCACCACATCATTTTCTTTTTTATACAATGCTGGTTGGTTTATAGCAAGATCTTTTGTAATAATGAAGGTAAATTCTTTTTTACCAGGAATAGTTAATAAGCCATATTTACCAGCTTTAATGGTAGTACCGCCAATTATTACTTCATCGCTAAAAGTAAGCACAGTAGCATTGTTAGCACCAGTACGCCATACTTGGTCAAAAGGAACGACATCACCAAAAATTTTACGACCTTTTATACCAGGACGAGAATAATTTAACTCAACCGTACCAAGGCCAAAGTTTTGTTTAATAGTTTGTGTAGGGCTTGATTGTGGCATATTTACCTGACCAAAACTTGTAAAAGCTGCAAACATAGCTGCAAGGAGAAATATTTTTTTCATGTGTTTATTTTTGTATAGCAAACCTACGGTAACCAATTGTTGCAGCCACTATTTTCTATTGATTTTTTATTACGAATTTGGCTTTATTTTTTATTCGATTTTATTCTGATCTATCTTGAAACAGCGTAATATATTATTTCCTAAAAGCAGGATGGAAACTCTGTAGGGTTTCACGTAAATAATCTCTGTCTAAATGTGTGTAAATTTCGGTGGTTGTAATGCTTTCGTGGCCAAGCATTTCTTGCACAGCACGTAAGTCTGCACCGCCTTCTACTAAGTGAGTGGCAAACGAATGGCGCAGAGTGTGTGGTGAAATTATTTTTTTTATATTGGCTTTTGCAGCCAAATTTTTAATGATGTAAAATATCATCACACGACTTAGTTGTTTGCCACGATTATTTAAAAATAAAAAATCTTCAAAGCCTTTTTGTATGGGTTGATGCTTGCGTATTTCGCTATAATAAATATTAATGTATTTGATTGCATCTCTACCAATTGGTACTAATCTTTCCTTATTGCCTTTGCCAATAATTTTTATAAAACCATCATCAAAAAATAACCAACTTATTTTTAAATTAACGGCTTCACTAACTCGCAAACCACAACTGTACATGGTTTCTAAAATGGCTTTATTACGACCACCTTCAGGTTTGCTAAGATCTATTTCAGCAATCATATTTTCAATTTCTTCAAAGCTCAAAACATCTGGTAACAAGCGTTTTGTTTTGGGGGCTTCTAACAATGTTGAAGGGTCTGTTGTTGAAATTTGTTCTATTAAACAGTACTTATAAAAAGCTTTTATACCTGAGATAATTCTTGCTTGTGAGGTAGATGTCATACCCAATTCTGCTACCCATTTTATAAAAGCCTGTAAGTCCTTCAAAGCAATATCTGGCGGGGCTTTCATGGTATTGTTTGACAATAAAAAAGTGGTCAATTTTTCTACATCGTGCAAGTAAGCTTCTACCGAATTATCACTTAGCGATTTCTCTAATTGCAAATATGTTTTAAAGCCTTTTTTATAAGGTTCCCACATAAAATAATTTTATTTCCTAACTAAGAATTAGGATACAAGAAAAATAAACTCAACGTACAATCAATTATTCTTAATCCTTAAGTCAATTCTTGTTTTGACCATATAAGGAAGAAATGTTGGTAGCTTTAAACCAATAGCAGTATGCTAATATTTAAAAGTAGGGCTCTCTTAATTAATGCTATCACTACCAACCCAAACCCAAATTTTTTACTACTGCCTCATATGTTTCATTATCGCTTAAAGCCAATGGCACAAAGGGTTTACCTATAATGGTTTCATATAATTCTATATATCTTTTGCTAATTGTATTTATCCAGTCATCGCTCATTGGGGGCACTGTTTGCCCCTCTTTACCCATGAAATTATTGGCAATTAACCACTCACGCACAAACTCTTTACTAAGTTGTTTTTGCCTCTCACCAGTTGCTTGCCTTTCTTCAAAACCATCAGCATAAAAGTAACGACTACTATCTGGTGTGTGTATTTCATCCATCAAATAAATAGTATCATCTATTTTGCCAAATTCATATTTTGTATCAACTAAAATAAGACCTTGTTTGGCTGCTAATTGTTTGCCAAAGGCGAATAATGCTAAAGTATATTTTTCTAAAATATGCCAGTCTGCTTCGCTTGCTAAACCTTGTTCAATAATGGCCTGCTTACTAATATCTTCATCGTGGCCTTCGCTAGCTTTGGTACTTGGAGTAATTATTGGCGTAGCAAAATAGTCGTTCTCTTTCATGCCTTCTGGCATGGTTATACTACACAAAGTTCTTGCACCAGTAGCGTACGTTCTCCAAGCATGGCCTGTGAGATTGCCACGTACAACCATTTCTATTTTAAAAGGATCGCAACGCTTACCAATGCTGACATTGGGCGCTGGTGTTGCCAATAACCAATTGGGGCAAATATGCTTGGTGGCAGCCAACATGTACGCAGCTATCTGGTTTAAAACTTGGCCTTTAAATGGTATGGGACTTGGTAAAATAACATCAAAAGCCGATATACGATTACTAGCAATCATTACCAATAAATCATCACCAATACTGTACACGTCTCGTACTTTACCTTTATAAAAATTTGTTTGTTTTGGAAATTGAAAAGTAGCCATTTGGTAAAAGTAAATGCACTGTAAAAGGTAATGACTATTTGGCTAAAGTTTTTCTCAACAACATCTTCTCATTTGTGTATAAAATATTTTTTAATAGTTAGCTAAACAACTATTACTTTGCTATTGAATTGTTAATCATTCTATAACAAAAATTGCCATCATGAAAAAGCTATACCGCTTATGTGTTGCATACGTATTGTTAGCCCTAGGCTCAACTTTTACATTTGCACAAACGTCAACTACCGTAACTGGTAACATTACAAACAATAAATCAAAAGAAGCCCTCTCTGCAGTTTCAGTTACTATAAAAGGTAGCAACTCTGGTGCGTTTACTGATGACAAGGGAAATTTTAAATTTACAACTAACCAAAAACCACCTTTTACGTTAATTATCAGCTCGGTGGGTTTTAGCAATAAAGAGGTTTTATATAATGGCACTAACGTAAATATAGCAGTAGAGCCAAACTTTGTTTTAGGTGAAGAAGTTATAGTATCTGCTTCTCGGGTACCTGAACGGATTTTAGAATCACCAGTTTCCATTGAAAGAATTAGTGCTGCCAATATTCGTCAGTCTCCTGCAAGTAATTATTATGATATTGTTGGTAATATGAAAGGTGTGGATGTTACCACATCTAGCTTAACATTTAAAACAGTGAGTACTCGTGGTTTTAATAGCAGTGGTAACTTACGTTTAAACCAAATAATGGATGGTATGGATAACCAAGCACCAGGTTTAAACTTTTCTGTAGGTAGTATTATTGGTTTAACAGAATTGGATGTAGATAATGTTGAATTATTAGCTGGTGCTAGTTCTGCATTGTATGGCCCTGGCGGTATGAATGGTACATTGTTAATAAACAGTAAAAACCCATTTAAATACCAAGGTTTAAGCTTTCAAATAAAAACAGGTGTTAACCATATAGATAGCAAACAACGTGACCGTGCAGCTTTTTATGATTGGAACTTGCGGTGGGCTCAAAAATTATCAGAAAAATGGGCATTTAAAATAGGTGCTTCATTTACCCAAGCAATAGATTGGTTAGGTAATGATAAAAGGAATTTTCAAACTGCTGCTGTCGGCGATAGAACAACGGGTAAAATTATTGGTGGAGACAGAACAGACCCTGCTTACGATGGGGTTAATGTTTATGGCGACGAAACTAATTTCTCAGCATTTCCTGCTCCTGTAAATAGTTTTAAAAATTTCGCCCAATTTGCAGTTGCTCCGCTATTTCCTGCTGCATTTCAACCTGCATTGACCAATATCATTGGTACAATTCCAACTACACAAAACGTATCTAGAACTGGTTATGACGAAAAAGATGTAGTAAGTCCATTTACGGTGAATGTAAAATTAACAGGTGCACTACACTATAAAATAACCGATAATTTAGAAGCATCATTGGTTGCTAACTATGGTATTGGTAATACTGTTTATACTGGCTTGGGCAGATATTCTTTGAAAAACTTTAGAATTGGTCAATATAAATTAGAGTTGAAATCTAAAAACTGGTATTTAAGAGCTTACACCACACAAGAAGATGCAGGCGATAGTTATAATGCATCTGCCGCATCACAATATTTTAATGAAGCAGTAAAACCAAGTCAAACTTGGTTTGGTCAGTACACACAAGCTTATTTAATCAACAGATTGGGTGGTGCCACGGATGCAATGGCTCATGCTGCTGGAAGAACTGCTGCAGATGCTGGTAGACCAACTGGGAACTTATTAGATAACGATCTTTTTAATAAAATAATTAATACGCCAATTTCCAAAGGTGGGGGGTTGTTTGTAGATAAAACTTCATTGTATATGTATGAAGGACAATACAATTTAACCGATGCTTTTGGCCTTGCAAAAAGTGGTACTGAGTTTTTAATTGGTGGTAATTATAAAGAATATCGGTTAAATTCAGAAGGGACTTTGTTTGCTGATACGTCTGGTAAAATTAAAATTGCTGAAACAGGCGTTTACGGTCAATTATCTCAAAAATTGTTTAGCGATGTATTAAAATTAACTGCATCTGGTCGTTATGATAAAAACGAAAACTTTGCTGGTCGTTTCACACCACGTTTTTCAGCAGTGGTGAAGGTTGCTAAAGATCAAAATATACGTTTATCTTATCAGCAAGCGTATCGTTTTCCATCAACTCAAAATCAATGGATAAGATTAAATGTAGGTGCTGCAACTTTATTGGGAGGGCTACCACAATTAAGAAACTTTGTGTTTGGCAGCGCTCCTGTATTTACTGTAGGAACAAATGCACCAGCAGTTTTTGGCGAGTTTAAACCAGAAACAGCAACCTCATACGAGGTTGGGTACAAAGGTTTAATTGGTAAAAAATTATTAATTGATGTATATGGCTATACAGCATCATACGATAACTTTTTAGGCGGTACAAATGTGTATCAAATAGTAGCTGGTAAAGCTAAAGTGTACCAAGTATCTACAAATAGTACAGGTAAAGTAACCACACGAGGTTATGGTATTTCTTTAGATTATTTATTACCACAAAACTTTACAGTAGGTGCTAATTTTTATTCCGATGAAATTACAGATATTCCTGCAGGTTTTATTACATTCTTTAACACACCTAAGTATCGTACTAATCTTACATTATCTAATACAGGTTTTGGTACGGATAAACGTTTGGGCTTTAGCGTAGTTTATAGATGGCAGGATAGTTTTTACTACGAAGGTACATTTGGTGCTGGTACTCTGCCTTCAGTTACAACCTTAGATGCACAAGTCAGTTATAAGTTCCCTAAAACAAAATCTATTCTAAAACTTGGTGGTACAAATATTATAAATAGATATTACACTAATGGCTTTGGAAATGCACAAGTTGGTGCTTTGTATTATGCAAGTTTTGCTTGGAACGTTTTTTAGAGTATACTTAATATTTTATATCAAAATCCTTCAAGTTTTCTTGGGGGATTTTTGGTTTTATATGCTATAAATCACCCTGTTTATTTATCGAAACAAATAAAATATTGCTTGATTTTTTTACTATACAAACCTATATTTTTGCAACTCAATTTTAAATAGAAAGTACATGCGTTCAATAGCTTTTAGAGAGGCACTTCGTGAAGCCATGAGTGAGGAAATGAGAAGGGATGATAGGGTATTTTTAATGGGCGAAGAAGTTGCAGAATACAATGGTGCCTACAAAGTTAGCCAAGGTATGTTAGCCGAATTTGGCGAAAAACGTGTAATAGATACTCCTATAGCGGAACTTGGTTTTACAGCTATCGCAGTGGGGGCTGCTCAAAATGGATTAATACCAATTGTTGAGTTTATGACTTGGAATTTTGCAGTATTGCCTTTAGATCAAATTTTAAATACGGCCTCAAAAATGTTGGCAATGAGTGGTGGACAAATTGGTTGCCCCATTATATTTCGTGGCCCAGGTGGTAGTGCAGGTCAGCTGGGTGCACAGCATTCAACTGCTTTTGAAGCGTTGTATGCCAATATTCCAGGTATCAAAGTAGTATCACCATCTAATGGGTACGATGCAAAGGGTCTCTTAAAACAAGCTATTCGTTACGAGAAAGATCCTGTTATTTTTATGGAAAGCGAAGTAATGTATGGCGATAAAAGCGACATACCAGATGAAGAATATTATATCCCATTAGGTAAAGCTGATGTAAAGAAAACAGGTACTGATGTTACCATTGTTTCTTACAATAAAATGATGAAAGTAGCTCTAGGTGCTGCTGCAGAATTAGAAAAAGAAGGTATTAATGCGGAAGTAATTGACTTACGCTCTATTCGTCCACTAGATTGGAGATGTATTTTAGAAAGCGTTAAAAAAACCAATCGTTTGGTGATTGTTGAAGAGCAATGGCCATTTGCATCCGTAAGTTCTGAAATTACCTACCGTATTCAAAAGGAAGGATTTGATTATCTAGATGCACCAATCCGAAGAATTACAAGTGCGGATGCACCAATGCACTACGCACCAAATTTGGCTGCTTTGGCAATACCCGATGTAGCAAGAACGGTAAAATTGGTTAAAGAAGTTGTAGGAAGATAAATAAAATATTATTCTTATAAAACAATCCTGAAGCTTTAAAAACTTCGGGATTGTTGTTTATTGTTACTAATCAAAGGCTTTAAAACGTTCACAACCGTCCTTCCCATAATTTTACTACGTGAAAAAAGGTATAATTTTTTTATTTGGATTGATTATAGTTGCACAATTAGCAGCACAACAAAAAAATAGTTTATTTTTTGGGAATGATAGTTTACAATCAGTTACCATTCAGGCATTTAACTATAATAAACTTTGGAAGGAAGTACCAGCATCAATAGGTGTTATTAGCGCTAAACAAATGCAATCAATTGCCGCTACCAATTTACTACCTTCTGTAAATGCAATTCCTGGTGTTCGTATGGAAGAGCGTAGCCCAGGTAGTTATCGTTTAAGTATTCGAGGCAGCTTATTACGGTCACCTTTTGGGGTAAGAAATGTTAAAGTTTATTGGAACAGATTGCCTTTAACGGATGGTGGCGGCAATACCTATCTTAATTTGATTGATGTGCAACAATTATCTACAATAGAAATAATTAAAGGCCCTGCGGCTAGTTTATACGGGGCAAATACTGGTGGCGTGGTATTGTTACAGTCTAACAATATATTCTCAAGTAGTAAAAAAAATACTTATCAAACTTCTATCAATGGTGGTAGTTATGGGCTTTTTCAACAGAATATCAGTTGGCAATATCAAAGTCCAAAATTTAGTTCCAAATTGTTACAAAGCCACCAACAAAGCGATGGTTACAGGCAACAATCTGCCATGCAAAAAAACAGTATTTCTTGGCTTGGAAGTTTTAAAGCAAACCACCAACAATTTTATATTACCAGTTTTTACACGTCACTTTATTATCAAACACCAGGTGGCATTACATTGGCACAAATGCAGCAAGATGCAACATTGGCTAGGCTTCCAGCCAATGGTCTGCCAGGTGCTTTACAACAACAAACGGCTATTTACAACAACACGTTTTTTGTAGGACTTCATCATCAATATCAAATTAATCAATCTCTTTCAACCGATGCTGGCGTGGGTTTTCATCATACAGATTTTAAAAATCCTTTTATAACTAGCTATGAAAAACGCAATGAAACTAACCTTGGTTTTAATGCTAAACTAATTTATCAAAAGCAGTTAAAAAATATCAATTTACAATGGTTAACAGGTGGCGAAGTATTAACCAACCATTCTAAAATTGATGATTACGGTAATAGATTTGGTATACAAGATACAGTGCAGTTTAAGGATGATATTTTTGTTGACCAATGGTTTGTATTTACCCAATTACAAATAAGTGGTGAGCAATGGAATGTTAGTGGTGGGTTAAGTACCAATAATCAAAATTACCGCTACAAAAGATTGACAGATGGCAGCGTAGATTTTACTAGAAAAAATACAGATATTGTATTAATGCCAAGGTTCGCGGCTTTGTATAAATTATCGCAAAAAATTTCTTTGTATAGCTCAGTGGCAAAAGGTTTTAGTCCGCCATCTTTAGCAGAAATACGCCCATCAAACAGAACATTTAATACTACGTTGCAACCAGAATATGGCTGGAATTTTGAGCTAGGATTAAAGGGTAGTTTGTGGCAAAACAGTTTGTTATTCGATGTAAATTATTATCATTTTAAATTGCAAAATGCCATTGTAACTCGCAATAATGCTGATGGCACACAATACTTTACCAACGCTGGTAATACTAAGCAAAACGGGGCAGAAATTTATTTACAATATCATTTTATAAAAAATGACAACCACTTTTTTAAGGTAATTAATTTAACCGAAAGTTATAGTTACCAACCTTACGAATTTACCAGTTACCAGCAAGGCATCAATAACTATTCTGGTAATAAATTAACAGGCGTACCAACCCATATTTTGGTAAGTGGTTTAGCGGTTGAAATGCGTAAAGGGTTTTTTGTAAACGTTTCTCATAATTATACGTCTAGCATACCCTTGACCGATGCAAATGATATTTTTACAGATGCTTATCATTTGCTGCAAGCCAAAGCTGGCTTTACTTTTAAGGCTAATAAAGCAACTGTTCAATTGTATATTGGTGGCGACAATCTGCTTAATCAAACTTATAGTTTAGGCAACGATATTAATGCTGCTGGCAAAAGGTTTTATAACCCAGCAACACCTATTAACTTTTATGGTGGTTGTAAGGTTAGTTGGTAAGGTTGCGTTTGGCTCAAAGTGGAAACGCTTATTAAACAGTGCCTTACTTCTCGAGAAATTTATTAAGCAGTAGATAACTCTCATTGCTTTAATTTCATCCCCTAAAAAATAGTTAATGGCAAGTATTTTAATTATAGATGATGAACGTGCAATACGTAATGTATTGAAAGATATTTTGGGTAATGAAGGCTATAAAGTAGATGAAGCTGCCGACGGTGAAGAGGGCTTAAAAAAGTTTATAGCCACTACTTTTGATGTGGTTTTATGCGATATTAAAATGCCTAAAATTGATGGACTTGAGTTTTTACAAAAAGCTACCGAAGCTAATCCTGATGTGCCAATTATTATGATTAGTGGCCACGGAAACATTGAAACTGCAGTAGATGCTGTAAAAAAAGGTGCTTACGATTATATTTCAAAACCGCCCGATTTAAACCGCTTATTAATTACCATTCGTAATGCGACTGATAAAAATAGTTTGGTAAAAGAAACCAAAGTATTAAAGCGTAAAGCCAGCAAAGTGCAAGAAATAATTGGCGCAAGCGATGCTATTAAAAAGATAAAAGATACTATAGATAAAGTAGCACCAATAGATACACGAGTTTTGATAACTGGCGAAAACGGAACTGGTAAAGAATTAGTAGCCCGTTGGCTACATGAAAAAAGCAGCAGAAATACCAATCAAATAGTAGAGGTGAATTGTGCAGCCATACCAAGTGAATTGATAGAAAGCGAATTATTTGGTCACGAAAAAGGCTCGTTTACATCTGCCATAAAACAGCGTATTGGGAAGTTTGAACAAGCACATGGGGGTACATTATTTTTAGATGAAATTGGCGATATGAGCCTTTCGGCACAAGCAAAAGTGCTGCGTGCTTTACAGGAAGGAAAAATTACTAGAGTTGGTGGCGACAAAGAAATAAATATAGATGTACGTGTGGTAGCTGCCACCAATAAAGATTTGTTGCAAGAAGTAGAAGCCAAGAACTTTCGGTTAGATTTATATCACCGTTTGGGTGTAATTTTAATTCATGTGCCATCGCTAAATGAACGCATAAATGATATTCCTTTACTAGTAGATAAGTTTTTGCAAGATATTGCTACAGAATATGGACAGCCCGTAAAAACGATTGAGAAAGCCGCTTTAGAAGCCTTAAAAGAACATAATTGGACAGGCAATATCCGTGAACTACGTAATGTGGTAGAAAGGCTGATTATTTTATCAGGTAAGACAATTACTAAAGGTGATATTGAAAGTTATGTGATGTTAAAATAGAACGCAAATTGATATGGTACTCAAGATGCAAATTGAGATGTATTATATTTTCAGGGCAATCTTAACAATCTGCGTTCTGATCTACAAAATGTTGCTTCAGATATTATCTTCATAAAATTTATCTTTGCCCGATGCAAAAGCAGCGTACAGTAGCCTTTCACACATTGGGCTGTAAATTAAATTTCTCAGAAACATCCACCATTTCTCGCTTGTTAGAAACAGAAGGATTTGAAAAAAAATCTTTTGAAGAACAAGCCGATGTATATGTGATAAATACTTGTTCTGTAACCGATAATGCCGATAAAGAATGCCGCCAACTCGTTCGTCGCATACAACGCAAATCACCCGAAAGTTTGGTGGTAATAACTGGCTGCTACGCACAATTAAAACCTAAAGAAATTGCAAAAATCCCTGGTGTGGATTTGGTGTTAGGGGCTGCTGAAAAATTTAATATTGTAGAACACTTAGCAGAATTAACAAAAGGCGATAGCGCCAAAATATGCAGTTGCGATATTGAAGAAGTGAGTGGTTTTACCGCCACTTACTCTATGAATGATAGAACAAGAACCTTCTTAAAAGTGCAAGATGGCTGCGATTATAATTGTTCGTTTTGTACCATACCAATGGCTCGTGGCAAAAGTCGCAGCGATAGTATTGCCAATGTGGTTAAAAATGCTAAAGCAATTGCTGCTAGCGGCACTAAAGAAATTGTATTAACAGGTATTAATTTAGGTGATTTTGGTAAAGGTCCAGATGGTGGTAAGCATGAAGAAGATTTTTTTGAACTGATTAAAGCATTGGATAAAGTTGAAGGCATTGAGCGTTACAGGATTTCATCTATTGAACCCAATTTATTAACGAACGACATGATTGCTTTTGTGGCAGAAAGTAAAAAGTTTATGCCACATTTTCACATACCATTGCAAAGCGGAAGCAACACTGTATTGGGTTTGATGCGCCGCCGGTACAAAAGAAAATTATATGCTGAACGTGTGGCTTTGATAAAAACCCTGATGCCACATTGTTCCATTGGTGTAGATGTGATTGTAGGTTTTCCTGGCGAAACTGATGCTGCTTTTCAAGAAACATTTGACTTTTTACATAGCCTTAATATTACCTATTTACACGTATTTACTTACTCTGAACGTGCCAATACTTTAGCATTAGATATTAAACCAATTGTGCCTCACAACAAGCGCCACGACCGTAATAAAGCTCTACGTAACCTTAGCTACATGAAGCAGCAATTTTTCAATGCACAACATACCAATCAAACCCGTAAAGTATTGTTTGAAGGCTTTGATAAAAACGGTATGATGGAAGGCTACACTGATAATTATATTCGTGTAACTACGCCTTACAGAATAGAATGGGCGAAAGAGATTGTAGATTGGAAATTGTAGTAGTATCACACCAAGAAACAAAGTACATAACTTTCATAAAGTGATGATGAAATTGATTGCTAATAAAGCTACGTTTAGTTTCTTTATTGGGCTTTTCCCATTTGTCGTTTATAGATTATTATCAGGTAAAAAAAAATAGAAATTTCAAATCCCAAATCTTCGCATATTGCCTACAGAGTTATCCACGCTCCAGTGTGCGACGCAACCGTAGCCGATAAGAAATCCACATGCTGGTTCAAAAATAATTACGCTAAGATGCAAAACGTATATTTGTTTTCATGGCTAATAGCTTAAAAAAGAAACTGCCCACACCACCAAGCTCCGAAGCTTTAACCGAGGACAAAGAGGTGGACGTAACCGTTGCTGAAGTTGTAAAAGACGAACGCACCACCAAAATTGCTGGTGCATTGTGCTTGTTATTTGCTATTTTCTTATTTATCGCCTTTACATCGTACCTATTTACTTGGCAGGAAGACCAAGATAAAGTACACCTGTTTGGCATTAAAATATTTGCTACCAACGATGTTCGAGTGCACAATTTATTAGGTGTTTTGGGTGCTTATGTGGCTCATATTTTTATTTACAAAGGCTTTGGCGTTGCATCGTATTTGTTTTGCACTTTCTTTTTTGTGCTGGGTATTAATTTATTGTTTGGTAGAAAAATTTTTAGCCTTATTCGCAACCTGCGTTACGTGGTTATTGGCTTGGTAATAATAAGTATGGCATTGACTTTTGTAACTACTACAAGCGACTTCAGTTGGGGTGGTGCAGTTGGCGAATTGCTGAACAATTGGTTTGTAAAATGGATAGGCAGGGTAGGTACTGGTGCATTATTGGCAGTAACTGTATTTTGCTATATTATTTGGCGGTTTAACCCAACTTTTAAGTGGCCAGAAAGGAAAATAAAACCTGTTGATACCACCGATAAAATTGGGTTGCATGATTTATTTGATACCAGTAATGAATTCGAATTAAATCCTGTAAGTATTGCTGATGAAGGGTTTGAGGATGAAGAACCTGAATTGCCAATAAGCTACAACAAACTAAAAGATGGTGCTACTGGCATGGCTGTAATAGCTCCAAAAGAAGAAGTTGCTAATCATGATCCATTGAACGAATTTGATGTTACCGAAAAAGAGATGCTTGATGACGAAATAGAAGCAGAGGGCAAATTATTTATTGTTGATGAACCTATAAAAGCTAAGCAAAAGCCAAAAGATGCGATGGTTGATTTGCCACTTGAAATAGCCCCGCCATTACACGAAGGTATCTCGGTAATTATGCCAAAGCCAATGCCTGAAACTATTGAAGAAGATGCCGTAATTGTTGAAGCTAGAAAACCTTTAAAAATTGAGTTTGATGATGAAATAGATATGGAATTGGAACTACAAGAAATGGTTGAAGATGATGAAGAAATAGATAGCCCAAAAGCAGTAATTAGTAACCACTTTGGTATTGATACCATGTATGATGCAACGCTTGAGCTAAAGGATTACAAATACCCCTCTATTGATTTATTAGAAACACATGGCAGCGAAAAAATTGTACATGACCCTACAGAATTAGAGACCAATAAAAATCAAATTATTGCCACTCTAAAAAACTACGATATTGCTATTCAGCGTATTGCCGCAACGGTTGGGCCTACAGTTACATTATACGAAATTGTACCCGCACCGGGTGTTCGGATTAGCCGTATAAAAAACCTAGAAGATGATATAGCATTGAGTTTGGCAGCTTTGGGTATTCGTATTATTGCGCCAATTCCTGGTAAAGGTACTATTGGTATTGAAGTGCCAAATGTGCGTAAAAGCGTGGTAAGCATGAAGACCTTATTGGCTTCTGAAAAATTTACTAACAGCACATTTTCGTTGCCAATTGCTATTGGTAAAAAAATTGATAACGAAAACTTTATAGTTGATTTGGCAACCATGCCGCACTTGCTTATGGCAGGTGCAACTGGTCAAGGTAAATCGGTGGGGTTGAATGCTATTCTGGTATCGCTGTTGTACAAAAAACATCCATCGCAATTAAAGTTTGTATTGGTAGATCCAAAGAAAGTTGAGTTAAGTATTTACAAAGTAATTGAGAAGCACTTTTTAGCTAAACTACCAGGCGAAGAAGAAAGTATTATTACCGATACAAAGAAAGTAGTACACACGTTAAATGCCCTTTGTATTGAAATGGATAACCGATACGACTTGCTAAAAGAAGCTGGTTGTAGGAATATAAAAGAGTATAACGAAAAGTTTAATAATCGAAAACTTAATCCGCAAAAAGGACATCAATATTTACCATTTATCGTGTTGGTTGTAGATGAGTTTGCTGACTTAATAATGACAGCAGGCAAAGAAGTTGAAATGCCAATTGCACGTCTAGCTCAGTTAGCAAGAGCCATAGGTATTCACTTAATTATTGCTACGCAAAGGCCTTCGGTAAATATTATTACAGGTACTATTAAGGCGAATTTTCCTGCACGTATTGCATTTAAAGTTTCCTCAAAAATTGATAGCCGCACTATTTTAGATGCTGGTGGTGCAGAGCAATTAATTGGCAAAGGCGATATGCTAATAAGTTACAACGGCGATATTACCCGTTTGCAATGTGCGTTTGTAGATACGCCCGAGGTTGATAAAATTGTTGAATTTATTGGCGATCAACGTGGTTATCCAGATGCGTTTTTGTTACCAGAATATGTGGATGAAAAAGAGGAGGGTAGTAAAGTTTTTGATAGTACAGATAAAGACCCATTGTTTAATGATGCTGCTAAATTGATAGTGCAAAACCAAATTGGTAGCACGTCTTTAATTCAACGCAGGATGAAGTTGGGTTATAATAGAGCAGGGCGTTTAATGGATCAGCTAGAATCTGCTGGAATTGTTGGTGCTAATGCTGGTAGTAAAGCAAGGGAAGTATTGTTTAAAAGCGAAACAGAACTGCAAGAGTATCTTGATTCGATGGCATAATTTTTATGTTATATAATCGGTAAAATATTAAACCTTATAGGTAGATAATAGTCTTCTAAAAGTTGTAACATCTATCTTTGAATTTCAAATGAAACAAATGAAAAATTTTATAATCCTGTTTTTATCGCTTGCCGTTTTTTCAAATTGTATCAATGCCCAAAATGATGCTAATGCCAAAAAAGTATTAGATGGTGTTAGTGCAAAGATTAAAACTTTCAAGTCAATCACTTCTAATATCAGTATCAAATCTTTCAGTAGTAAGGGGGTAAGCAACGGTAGCAAGGCAGGTACTATCTGCTACAAAAACAAAAAATATTTATTAAAGCAAGGTAAAACAGAAGTTATTTGCGATGGTACCAAAGTGTACAATTTTGATGGGAATAAAACCATTACCATTACTGGTGCAGATGAGGCAGAATCTTTACTGAGTCCACAAAAATTATTCTCTAATTTTTACGATAAAGACTTTACCTATAAATTAATTTCGTCGGCTGGAACGGCTTACCAAATTGAGTTAACGCCAACTGACCCACGTAAAAATTTCTCTAAAGTTTTGTTGTTTGTAGACAAGGCAAAAAAAATGTTTACGAAGGTTAATATTTTCGATAAGGGCAATAACAAAACCGAAATAAGCCTAACTAATTTAAATACAAATGCTACTTTAGAAGATGCCGTTTTTGTTTTTAATAGAAGTAAATATCCTGCTGATGTTGAAATTTTAGACTAATCGTTTTTTTAAGATAGTTACAGGCCATTTCTTACAGTAGGAAATGGCTTTTTTATTTGCGTTACACTATATTTATTTTATGAAAAAGATTGCCTTACTGTCAGTTATTATGCTATTTGTTACAAATGCACAATCACAGTTTTCTGTACGCTTAATAGTTACTGAAGTAGCTGCAAAAAAAGGTGATGAAATTTATGTTGCTGGAACCTTTAACAGTTGGAATTCGAAAGATGAGAAGTATAAACTAAAGCCATTTGCTGGTGGTAGAAAAAGCATTGTAATTAAAGATGTTGCTGCTGGTAATTATGCCTTTAAGTTTACACGTGGCAGTATGGATAAAGTTGAATGTATGGCTGATGGACGTGATATTGCCGATAGGATTTTAGATGTAAATGCAGATGTATCAATTGAGGTTGCAATACCCGGTTGGAAAGATGATTATCCAGAAAGACCAAAACGCTACACTGCAAGCCCACAAGTAAAAGTAATTGATACCGCTTTTAAAATGCCACAACTGAACCGTACTAGAAAAATCTGGATTTATTTGCCAAAAGGTTATGGTTCATCTACTAAAACATACCCTGTTTTGTACATGCAGGATGGGCAAAATTTGTTTAACGAACAAACAGCTTATTCGGGTGAATGGGGTGTTGATGAATGTTTGGATAGTTTGCAGCAAAAGCTTGGAAAAGAATGTATTGTAGTTGGTATTGATAATGGTAGCAACAAACGGATGAGTGAATATTCGCCTTACGATTATACATTAAAAGGTGCTTTTGCAACACCAGATACCAAAGGTGAAGGCAAACAATATGTTGATTTTTTAGTACAAACCTTAAAGCCTTTTATTGATACAAAATACCGCACTAAAAAAAGCCCTGATTATACTTTTGTGGCTGGCAGTAGTATGGGTGGGTTAATAAGTGCCTACGCTATTATGCAGTATCCACAAGTGTTTGGGGCTGCTGGTGTTTTTTCTCCGTCATTTTGGATAGCACCAAAAATTTACACAGAAGCTGAGAAACTCATCACTACTGCAATGCCAAGATTTTTTATTTATGCGGGTGCAAAAGAAAGTGCTAATCTAGTTGCCGAGGTTGCTAAAATGGAAGCTATTTTAAAAACTAAACCTCGCTACGAAGTAGTTACACAAATTAGCCCGCTTGGGCAACATAATGAGAGCTATTGGAAGTTAATTTTTCCTGGGTTTTACACTTGGTTAATGAGTAGATAGTAATAGCACATTACAAAATAAACGTTACACCTTCAACAGCTAAATGACTATTGTCGAATACTTCTTTTGCTTCTTCTAAAAAGGCATCTATACTTTCATATTTACTACTAAAATGCCCCATAATTAATCTGTTAACGCTAGCTTTTTTTGCAATAGTAGCAGCCTGTTCAGAGGTGGCATGAAAACGCAAGGCAGCTCTATCATTCATGTCTTTCAAATAGGTAGATTCATGGTACAATAACGTTACATTTTTTACAATTGGCACCAGTTCTTCATCATAAATGGTATCGGCACAAAACGCATAACTGTTGGCTGGTTTATTCGCAATTGTTACCCAATTATTTTTAATAATGCCCCCTTCTTTTGTTTCGTAATCGTCACCCATTTTTAGTTTATCAAAAAAGGCTGTTGGTATGTCGTATTGGTTAATGGTGTCTTTATTTATGCGTCGTGGTTGTTTTTTTTCACGGATGATAAAGCCTTTGCAAGACACCCTGTGTTTGGTACTAAAACATTCAACTGTAAACTTATTATCGTTTAAAATCAGCCCATCATTTACCAACGGATGGAAGTGTAAAACATAGGGCAGTGCTGTGTTTGCAGCGTTTAGTTGTGCATGAATAATTGCTTCTAACAATGGCGGTGCAAACAAATGTAAATCGTGTTCACGGCCTAATAAACCCATGCTTGTAAGTATGCCCATCAGTCCAAAATAATGGTCTCCGTGTAGGTGAGAAATAAGTATATAATTAATTTTGCTCCTCCTGATACGGTATTTGGTCATTTGCATTTGAGTACCCTCCCCGCAATCAATCAAAATTAATTGGTCGTTCATTGTAACCACCTGTGCTGTAGGATGTCTATCATAGGCAGGAATTGCAGAATTATTACCAAGTATTGTTACTCCAAACATTTTTTACATAATTTTTTTATCAGGGATTAAAAAGTAATTCTACTAACTAGAATTGACACAAGAGTATCATTTTTTTAGACACTATAAAAGCTATAAGGGTTGCACTCAATTTGATATTCTTGTAAGAAACTGTTTAAGTTAATTAATATTTTTCACCATTATGCAAATCATAACTAAAAAGATTCAATTTAATTGCTGCCATTTATAATCTAGAATGGTGTTGTTTCCTAAATGATTCTAGTATTTATAAGGCTTTCAGACGTTTGTAGTTGAAAAAAAGAGTCATTCTATGCTTTTAAGTCTTTTGTATTTGCTGAATTTATTTAAGAAACAACACCATCTAGAATTAAAAATTTAATTCATGAAAGAGGCTTATTATAAGCTAGTGTCTAGCTCGAAGCTTTAAAACTCAAGAATCCCTGTCAAGTACATTTATAAAAAATCCCAGTTACCGTAGCAACTGGGATTTTTTAAAATCTGTCAACTTATGCTAAAATAATTTAAGCAAATAATTTGAGAGATTAGTTTACTAAAACTGGTTTATTGATGAGTGTGTTATTACTGTTACTAATTGAAATTTGATAAATACCTTTTGAAACTGTATTGATGCCAACATTATAGGTTGCAGAACCACCAAAATGGCTAATTGACTTAGTGAAAATTAGTTGCCCGTTTTGGCTATGCATTTGGATGTAATAAGTACCCTTATCTACACTACTAAATTGAACCGCTAATTGATTGCCAATTACAGGGTTATTAAGTATGGCGAAGCTGTTAGTTTCTGCTCCTATTTTAACGCTTATAATAGCACTGTACTTAGTAGTACCATCGTTATCTATCATTTTTAAACGATAGTAGTTGTAGCCAGTTTTTACATTTACATCTAGCCAAGCATATTTACTTTGGTTGCTTGCAGCCACAGTACCCACTTTGGTAAAGTTGCTACCATCATCGGCTTTCTCTACTTCATATCTGTTTAAATTTATTTCGTTAGCAACATTCCATTCTACCACTATATTACTAGTTTTTTGGTAAGCGTTAAGGCTTACTAATGATACTGGTAATGGTGCCGCAGTAATAGTAAAATTGTTATTAGAAATATCGAAGAAAATATTATTGCTAGCTTGTACTTTAATTCTTGCAGTGGTAGTTGCAGTGGTTAAAGATGGAAATGTAACTGCGTTTGTACCATTATTTGGGGTACCTGCCACTAATGTAAATGGAAAAGTTAGTCCACCATCTATCGATAACAAAATATCTACATTAACACAGCTTACTGGTGCTGAGTTTGTGTTATTAACGCTCCAAGTAATGGTTTGTGTGCTGCCAGATGCATAACTACCAGCAAGGTTGGTTGTTTCTAAAAATGGTCCAGAATTGTCGTCAATTGTTACCGATACAGTACCAGTATTAATGCCATCAACATTATCTCTAACGGTAAAGCGATGCGTAGTTACTATTCCCACTGATGGTAATTTATCGCCCCTAGCACCATTAGTACCATCTAAAATGGCAGATAGCCTTGGATAATATCTAGTAGCAGTAGTTACGGGTGGGTAACTTCTAAAAAATGGTGGTGCAGCTGTATTTAAAAACGTGGTTGGAACGGGTGTACTTGTACCCACATTTGTACCTTCCCATGAATAGGTTAATGTATTGCTAGTATTTATATCTGTAGCAGTACCAGTAAGATAGAAAGGGGTTGATTTTGGTATTGTTTTATCAGTTGTAATAGTAGCAATGATAGGTGGTGCATTGCCCGTTACTGATGATGAGCCAACTGTAGGTATCGTAGCTAAAAAAGTTACGGCTTGACTATAGTTAACGGCGTGAAAATTTAAAAGAGGCTTATAAGTATTTTCGTAGTCATCGTTACCAGTATTATCGCTACAAGTATAGCCATAGCTCATGATGGTTGTGCCAGAGCCAACCTCTACCGAAGTAGTGGGTTCTCTAGTAGTACAAACAGGTATAGAACTATTAAATGAGTGATTCATAGAAAACTGATGACCTACTTCATGGGCAATTAATTGGTCATCAAATACGGCTGCAAAAGTACCATCACCAACACCCGATACATCTTCTGCTTTTGTAGCAGCATCGCCGACGCTAGGGGTAACAGCTACACCACCACCAGAACCGCCAGCTGTACCTAATACATATGCTAAATCATAATTTGCTGTACCAATTACATTATCAACATTTGTTTGGTTTTGAGTCAACATTAATGTTTGATTGCTATTGGTATAAGGCACACCAACCGTGGTGTATACCAAATTAGTAGTACTAACTAATGTAAATGAAACAGATAATTCTGCTCTGAATATTGCAATCATTCTATTTACATATCCTACTAAAGCTGCAAAAGCCGTTGTGGTATTACCAGCACCTTTAAGTGTGGTAAATTCAGCCGTGGCTGCTACTGCTAATCTAAAGGTTTTTAAAGTGCCGCCAGTTGTAGTTAAGCTTTGTGTGCCAAAAGTGGTGTTTGTTTCACTAAAAGTAGTTAGTTCATTTTTTTTTTCTAAAGGTGTACCACATTTATTATTCACATTAGTTTTACCAGGGTGAATAGCCTTACTACCAAAATAGCTGATAAAACTATTGTCATTTACATTGGTACTTAATTTTTGAAAATACACAGCATCTTTACCTGCACCAGTTATTATGGCATCTAGCCCAATTTCAGTAAAACTTATTCTTATGGTTGAGCCATAATTTTTTTGACTTTTACCAGTATAAGTTTTAATATCTGGAAACTTAGCAGCGATTTCTGGTGAAAGCACTGGCGATTCAAAGATTTCGAAGTTTTCAGTAGTACCGTCTGGCAAAGGAATAGTAAGTAGCAGTGGCTTATTGCTATTGGTAAATTCTAATGGTGCTTTGGCAAGATATTGCTTTATGCCTAATTGATTAATCTTGTAAATGCTAGAGTTGGTGATGTTTTTTTCAATTTTAAATCTGCCTTTTAGTTCAGGCGATTTAATAAAAAAGTTTTTCTGTGCATTTGAAAAGGAAACACAGAAAAGTAATGACATAATAGCAAGCGGGTACTTAATGCAGAATTGTAATTTCATTTAATGGGTTTGTGATGGTTATAAAATAGGCGTAAATAAGCAATGTTTAAGAGTTTTCAGATTTGGTTCAAGTATTTAACAATACTTTTCATGATGATGCTACAAACTAGGTGAATGTTGTCCAGTATTAAAAAAGAATTTTCTCATTTACGAGTTTCAAATATTTTTTACAGAAAATTAAATTGAAGTTGTTTGAAATTTAGTCTTATGAAATCAATGAATTACACTTTTTACCGCAAAGCAACGCAGAGATAGCAAGGGTATTAGTGATTTCTTTGCGAAATGCTTTGCGTTCATTGCGGTTGAAATAATGTTAAACAACGTCATCATTTTGTGAGTAGACTATTCATTATTGTTTAGGTTTAAATTTAAACAAGTAATAACATAAAGATTTGTAATCGTACGTCAATACTTTGCAAAACACATCCTATTTTTACCAAGAACCATCACTAATCAACCATTAAAACGTCAACTATTCCTCCCTCAAACTAACACCAGTTAAATTAATAAAGACATCTTCTAAATTAGCTTTTTTTACTTGTGTGGGTCTTTCAAAACCAGTGGCAACAAGGTCATCAATTAATTGGGTGGGTGAATTGATGGCAATGATATTGCCGCTATCAATAATGGCAACCCTATCGCACAAAACCTCGGCCTCATCCATATAATGTGTGGTAATGATAACAGTTGTGCCTTGCTTACGAATGTCCAAAATCAAGTCCCATAAATTACGACGTGCTTGTGGATCTAAGCCGGTAGTGGGTTCATCTAAAAATATAATTTTCGGCTGATTAATTAAAGTTGTTGCGATCGAAAAGCGTTGCTTTTGCCCACCACTTAGCTCTTTATATTTTGCCTTTGCTTTATCACGTAAATTAACTTTATCCAAAAATTCTAAAGGGTCAACCTCTTGGTTGTAAAGCCCTGCAAAGAGATTGATTAATTCTACCAAATTTAAACCGGGGTAAAAACCACTTGCTTGTAATTGCACGCCAATTATTTTTTTAATGTCGTTTGGGTTTTTATCAAGGTTAAAACCATCCACAATTATGTCGCCACTGGTTTTATTACGTAGGGTTTCTATAATTTCTAATGTGGTTGATTTACCAGCACCGTTTGGCCCCAATAAACCAAAAATCTCACCTTCAAAAACATCAAAGCTGATGCCTTTAACAGCTTCGAACTCGCCATATTTTTTATGTAAATCTTTAACACTAATGATGACTTTTTGCATAATTATAAATATTGTGATAGCAACACGGATGACGCTGATTAAATGGATAAAAACGGATGTGACAACAACAGAAAAATCTGTGTAAATCTATCCAAATCCGTGTCATCCATGTTCCTATTTCTATTTCTAAAATTTTACCACCAACCCCAAACCATTGCCTGTAAACCCAATACCAGCAATAGTTCTAGCAGCATAACGCCTATTGAATAACTCAGTAGCAATGGCTATTTTTTGTTGGCCAATTAATACCAAATAACCACCAGCAATTGTGGCTACTAAGCCGCCGCCCGCAGCTATCCAACCCGTGGTTTTATTATTGGCATTAGAGCTGGCATTAGCCACGCCAATAAACATTGCCAACGTGCCCAGTGTACCAACAATAGTACCTGGAATTTTATTACTTTGATGCTGTTGATATAGCTTTATTAAATCCTTATCGCCGGTGCGTAAAAGCAAACTTTTATATTGGTTACTTCCTTTGTAAATGGTATCGTTATAAATAATGGTGTTTGGCTTATTGGTTGCCATAAATACCATCTTTTTAGGATTGTATGGCTGTTGGGCACCCAAAGTATTTGCCAATAAAATTGTACTAAAAAATATTAAACTATACTTCATAACGTCGCCATTATTTATTGGGCAAGTAACATAAAAAGAGTCATAAAATTCTCAAAGCAAACAACTTTTAAAAAATCATGACTCAAACTAAAAATCGATTTTATTTTTCGCCTTCTATAAAAGTATCTAACTCGTTCATCATATCTATACTACCAATAAAAAATGGGGTACGCTGGTGCAATGCTGTTGGCTCAATATCCATAATACGTCGTTTACCATCGGTAGCCCTGCCACCAGCCACTTCAACTATAAATGCAAATGGGTTGCACTCGTACAATAAACGGAGTTTACCAAGCGGCTTATCAGTAGTACCAGGATACATAAAAATGCCGCCTTTCATTAAATTACGATGCACATCTGCCACCATGCTACCAATATAACGTTGGGTGTAAGGCCCTCCATTGGTTTTATCTTTCTTTTGGCAAGTATTTATATACCGTTGTACACCCTCAGAATACCTAAAAAAGTGACCATGATTTACTGAATACACATTACCACTTGGAGGACATTTTATATCTGGATGGCTCAAACAAAATTCGCCTATTGAAGGATCTAAAGTAAAACCATTAACGCCACGTTTGGTAGCATAAACATACATAGTTGATGAGCCGTAAATCATATAACCAGCAGCAACCTGGC
>JAYVNQ010000315.1:0-24559 GCA_043758365.1 Chitinophagales bacterium
AAAAAGAATGATTGATCTTGGGAGTTTGAACATAAAGTTTAAACGCTATAACCAATAAATCGTAAACAAAAATGGCAAAAGAAATCTCTGGCTACGTGAAGTTGCAGGTGAAAGGCGGTCAAGCCAATCCTGCACCTCCAGTTGGGCCTGCACTCGGAAGTAAGGGTGTAAACATTATGGAGTTCTGTAAGCAGTTTAATGCAAGAACCCAAGACAAACAAGGCAAAGTTGTGCCTGTATTAATTACAGTTTATACCGACAAGTCTTTTGACTTTGTTATTAAAACTGCACCAGCCCCAATTCAACTATTAGAAGCTGCAAAATTAACAGTAGGTCAAGGTAGTAAAGAACCTAACCGTGTTAAAGTTGGTAAAGTAACTTGGGCACAGGTAGAAGCAATTGCTACTGATAAAATGCCCGATTTAAACTGCTTTACGGTACATAGCGCTATGAAAATGGTAGCAGGTACTGCACGTAGCATGGGTATTACTATTGATGGACAAGCCCCTTGGGAGAAAAACTAATTATTCACCTTAATAAATCATTCAAAAAATGTCGTTGACTAAAAAAAGAAAGGTTGCCAACACAAAGGTGGATAAAACTAAAAGTTATTCCCTTAAAGAAGCTACAAGCATTGTAAAAGACACAAATTGTACAAAATTTGATAGTTCAGTTGATTTGCATCTACGTTTAGGTGTTGATCCTAAAAAAGCTGACCAACAAGTACGTGGTACGGTATCATTACCACACGGTACTGGTAAAACTAAAAAAGTTTTGGTGCTTTGCACACCCGATAAAGAAGCTGCTGCAAGAGAAGCTGGTGCTGATTTTGTTGGTTTAGACGAATTTATCCAAAAAATAGAAAGCGGTTGGACAGACGTTGACGTAATTATTGCAACACCATCTGTAATGCCAAAAATTGGTAAATTAGGTAAAGTTTTAGGTCCTCGTAACTTAATGCCAAACCCTAAAACTGGTACTGTAACTAATGATGTTGCTGCCGCTGTAAACGAAGTAAAAGGTGGCAAAATTGCCTTTAAAGTAGATAAAGCTGGCATTGTTCACGCATCAATTGGCCGTATCTCTTTTACACCAGAAAAATTGAGCGAAAACAGTTCAGAACTTATCAATGCTATATTGAAATTGAAACCTGCTACATCAAAAGGTACTTACCTTAAAGGTGCAAGCATGGCAAGTTCAATGGGCCCTGGTATTTCATTAGACATAAAAGCATTATCCAACTAATCCTGGTGATTGTTTACGCCAAAAGCGAAAATAAGATGACCCGGGTTTCAATAAAAATTAGTTATGACCAAACAAGAAAAAAATGACGTTATTGGAGTTCTTAAAGAGAAATTCAATCAATATAGTAACTTTTATGTTACTGACACAGAAGCCTTAACCGTTGCACAAATTGGCAAACTTCGTAATACTTGCTTTAACAAACAAGTAGAAATGAAGGTAGCAAAAAACACCTTGATACGTAAGGCTTTAGAAGGGTTAGATGCTGAAAAATATGTAGGTGTTTACGACAGTTTACATAAAGTAACAGCATTAATGTTCTCGGAGAACCCTAAAGAACCAGCTTTAATTATTTCATCTTTCCGTAAAGATAGCAAAACTGAGAAACCTGTTTTAAAAGCAGCTTTCATTAATGGCGATGTGTATTTAGGGAACGATCAATTGATAGCATTAACTAATATCAAAACCAAAAATGAATTGATTGGTGAAGTTATTGGCTTGTTACAAAGTCCTGCAAAACGTCTATTGGCTGCTTTATTAAATCATCATGAAGGTAAGGGTGAAGCTACAACCGTAGCATCTGAAGTTGCTGTAGAAGGTGTTGCGGCAACTGCACCACCAGCCGAAGCACCGGCAGTTGAAACTGCTCCAGAAGCACCTGCTGCGGAATAATTTTAACTATTAAGTTTAAAATACTAAGCCCCTGGCCAGATGGGTAAAACAAAACGGCAGAAACAAATTTTTTTAAAACATCCGACGGATTCGCCTTAGGCGAATATGAAGCCGGAAAAAATTTAAACATTATGGCAGATATTAAAGCCTTAGCTGAAAGTTTAGTAAACTTAACAGTTAAAGACGTACAAGAGTTAGCAAATATTTTAAAAAGCGAGTACGGTATTGAACCAGCTGCTGCTGCTGTTGTTGCAGGTCCTGCCGCTGCTGCTGCTGAAGTTGTTGAAGAAAAGACTGCATTTGATGTAGTGTTAGTAAGCGGTGGTGCAAGCAAATTAACTGTTGTAAAAATAGTTAAAGAACTGACTGGTTTAGGTTTGAAAGAAGCTAAAGACCTAGTTGACAGCGCTCCAAAAGCAGTTAAAGAGGGTGTTTCTAAAGCAGAAGCTGAAGAAATTGCTACTAAATTAAAAGAAGCAGGTGCTGAAGTTGAAGTAAAATAATTTCACATAAGCAAATAGTTTTAATATCCCCAGTTATTAGGTTAATTGGGGATTTTTGTTGCTATCAGTATATTTTTATAATTAGAAATATAATTACATCATATTTAAGCTACAAATTAATATAAATTAAATTATAAATTTATATTAGTGTGACGCAACGAAGCAAAATATAACCATAAATGCGTGTGATAGTGTGGGAAAATTACTCATTTTTATACTTTTTGGTAATAATATTATTTTTATATAGCTGATGCTCAAAATGATTTTATATTTAGTAAACATACATTCAAGCAGGAGGTTTCGGAAAGGTTAATACGATAAATGGTGCGAATAACTTTGAATTTAGGGGTAGAAAATAAAGGATTGACTCTTCCTTTCGAGTTATATATGCTTAAATAAATAAAATGCTCATTTGAAGATATTTTAATTGTCATTTAATTAATTTCCCCAAGAAATTAATGTATTTTTATCTTGGAATTAAGTTCACTGTAATGAAAATAACTTCAAAAATCTTTTTACTCATTACGGCGTCTTTTATAATAGTGTTTGCATCCTACGCACAGAGTCCTATTAAATCTTCGCAAAACTCCAATGTTTTTGTACAAAACGGGGATCAATTAAACTCTAATGAAGCCTATGGTTTTTCAAATATTTATGATTACAATGCTACGAGCAACTCACCGGTACAAGTAATTGTTACATCTGACCCAAATGTTATAGTGCCGAGGTTTGATGTAAATTCTCAATTGCAATGTTTTACCAATAACTACTTCATATTTACAAATGCATCAAGTTCTAAATGTGGTTGCTTAACATATGTTTGGAATTTTGGGGACGGTAGTATCTCAACTTTAATTAGCCCTAACCATTCTTACGCGGCCGTTGGTGAATATGTGGTTAAATTAGTTGCAACTGACGATTTAGGTAATAAAGACAGCGTTAAAACTACTATTAAAATAGTAAATGGCGCTAACACAAACTTTACCATTAATCCAACTAGTGTAGTATGTTTTAACGGTAACAATAAAATAAACTTTACCAATACAACAAGTGGTGGTAGTGGCATATTATACACTTGGAATCTTGGAAATGGAGTTACAACAAACGAGAAAAATCCAACTAATTATTATACCAAAGCGGGTACTTATAACATTACTTTAAGTACAACGATTGATGGGGTTTGTCCGGCATCATCTACCAAGCAATTAGTAATTAATCCAACACCAAAGGCAAACTTTACTTACAAACAAGATGGGGCAAATGCTTCTAAAATAGTGTTTAGTAACTCTAGCAATGAAAATGGTTCACCAGCAAATTACAAATGGTTTTTTGGTGATAATAATAGTGGTATTGAAAAAGATCCAACTAATATTTACGCAGCAAGTGGTATTTATAATGTAATACTGGAAGCAGGTAATGAATTTGGTTGCAACGATACAACGATAAAAACAGTAATAATTGGCAACGAAACAAAAGCTGGTTTTATAGGTATTGGTTCGGGTACACAATGTTTGTCTGGTAATAAATTCAGTTTTACAAGTACAAGTATTGGTGCCAACAACAGCACATTAACGCACGCTTGGAACTTTGGGGATGGTACTTCATCAACCTTTGCAAACCCATCTAAAATTTATGGTAATGCTGGTACTTACACGGTTACTTTAACTATAACTGCTAGCAATGGGGATGTGAACACAACTTCGGCTAATATTAATATTTTAATAAGCCCTAATGCTGTATTTAACGTTAACCGGAGTAAAGAAAGCTGTATTAGTAGTAACAATGTATTCCAATTTACACCACAAATAATAGAAGCGGCTTACGATTATTTATGGGATTTGGGTAACGGTAGAATTAGCAACACGAAAAAACCAACGGGTGACTATAACACAGCTGGAAACTACATTGTATCATTAACTGTTGGTGTTCCTAATGGTTGTTCAGCTACTAGCTATGATACCATAAAAATGTTTGCAACGCCAGTAGTTAACTTTAGTAATGATGTTGATAAGAACAACTACAAAAAAATAAGCTTTACGAATCAATCATCTATCAGCAATGGCTCTGCAACTTATGTTTGGAACTTAGGTGAAAGTGTAACTGCAATTACCACCAATGCCAGTCATACTTATGTCAATGAAGGTACTTTCAATATTACTTTATTAGCCACATCTGTTGAGCATGGGTGCAGTGCAAATACTGTTATTCCAGTAATAATTAAAGACAGTTTGTTAGCAAGAATAGACATCAATAATATTTGCCAGTGCTTGGATGTTAATGGATTCAAATTTGTGAATGAGTCTCATGGTGGTGTAGGCCCTTACACATACGTATGGAACTTTGGTGATGGCACAACTTCTACTTTAGAATACCCATCAAAAACCTACACATTACCTGGTGATTATGTTGTGAGCTTAACTGTAACTTCTGCAAACAATAAATCTGCTGCAACTACATTAGCTATTCAAGTAGCAGATAAACCAAAGGCATCTTTCAATTATAAAAACACATCTAATAATAACTATGATTTCACTAATAAATCAACTATCACATTTGGTGCTATCTCTGACTATTATTGGGATTTTGGTGATGGCAATCATTCAGCCTTAAGCAACCCATCCAATACTTATAATGCTAATGGAACTTATATTGTAACATTAATTATAAAAAATTCAAAAGGTTGTGCCGATACAACTCGTCAAACTATCACAACTAACAGTAGTAATATAGCTATTTGTAATTTGGTAGTCGACTTTACGGTTAATAACCCAAGACAATGTGTTTACGGAAATAATTTTATTCTAACAAATTCATCTACTGGTGGTACTGCACCCTACACTTATTTGTGGGATTTGAATGATGGCACTTCCCAATCTACAAAAGATGCTTCAAGAGTTTATGCAACTTATGGGGAACATGATATTACTTTAAAAGTGAGTGATAGCAAAGGTTGCGAAAATTACATAACACGTCAGATTTATGTTGGCGATAAACCTGCTTCTTCTTTTAATGTACTGAACAATACCTTGAACGGTCAAAGTAAAACATTCATCAGCACAAGTACTGTTGTTTTAGGGCCAATTACTTACCTATGGGACTTGGGTAATGGTACTACATCAACATTGGTAAATCCTACTGTTACTTATAATCCCGGTACTTACATAGTTAAATTAACTGTAACCGGTATTGGTACTTGCGTAGATGAAACATCTCAAACAGTTACACAAACTTCTACAACACCTGTTGTTGCTAATTTCAACTATACTGGTAATAATTGTAGTAACAATAATAACCAACCCGGCTTATTTACTTTCACTAACTTAAGTAATGGTGGTACTGGTACTTTAACTTACGCTTGGAACTTTGGGGATGGAACTACATCAACACAAAAAAATCCAACTAAATCGTACTTGTATCCAAATACTTATACGGTTAATTTAACTGTTACTGATGCAGTAGGCTCGCAAGCATCAGCACATTATGATGTTCAATCTTTAGGCGGCGCTAAACCAGTTGCTAGTTTTAATATTTTAACTAATACGCTAAATGGTGCTAGCTATTCATTCATTAGTACATCTACAATCTCTAGTGGTTATATGAATTATAGTTGGGATCTTGGTAATGGGGCAACATCAACCTTGGTTAATCCTACAATTACTTATTCTGCAATTGGTACTTACAATGTTAAACTGGTTTGTACTGGTAACAGTGGCTGTAAGGATAGTATTACAAAATCTGTAACCGTTATAAGCGTTGGTACAAATTCAGTGGCTATACAACCACCTGTGGTTAGTGTGTTTCCAAACCCTGTCACAGATGCGGTTCAAGTAACATTTAGAGCTGCATCTGCCACGCTAACAACTATTAAAATTATGGATGTTAGTGGTAGGGTTCTTAAAGTACAATCGGTACAACCTGTTGCAAATGGTACTAATATAATTACATTAGTTGATACAAGAGGCATTCAAAGTGGTAGCTATATTATTTATATATCCGATGTTCAAAATGGGTTTGTAGGTAGTAAGCAAATACTAAAACAATAATTATTCTTAAACGATAGATTTTTTTGGAAAGCCGTTGCAATTTGTAACGGCTTTTTCGTTTAAAATCAATGATAAACTAATTGAACGTTAAATTGTGCTCATTATTCAATAATGTGTAGTTATGAAAAAATGGATAAGTATATTGATAATTTGCAGTGCAACGATGGCTTTTATAGTTGATGGTTTTAATTGGAAAATAGCGCCGGCAACTAAGGCTAATTTTATAATTAGCGGTCCTTTGGGCATAAATGTAAAAGGTACGATTGATGTTTTAAAAGCCGATATTGATTTTAATCCTGATGATATTATAAAAGCATCATTATCTGCAAAAATGAGGGTAAATACCATTAATACGAATAATAGAACTAGGGATAATCATCTTAAAACTGTTGATTATTTTGATGCCGCAAACTACCCTGAAATTGTTTTTAAATCAATAGTTATTACAAAGCAGAATACTGGTAAATTTATTGCCACAGGGAATTTATCTATTAAGCAAATTACCAAAAAAGTTGAAATACCTTTTACCTTTAAACAGCAAAACAACACCGCTACTTTTGAAGGCAGTTTTACTATTAAACGGGTTGATTATGGCATTGGCAATAAAAGTATGATGATGGGTAATGAAGTAACAATTAACCTAAATATTGTTGCTACCAAATAAATACGTTACGCAAATAAATCGCTGCTTAAATATCTATCGCCTCGGTCGCAGCAAATAAAAACAATGATACCATTGTCGAGTTCTTGAGCTAGTTTTATGGCTGCTGTTGCTGCACCACCACTACTCATACCGCCAAAAATACCTTCATCTTTTGCTAATTTTCTAGCCATTAACGTGGCTTCTTCTTGTGATACATCCATAATCCTATCAACCCTAGTTGGGTCAAATATTTTCGGCAAGTATTCTATCGGCCAACGCCTAATACCTGGGATGGATGAATTTTCGGTAGGTTGGCAACCCACCATTTGAATATTGGGATTTTTCTCTTTTAAAAACATGGACGTGCCCATAATAGTACCAGTAGTACCCATTGAGCTTACAAAATGTGTGATTTTCCCATCTGTATCTCGCCACAATTCAGGACCAGTAGTTTTATAATGCGCAAAATAATTATCGGGGTTTGCAAATTGATTTAATAAAAAATAATCACCAGAAGCTGCTTTTTCCTCAGCATAATCACGGCAGGTTTCAATGCTATCTAACAAGGTAACTTTTGCCCCAAATGCTTCCATAGTAAGGGTTCTCTCTTTGGTAGAGCTAAACGGCATTACCAATTCTATAGGTAATTTGTAAATGCTTGCAATCATTGCCAATGCAATCCCTGTGTTGCCACTTGTTGCCTCTATTAGTTGGCTGTTTGGTGTAATATCGCCACGTTCTATAGCACTGCGAATCATGTTTAAAGCCGCCCGATCTTTAACGCTGCCCCCGGGATTATTACCTTCTAACTTGGCAAATATTTTTACTTTTTTATTGGGGTTGAGATATTGTAGTTCTGCCATTGGCGTGTTGCCAACAAGGTCTATAATAGTTGCCATTACTTTTTATTAATTGTTGCAATGTAGCCAATGCTTTAAAAGTGCTTTTACTGAAAGTGGAAATGTTGATAGGAACACGGATGATACAGATCTAACGGATAAAAAAGGATCTTACCCATGTAGAATTATTGAAAATCTTTGTAAATCTATTTAATCAGTTCAATCAGTGTTGCTATCAAATGCGATTGTGTCTAACGTCTCATACACTTTTGCTAGCTCATCTTGTGTAATACAATAAGGCGGCATTATGTAAACTGTATTACCTAACGGCCTAATGTAAACACCTGCTGCCATTGCTTTTTGTGTAATAATGGTAGAAATATTATTCAGATATTCATCTTTGCCACTAATAATTTCAAAGGCTAAAATGGTTCCTAAAACACGGATGTTTTTTATAGTATTTGCTGCGTTTTTTGTGCTCAGTTTTTCTGCAAATAATTGGTTCTGTTTTGTTAGCCATTCAATGGTTTGTAAGCAATTGTTTTGTTCAAATAAATCAAGACTAGCTAAAGCTGTTGTGCAAGCCAATGGGTTAGCAGTAAACGAATGCCCATGAAAGAAGGTTTTTAGCTTATCATCATTTACAAATGCTTGATAAATTGCATCGGTACAAGCAGTTACTCCTAAAGCCATAGTGCCGCCAGTAAGGCCTTTGCTTAGGCAAATGATATCTGGTTTATTAGTTAAATATTCGCTGGCAAATAGTTTACCTGTTCTGCCAAAACCAGTCATTACTTCATCAGCAATACAAATAATTTGATATTGTTTAACTAGGGTTAAAAGATCATCCATTAACGTCCCATCATACATTTTCATACCGCCAGCACCTTGTACCAATGGCTCATAAATAAATGCTGCTATTTCGCTAGAGTGCTCGTTAATAGTAGCTTTCAAGTAATCTATATTATCAGTTGTAGGGATATCAATAAAAATTACATCAAATAATTTATCATGAAAAGCTAATGTAAAAACACTTCTATCACTAACGCTCATAGCACCAAATGTATCGCCATGGTAAGCATTGTTAAAAGCGAGGATTTTGGTTCTTTCTGTTGACTGTAGACCGTCGACCGTCGACCGCTGATTCCACCAAAATTGTAATGCCATTTTTAAGGCTACTTCGGTTGATGTACTACCATTATCGCTATAAAAAATTTTTGAAAATGTATTGGGTAAAATAGGTAATAATCTTTCTGCTAAAGCAACTGCAGGTTCATGAGTGAACCCTGCAAAAATTACTTGCTCAAGCTGTAGGGCTTGCTGGTATAGCTTTTCAGCAATGTAAGGATGTGCATGACCATGCAACGTAATCCACCAACTACTAATGGCATCAATATATTGCTTGCCAGTTTCATCAACCAATAAAGTGCCTTTGCCCTTAACAATTGGTACAGGTGCTTGTCTGTTTTTTTGTTGCGTAAATGGATGCCATATTACTTGATAATCTCTCTCTTGTAAGGTCATTTTTGATGTACGATGTTTGATGTTTGATGTACGATCTATTCTCACGGTTCACTACTCACTTTGTTGGCTTCTAATCATTTCAGGATAGCCCATTTGCTTAGCCAAAGCATTTACAGCCATCACTATTCTTTTACTTTTTGTTTCTATGGTTTTGGCACTTTCTATCCATTTACTAAAATAATTTTGGTGCCCTTTGGGCAATGAATTAAAGTAGGCAATGGCTTTAGGCTCATCTTGTAAGCAAGCCACAAAATCTGCGTTTAATTGGTAGCCTTTTTCATCGAAAGCTAACTGCACTTTTACACTATCGCCTTTACGTTTTTTTATTGCTTGTCGCATAGTAGCGTTAACGGCAATAATAAAGTTTCCTTCACCAATTGGCACCATTGCAACACCTTCAAATGCGTAATTATCTAATTTACCTTTTACCCTGAAACTCTTTTTGGTATTGGGTTGTAGCTCATGGGCAATTTCTTTAGTTATTGTAATAAAAGTCCAGCCAGTTTTTTCACCTTGCTCAGCAAATTTTTGTAATGTAGTTGTGAATGAAAGCACGTTTGAGTTATGAGTTATGAGTTATGAGTTATGAGTTATGAGTTATGAGTTATGAGTTATGAGTTATGAGTTATGAGTTATGACCTTTTCAAGAACTGCAAATTACGTTGTATGCCTTGGTATTTTGTACGCTTAATTGGAGAGTTTTTAAAAATGGTTTTAAAGCTTTCTTCTGTAAGCATTTCCCAATCTTTTATGGTAAAGTTTAGCACCTCGTTAAGCGGAGTAAATTGAGTTTCGTCATGCGGTTTGCTAAAACGATTCCATGGGCAAACATCTTGGCAAGTATCACAGCCAAACAGCCAATCATCAAACTTGCCTTTCATGCTATCTGGTAGTAATTGGTCTTTTAATTCAATGGTAAAATAGCTAATACATTTACTACCATCCACCACTTTATTGGGCAAAATTGCTTCTGTTGGGCAGGCATCAATACAGCGAGTACAAGAACCGCAAAAATCTTTAGCATAAGCATCGTCGTAGTCTAAATTAAGATCAACTATTAGCGTAGCAATAAAGAAAAATGAGCCTTGTTTTTTATTAATAATATTACCGTTTTTACCAATCCAGCCAAGGCCACTTTGCAATGCCCAACTTCTCTCTAGCACAGGTGCACTATCTATAAAACCTCTACCATTTACCTCACCAATTTGTTGATTAATTGCCAACAATAATGCTCTCAATTGCTCTCGTATAACATCGTGATAATCTTGGCCAAAGGCGTACTTAGATACTTTGGCTGCATCTGCTTGCTGTTGCTGTGTTGGGTAATAATTTTTTAATAAAGTAATTACACTTTTTGCACCTGGTACTAGTTTGGTTGGGTCTACCCGCAAATCAAAATGATTGGCCATGTATTGCATACTACCATTCATATTTTGCAATAACCATTTTTCTAAACGTTTGGCATCTTCATACAGAGGTTTGGCTTGTGCAATACCACAGTAATCAAAGCCCAATTGGGTGGCCGTTTGCTTAATAAATTGTGTGTTTTGTTGTGTGTTGGACAAAGATTTGATTGGTTGGTTTTTAATGATTAGCCGGTGATAAAAGTAATTAAAGCAAATATTAACCTTTCAATATTATTAGTCAAAATAGTACATATAAAAGTAAGGACACGAGGACTTTATTTGTAGCAAATAATCAGAAACTGGCATAATTCAAACTAGTATTAGTAAACATCGGGTTGCGTAATTTTTAAGTTTAATAAAGCAAATGGTGCATCGCAACTTAATTTTTTATTTTAATCAGGTTCATAAATTGCTTCTTTGTATTTTCAATGCCTTAATTGTTTGCTATGCGTTATGTACCACTATCCATTTCTGCCATTATAACTTTTGCATTGGTTACTGTTTTAAACGTGCAATTGCCATCTGGTAAAACCAAAACCCCAAGGTTAGGTTATTTTTTATCGCCACAAATGGGCTTTTGGCAAAACGCAGAACCTTCCAATATTTCGTTTGATGAAGACATTAAAGTGAAAGGTGTAAAAGCCACTACCGACGTATATTTTGATGACCGCTTAGTGCCACATATTTATGCTGAAACTGATGCTGATGCCTACTATGTACAAGGATTTTTACATGCCAAGTTTAGGTTATGGCAAATGGAATTTCAAACCTATATAGCCGCAGGCAGGTTAAGTGAAGTAACTGGTGAAAGCAGCTTGCAAACCGATAAATATTTACGCCGTTTAGGGTTGTTATACGGGGCAGAAAATAGTTTGCAAATGATGGAAACTAACCTCGAAACAAAGGTGATGATGGATAGTTATACGGCTGGTGCAAATGCGTACATCAACCAATTAAAACCCAACGAAATACCGTTTGAATATAAGCTGATGGATTATAAACCCGAGGCTTGGACAAACCTAAAATCTGCCTTGTTTTTAAAGCTAATGAGCTTTGATTTGGCAGGTGGTGGTGAAGATGATTTTCTGCACACCAATACAAGAAACTTTTTTGGAATGGACGTTTATAAAAAGTTGTTCCCTTCAGTGATGGATTCCTTAGATCCGATTATACCAAAAGGTACTGTGTTTGAAAAGCCGAGTATTGTTCCAAAAATCCCAACTACTTTCGACTCGTTGTACATTGGCAATAGCGATTCATTTAATGTTGATTTACCAATAGTTCCTAATAAAGACAATGGTAGTAACAATTGGGCTGTTGCAGGAAGTAAAACCAAAAGTGGTAAACCTATTTTGTGCAACGATCCACACCTTGGTTTAAACCTTCCATCGTTGTGGTACGAGGTGCAAATAACAACGCCAACGCATAGCACTTACGGGGCTTCTTTTCCGGGCTCTCCTGCGGTAATTATTGGCTTTAACGATAGCTGTGCTTGGGGCGTAACTAATGCAGGTAGAGATGTAAAAGATTTTTATGAAATTAAATTTAAGGACACTACCATGCTTGACTATTGGTTTAATGGTGATTGGAAGAAAAGCGATTTTAGAAAGGAAGTAATTAAAATAAAAGGCAAGCCAGATAATGTTGAAACCATTGCTATGACTGTATTTGGCCCTGTGATGTATGATAGAAATTATAAAGCCATAAATAAAACAGATAAGAGTTATGCCGTAAGATGGAAAGCACACGATGCCAGCAACGAATTACTCACCTTTTATAAATTAGATAGGGCAAAAAATTATTACGATTATGTAGATGCTATTTCAACGTACCAATGCCCTGGTCAAAATTTTGTGTTTGCATCAAAAGGTGGCGATATTGCTATTCGTCAACAAGGGCAGTTTGTGGCAAAATGGAAACGCCAAGGCGAATTTGTAATGCCAGGAATAGATAGCAGTTATATGTGGCAAGGCTTTGTACCTACAAGAGAAAATGCCCAGATTACCAACCCAACTCGTGGTTTCGTAAGTAGTGCCAACCAAATGGCTGTTGATAGCACTTACCCTTACTATCTTGGCGAAGCAGGTAATTTTCCACTGTACCGTGGGCTCATCATCAACAAAAAACTAACTACTATGAGCGGTATTACAGTTGACGATATGCAGCAGATGCAAACCAATAATGATAATATTTTTGCCCAATTGGCAATGCCTGTCATGCTGAAATTATTAGATATTAAAAACCTTACTGATGATGAGAAAAAATACTTGGAAATAGTAAAAAATTGGAACTTGAAAAATGACCCAGAAGAAAAAGCTGCTACTATATTTAAAAACTGGTGGGATACAACGATGACACTTGTTTACGATGATGAATATAAACTTAGTTCACTACCACTTCGCAGACCATACGAAAGCACATTACTAGAAGCTTTGCTAAGAGATAGCGGCAACTATATTTTTGCAGATAACATTAATACAAAAAATGTAAAAGAAACAATGGCTGATGTGGTTTTGGATGCCTTTAAACGTGTTGCAAAACTATCTGCCAAATTAGATAAAGACGGTAAGTTAGAATGGGCGAAATTTAAGGATACTAAAGTGGCACATTTTACTAAAATAGACGCCCTTAGTAGGTTGCATGTAAATAATGGTGGCGGTAGTTATAGCATTAATGCTACCAAGTCAGATCATGGGCCAAGTTGGCGAATGATTGTGCATTTAACCGATACTATTGAAGCATATGGTTTGTATCCTGGTGGGCAAAGTGGCAACCCGGGCAGCAAATATTATGATACGTTTATTGACTATTGGGCTGCCGGAAAATACTATCAATTGTTGTTTGTAAAAAAGCAAGAAGCTAGGCACAGCAGCAGGATTAAATGGCATATTGCTTTTATAAACGCATAGATAATTTTTTGATTTATCAATTAGAAGATCAATTACTCACCATTAACAATAACTACGAGCATGAAATTTTTATCAGCCATAATATTAACTGCTTTATTAAGTTTTGCTGTTGGCTTGTTTACAGTATTTCCTTGGTACAGTTTTGTATTTTGTACGTTAGCAGTAGCAGTAGCTATTCACCAAAAACCATTCAAAGCATTTGTTACAGGTTTTATTGCGCTGTTTGTATTGTGGTGTGTTGTGGCAATATTAAAAGATGTTGCGAATGAACATATTTTATCAACCAAAGTAGCCCAAATTTTACCATTAAAAGGCAACTATGTTTTACTGATCATCATCACTGCTTTTGTAGGTGGGTTGCTTGGTGGTTTTGGTGCCTTAACAGGTAGTTATTTACGCAAGGCAAAATAAGTATTATGCATTTTAAATTATGAGTTATGAGTTTGGACGTAGAACTTATAACCTAAAACTTACAACTTAAAAACTAACAAGCTTCTAACAGTTGCCGTCATATATTCGTAATAATAACTACTTATGAGGCAAGCATTACTTTTTATCGCATTCATTATTCCCAATTTTTTACTGGCAAGTACTATTTCTGGTAGTGTTACAGATGTCAAAGGCAACTTAATTTCATACGCATCTATACTTGTAAAAGGTACTGTAAAAGGTACAACCGCTAATGCAAATGGCTTTTATAGTTTTACGGTAAATGATGGCAAATATGTATTGGTTTGCCAGCGAGTGGGCTTTAAAACGATTGAGCAAGAAGTTAGAGTTTCAGATGATGCCCTTATAAATTTTACGTTAGTAGAACAGCAATACCAATTATCGGAAGTAGTAGTTAAAAATGGGGCAGAAGATCCTGCTTATACTATTATTCGTAAAGCCATTAAAAAGCGTAATGACTACGAAAATGAGCAGCAAAAATTTGAATGTCAAGTGTACATCAAAGGGCAGATACAATTGCGTAATTATCCAAAAAAATTTATGGGTGATAAAGTAGATTTTGAAGATGGCGATACAAGCAAACGCAAGATGATTTTTTTATCAGAAACAGTGGCTAAATACTCTAAAAATGGTAAGGATAGAAAAATTGAAGTACTATCTACAAAAGTAAGTGGCAATAGTAATGGGTTTGGCTTTTCTAGCCCATCAATTATATCATTATATAGCAATATTGTGCCTCTTGGTAGAGGTTTAAATCCTCGTGGTTTTATTTCGCCAATTGCAGAGAATGCCTTCAACTTTTACAAGTATCATTTTGAAGGAACCTTCTACGAAAACGGTAAAGAAATTAGCCGCATTAAAGTAATTCCAAAACGTAAATATGAGCCTTTATTTTCTGGTTACATAACCATTATTGAAAACGAATGGCGTTTGCAAAGTGTGCAACTAACCGTAATGAAAGAACAACAAATGCAGTTATTAGATACATTAGTGCTTGAACAATTATATGTGCCTTTACATAATACTTGGGTAATAAAACAGCAGATAATTGCGCCAGCAGGCAAATTTTTTACATTTGATTTTTTTGGTAGTTTTTTACAGGTATATGAAAATTTTGAGCTTGAGCCAAAATTTAAAAAGAAGTTTTTCGATAATACCTTATTGAAGTTTTTTGATAGTGCCAATAAGAAGTCAATGGCTTACTGGGACAGCATTAGACCAATACCATTATTAGAAACCGAGGCCAAGGATTATAAGAAAAAAGATAGCTTAGAGCAGGCTAGAAAAGACCCTAAATATTTAGATAGCTTAGATAAAGTACGTAACAAAATAACCTTTAATAAGCTGTTTTTTACAGGTCAAAATTTTAGTAAAGAAAAAAGTAAAACGAATATAACGCTGCAACCAGTATTGTATTTGGCCGGTGTTAACTACAACCCTGTTGAAGGCAGACATTTTGAATATGGCATAAAATACAGTAAGCAATTTGAAGGTAGAAAAAACTTGTTTATTGAGCCTATTATTAGATATGGCTACTCGAACAAACACTTTAATGCCTATGTAAATTCACAGTACAGTTTTGGTAAAAAATACTTTAATAACCTATCTTTTAGTGCCGGACAAAAGGTATTTCAGTTTGATAATGCCAATCCAATTAATGAATTTAATAACACTTTGGCAGCTTACTATTGGCAGCACAACCATATAAAAATTTACGAAGCAAAGTTTGCTAAAATAGCTTACAGTAAAGGGTTAGGAGATGGGTTTTCAGCAACTATTTCAGCCCAATTTCAAGATAGGAAACCGTTAGAAAATAGTATTGATAGTTTAAGGGGTAAAGCGTTTCTGCCAAACTATCCAACCAATATTATTAGTGCTAATATAGTGGCACACAAAGCGTTTGCAACAACCATAAGTATTACTTGGCGGCCGGGTGCAAAGTATATAGAATTTCCTGATAGAAAGATTGCGTTACAATCAAAATATCCTACGTTTAATTTGAGTGTAACTCAAGGTATTAAAGGGTTTTTAGGTAGCGAAGCAGATTATACAAAATGGCGATTCTCGGTATCTGACAATCTTGATTTCAAAATTAGCGGTAGGTTCAATTACCAATTATCTGCTGGTGGTTTTTTAAATACCAATAAAGTTTCAATAGTCGACTACAATCATTTTTTGGGCAACGAAACGGTGCTTGCAAACACATATTTAAGTAGCTTTCAACTAATGCCTTATTACCAGTTTAGCAACACTGAAAAAACTTACGGGGAGGGGCATATTGAGTACCATTTAAACGGGTTACTTACCAATAAAATTCCTTTATTGCGCAAATGGAACTGGTTTTTTGTACTTGGTGGTAATGGCTTGTATATTAACCAAAACAATAACTATTACGAAGCTTTTTTTGGGATAGAAAATATATTCAAGGTACTTAGAGTTGATGCTGTTAAAGGGTTTCAAGCAAATGGCAATTCAGTTACGGGTATTCGTGTGGCATTGCCATTATTTGGTAGAAGAGGGTAGGTAAGTGATGGGTTTATTAATTAATTGTTTGATTAGTTGGTTTTTTGGTTAATTACTGCCGCAATTTTCAAATTTTTAAAATTCGTGGAATTGTTTTTAATTCGTACAATTAGATGATTTAATTTATGGTCGCACTGTATAATCGAATTAATAATGAAGAGTTGAAGCAAGTGATGCTGCAAGAAACTGAACCAAGGACAACCATTAGTTTTTACAATTATTTCCCCATAGAAAACCCTAAAGAATTTAGGGATTATCTCTATAAAAATCTAGAGCCATTATTTGTTTTTGGTAGAATTTTTATTGCCACCGAAGGTATTAATGCACAAATAAGTGTGCCATCCAACAACTTTGAAATCTTTAAAAATTTCCTATATTCTATTGAACCATTATACGGTTTGCGTTTAAATATTGCGGTAGATGATGATGGTAAAAGTTTTTGGGTTTTAAAAATAAAAGTGCGTGAAAAAATTGTAGCTGATGGTATTGTTGATGCCACGTTTAATATGAATACTAAGGGTAAATATGTTGATGCCACACAAATGAACAAATTACTTGAAAGTTCTGATACCATTGTGATTGACATGCGTAACCATTACGAATATGGAGTGGGACATTTTGAAAAAGCATTAGAAATTCCATCCGATACTTTTAGAGAACAATTGCCCATGGCTGTTGATATGATGAAGGGCAATGAGGATAAAAATATCATCATGTATTGCACTGGTGGTATACGTTGCGAGAAGGCAAGTGCGTATATGTTGCATAATGGTTTTAAAAATGTTTTTCATTTAGAAGGTGGCATTATTAACTACGCTCAACAAACAAAAAAGGCTGGTATTGATAGTAAGTTTATTGGTAAAAATTTTGTGTTTGATTATCGATTAGGAGAACGCATAACTGAAGATGTAATTGCAAAATGCCACCAATGTAGCCAGCCTGCTGATACACATACAAATTGCAATAATGATGGCTGCCATTTGCTCTTTATACAATGTATAGACTGTGCCAAAATATTTGATGGTTGCTGTAGTGCGGAGTGCCAAACCATTTACAAAATGCCTTATGATGAACAGAAAAAATTACGTTTAGGTATTGATAAAGGAAATCAGGTTTTCAATAAAGCCAAGGCTAGGTTACGGCCAAGGTTAGGTGATGATTTGTGAGTTATGAATGTGTTTGTTATTAGCTATCTATTTTCTGCCAAACCTGGTAGTACCATTTCTTCGTAAGCATCTAATTTGTCAAGTTTTAAAATAGTTTTAGTGTTGTCTTCGTTAGGGTGATACATTGGTAAAAATTTAGCACCGTAAACAAATTCGCTGGCAATGTACGAGCCGCGAGAAATAACTGTATTGGCAAAGCTTTCATCGAAGCCCTGCACCAAAACAAGTATTTCCACTTTGGCATTATCGATGTCTTCTTTTGATAAATTATTAAACGGGCTTTCCTCGTTTATCACATGCACAATTGTCCAGTTGGAGGTAAGGCTATTCGCTTTTGATATATCCAAAGCCATAGTGAAAAACTTATTCTTCACAATTCCATCATCATCTAAAATTTGCATACTCATGGTTACACGGGCTTCAACATTTACCAAAAAATTTTTGGTGTAAGGCACTATCCTAAACATAAATGCAACGCCGCCACGAAATGGCGTGAACAACGCATTTTTACTGTAGTTGATATATGCTCTCGGCCTTGCAAAACGACCATACAACAAACCTGTAATTAATGCAAAACTCATAAGCCCAATCAGGGCTTCAAATGCTGCTGTAAAGCTTGCTAAAAAGCCAATTGGGTTAATACGGCCATAGCCAACAGTTGTGAATGTTTGGGCACTAAAAAAGAAGGCTTCGCCAAATTTTTCAGAGTTGTTATTGGCAACCAATCCCACCAAATGATTGATACCAATTAGCAGATACAAGCCTGCAAAAATTAAATTAATACCAACGAATGAGAGGATAATAATGAGTAAAAACTGCCAAGTAGAAAGCGATAACAAAGAATGGTAAATATTAATGCGGCGGAAGAAATTCATGCCACGCATTTCAATATTTGCGGTGCCATTTTTATTAAAAAATCGTCCGCCGTTGTAGTTAACGTTAGTACCTAATCCTGTTTCGGTTTCGGCCTTTGCTTTGCGGTTAAACTTGTTAAGTAATGCCATATTAATTAATCAAAACTTTAATAATTGCAATATCGTATATTAACAATTGTAAAGTAAATTTTATATATTCATGCGAGTTTTATGGTTACCTAGTTATTATCCAAATCCATATCAAAAAGATAATAATATTTTTATAAAAAATGCAGCAAAGGCATTGTCTAAATTGGTTCCTGTAGATGTCATTCATGTTGTGCAATTGGGTTGTGATAAACTTGCCAAGAAAGGTGCTATTCATGATAAAGATGATAATTTCAGAGAAATGATTTACAGCTTTGACTTCAAACCTTTTGGTGTTAAATTTATAGATGCATTTTTGTACAACATCAAGTATAATAATCTTTACAATAAACTTTTAAATAATTACATAAAACAGTATGGTAAGCCAGATATTATTCATGTACATGAGCCTTTGTTGGCAGGATTAGTAGTCAAAAAAAAGATGGTGGTTTGGGAAGCTCAATATTATTTATCTATTTACAAACAAAATTTTAACGATAACCAATATCTAGATAAACAATTACATAGAAAAGTTACAGCGATATTAAAAAAAGCGAAAAAAGTATTTACTGATGATGAAATTACTGCTAAAAGTATTGAATCTATTTTCGGAAAAATAGGTGTAAAACTTATAATAACAAATCCTCAATCCGAAGAGGCGGGCGCACAATTGTATTATGATTTATATAAATATGTAGAAAAGAATGACGATTTCCAATCAATTGGGTAAATCTTTTGAAATAATAACTAGCACCAAAATAAGTACTAGTAAAATATATAATGTTATATTCAAAAAATTATTAATTATCTTATAAAATGTTTCATTTTTATTTTTGCTTAAGCTAACTTCAACTCTGCTGTAGAATTTAAAAAAGCTTTCAATAATTAAATATAAACCGCCATTTTTTAAGGTTAAAATAATTATAGCTTTTAGTAGAATTATGATAACAATAATTATTCCTAAAAGTGTAATATGAGTGAGTAAAAAGCCTAAAATTTCATCCATATTTTCATTGTTTTGCTTTGAGTGAAGATAGTGTTTACATTCAATTTCTGTTAAGGTTTTACAGTTATTCTATCCTATATTGTTAGTCATTTATTTCTGCTATCTGCCGTTATCTTTGCGGCAGTTATGAAGAATATTAGAAATTTTTGCATCATTGCACACATCGATCACGGAAAAAGTACTTTAGCAGACAGGTTACTAGAACACACGAAAACCATTGGCGAACGTGATATGATGAATCAGGTTTTGGATGACATGGATTTGGAACGTGAAAAGGGGATTACCATTAAAAGTCATGCTATACAAATTGCCTATACATCTAAAGGCGAAACCTATAATTTTAATCTAATTGATACACCTGGTCACGTAGATTTTAGTTACGAGGTAAGTCGTGCATTAGCAGCTTGCGAAGGAGCTTTATTGTTGGTAGATGCGAGCCAGGGTATTCAGGCACAAACAATTAGCAACTTATACTTAGCTATTGATAATAATTTAGAAATCATTCCTGTAATCAATAAAATTGATATGGATGGGGCGATGATCCCAGAAGTGCAAGATCAAATTATAGATTTAATTGGTTGTAAAGCAGAAGATATTTTACTGGCAAGTGGTAAAAGCGGCATTGGCATTGAAGAAATTTTAGAAGCCATTGTAGCCCGTATTCCTGCACCAACTGGTAGCTATGAAGCACCATTGCAAGCCTTAATTTTTGATAGCGTTTATAATAGTTTTAGAGGAATTATTATTTATTACAGAATAATGAATGGTGTTCTTAAAAAGAATGATAAAATACGTTTTATTGCTTCGGGGCAAGATTATAATGCCGATGAAGTGGGTGTTTTGAAACTAACCATGACACCTAAGGATGAGGTAAAAGCCGGTGATGTTGGTTATATAATCACAGGAATTAAGAATGCCAAAGAAGTTAAGGTTGGCGATACTATTACGCTTGCCAATAATCCTGGTGAAATGATACATGGTTTTGAGGAAGTAAAACCAATGGTATTTGCGGGTATTTTTCCTGTAGAAACCGATGCGTTTGAAGAATTACGTGAGTGTATGGACAAGCTGCAATTGAATGATGCCTCACTAACTTTTGAGCTGGAAACTTCGCAGGCATTGGGTTTTGGCTTTAGATGCGGTTTTTTGGGATTGCTACACATGGAAATTATACAAGAGCGTTTAGAGAGAGAATTTAACCAAACCGTAATTACCACTGTACCTAATGTAGGCTTTATTGCATACACTTCCAAGGGCGATAAAATATTGGTAAATAACCCAGCAGAAATGCCGGAACCTACAAAAATTGACCATATTGAAGAGCCATATATTCGTGCTCAAATTATTTCTTCGCCCGAGTATATTGGTAATATTATGTCGCTTTGCCTAGGCAAACGGGGTATTTTATTAAATCAAGCTTACTTAACGCCAACCCGTGTTGAGCTTACGTTTGAGTTGCCATTAACTGAAATTGTATTTGATTTTTACGATAAATTGAAGAGTCAAACTCGTGGTTACGCATCATTTGATTATACACCAATTGGTATGCGGGATGCAGATATTGTAAAAATGGACATATTGCTAAACAATGAAAAAGTAGATGCATTAAGTGCTTTGATTCACCGCAGTCGTAGCCAAGATTTTGGCAGAAAACTGTGCGAAAAACTAAAAGAATTATTGACAAAACAACAATTTCAAATTGCTATACAAGCAGCTATTGGGGCAAAAGTTATTGCGAGAGAAAATATTAGTGCCATGCGTAAAGATGTTACTGCCAAATGTTATGGCGGGGATATTAGTAGGAAGCGAAAACTATTAGAAAAGCAAAAAGAAGGTAAAAAACGGATGCGTCAAATTGGTAACGTGGAAATACCACAAGAAGCATTTTTAGCTGTACTGAAATTAGACTAATTATAAGGTGTGAACATAAAAAGCCCAGTTATAACTATTGTTTTTTTTTTATGTTTACAATCTAATTGTTTACTAATGTTTTAAAATTTCGTGCCCCATTTTATCCCTTTTTGTTGCTAAATATTTCTCGTTGTGCTGATTGGGCTTTATTTCTATTGGCACAATATCTACAATTTCTAAACCATAGCCTTTTAAAGCAGCACGTTTACGAGGGTTGTTGCTCATCAATTTTAATTTGGTAGCACCTAAATGTCGCAGCATTTGTGCACCAACACCATAATCACGTTCATCCATCCCAAAACCAAGGTGTAAATTAGCTTCAACCGTATCCATACCCGCTTCTTGCAATTTGTAAGCTTTTAGTTTATTAATTAAGCCAATGCCTCTGCCTTCTTGGTTCATGTATAAAATAATGCCTTTGCCTTCTGCCTCTACCATCTGCAAGGCTTGAGCCAATTGCTCGCCACAATCGCATCGAAAACTGCCCAAAATATCACCAGTAAAGCAACTGCTATGTACACGTGTAAGCACTGCTTCATCTTTGCACCATTCACCTTTTATCATAGCTAAATGTTCAGCGCCAGTCGTTTTTTCTTTAAAAGCCACCAATTTAAAATGCCCGTATTTTGTTGGCATATCAACCCGTACAATTTCTTCAACCAAACTATCGCTGTGCAAGCGGTATTCTATTAAATCTTTAATAGAAATAATCTTCAAGTCAAACTTCTTAGATATTTCTAATAATTCAGGCAATCTTGCCATAGTACCATCTTCATTCATTACTTCTACCAATACACCAGCAGGTTCCAAACCAGCTAATCTTGCCAAATCAACGGTGGCTTCTGTATGGCCAGCCCTGCGTAAAACCCCACCAGTCATGGCTTTCAGTGGGAAGATATGACCAGGACGACCTAAATCTGCAGGTTTTGTATTAGGATTTATAAGGGATAGAATAGTTTTTGACCGATCTTGAGCCGAAATACCAGTTGTAGTATCTGGGGCTATCAAATCTACCGACACTGTAAAAGCTGTTTCGTGGAGCGATGTGTTAGAAACCACCATTGGTGTTAAGGCTAATTCTTCGCAACGCTTAGCTGTAAGTGCTGCACAAATTAACCCACGACCTTCCTTGCTCATAAAGTTGATGGCTTCTGGCGTTGCAAATGTTGCTGCCATTATAAAGTCACCTTCATTTTCACGGTCTTCATCATCAACCACAATTACCATATTCCCTTGCTTAATGGCTGCTATTCCTTCTTCAATTGTATGTAACATAAATATGCTATAAGTGAACTGCAAAACTAACGGGTGTTTGTAAATAATGCATAGTAAGTAATTTACGAAGTACGATGTAATGAAACAAGGGATAAGTTTTCAGGTATTAGGTTCTAGCGACAACTAACCAAGAACCACATAACATTAAAAAAACATTATTATACTTAGGTGGTGCAACGTTTTGTTAATATCTTCTTGTCTATTTTAACTAATAATCTCTTTATTTGCACTTTGGAAAAAAAATCAGTCAATTATCAGAAGAAATGTGTAAAAAAAATTCAACTGATAAAAGCCACTTTTTTAATTAAACAATTTGACTTTTCTGGCCAAGGGTTTAAGTAATAATTTCTTAACACGTTAATAGTACAAAACTTAAAAAGTTAGAACACTTTTGCAAATCGAAAAAACAAACAATTATGATGAAAAAACATTTTACACGATTTTTTACCCTGTTCCTGTTATTAGCTGTCAGCGTATTGTCTAATGCACAGGTAACCAGTGGTAATATTACTGGTATTGTAAAGGATGTTAAAGGCACTTCTTTAACTGGTGCAACCGTAGAGGTAATACACGAGCCTTCTGGTTCAAAATACAAAACTGTATCTAGCACGTCTGGCAGGTTTAACCTTCCTGGTTTACGTGTTGGTGGTCCTTACAAGCTAACTATAAGCTATGTGGGCTTTCAAGTAGAAACTATTACAGACATTTATGTACAACTTGGTGTGCCAAGTAACATAGATGTAAATCTAAGAGATAATAGTATGCAGTTAACAGAGGTAACAGTTGCTGGTACTGTAAGAAAAGGTGCTTTAATTTCAAAAGAAGTGAAAGGCACTGGTACAAATATTAATAAAAGGCTTATTGCAGCTTTACCTACATTAAGTAGAAGTATTACTGATATTACACGCTTAACGCCCCAATCAAATGGTACATCATTTGCTGGTCAAGATAACAGAGCTATTAACTTTACTTTAGATGGTTCTATTTTTAATAATTCTTTTGGTTTGCAAGCTTTAAACGGTAGTCAAACTAACTCGACCCCTATTTCTTTGGATGCAATTGAAGAATTACAAATTAACTTATCGCCCTACAATTTAAAAGATGCTGGTTTTACAGGTGCAAGTATTAATGCAGTTACTAAAAGTGGTACAAACAAAATTCATGGTACAGGTTTTTACAATAAAAGAAACCAAGGTTTAGTAGGTACAAAAGCTGGTCAAGATGGTAACGACGCTGTTACAGTAACAAATTTTGATGTTAAACAATATGGTGTTAGTGTTGGTGGCCCAATCATCAAAAACAAAGCTTTCTTTTTCTTAAATTATGAAGCCGAAAGAAAAACAGATCCAGGTACGATAAATGTAGCTTCTACTGGTTCTAATACTGGTACTAATGTAACAAGAGTAAAAGCTTCTGATTTAGATGGCTTGAAAAGTTATTTATCTA
>JAYVNQ010000316.1:0-2758 GCA_043758365.1 Chitinophagales bacterium
CTCACTCAAAAACAAGTGCAATACAACAGTAGTGCTATGAATAGTTCTAAGGAAAAAAATAGTGAAGCAGCCCTGCAAAATCAGGATGTATTGCAGCAAAAAATAGCGTTGCTAGAAAAGCAGTTGCAATGGGAAAAACTAAGAGCCGACGCATTAGATACGATGATAAATATTGCTGAAAAACAACTCGATATTACCATCAGAAAAAAGTCTGGCAACCAACAGTCCTAGCAATAAAAAAGGCAAATCCAGTAATTAGTTTACAATCGATTTGCCGACTGTTGGATTATTCGCCACAGGCGTATCACAAACACCAGAAAAGAGTTGTACAGAAGCAGGTAGCAGAAGACTTGATCGTGCAACAAGTCCATCGTATTAGAAAGTTGCAGCCCAAGTGTGGTGGTAGAAAATTATTCATCATGCTACAACCCTTTTTTGAGCAACAACACATTGCCATGGGTAGAGATGCTTTCTTTGATGTATTGGCCAAAAACAACTTACTAGTAAAGCTGCACAAACGACGTGTAAGTACCACCAATAGCAGACATCATTTTAGGCGGTTCCCCAATCTGGCAAAGGACTTTACGCCATTAAAGGCACATGAACTATGGGTGAGTAATAATAGTTTTTCCATCGTTTAATTTGTGGGCCTTTTTGGGTATGTACATCAGCAGGTATTTGCCAGTTAAGGCTGCTGTGCCGCCGCCTATGATTGTAAATAATAATGCACCTGCCAATGTGTAAAGCTGCCTGCTCTATTGTGTCGTAGTAACTACTAATTAGTTCTGTTTTTAAAATGCCATTTACGCGTTCAGCAATCGCATTTTCCAATGGGTCGCCACTGTGTGTCATACTAATCAACGCATTGTTTTCATGCAATAGTTTTACATACTCAGTACTGCAATATTGTATGCCTCTATCGCTATGATGTATTACAATTGTTTCAGCAGGTTTTTGGTACAAGGCTTTCTTTAAAGCCACTGTTGCACTACTTACTTTCATATCATCGCTTACATGAAAACCTACAATCTTTCTGCTGTAAGCATCGGTAATCAAAAACAAATAGGCAAACCTGTTTTTAAGCGGTATATAGGTAATATCACTCACCCATAATTCATGTGCCTTCAAGGGCGTAAAATCCTTTGCCAGATTGGGAAACCGCCTAAAATGATGTCTACTATTGGTGGTGCTTACTCGTCGTTTGTGCAGCTTTACGAGTAAGTTATTTTTAGCCAATACATCAAAGAAAGCATCTCTACCTATGGCAATATGTTGTAACTCAAAAAAGGGTTGTAGCATGATGAATAATTTTCTACCACCACACTTGGGTTGTAGCTGTCTAATACGATGCACTTGTTGCACGATCAAGTCTTCTGCTACCTGCTTCTGTACAACCCTTTTTTGGTGTTTGTGATACGCCTGTGGCGAATAATCCAACAGTCGGCAAATCGATTGTATACTAATCAATGGATTTGCCTTTTTTATCGCTAGGACTGTTGGTTGCCAGACTTTTTTCTGATAGTAATAGCCAGTTGTTTTTCAGCAATATTTATTATCGTATCTAAGGCATCTGCTCTTAGTTTTTCCCATTGCAACTGCTTTTCTAACAACGCTATTTTTTGCTGCAATGCATCCTGATTTTGAAGGGTTGCTTCACTATTTTTTTCCTTAAAACTATTCATAGCACTACTGTTGTATTGCACTTGTTTTTGTGTGAGTGGCAAGTTATGAATACCCTGGTGAATCATTACCCATTTATTGATGGTGGTTCTACTAACCCCATACTTGGCTGCCAACTGGCGATACCCTGTGCCTTGGGTTAAATACTCAGTAATGCACTCTTGTTTAATGTCCATTTTTTAGTTGATTTGTAGTCAACCTATTTCAGGACGAGACAAACAAATGACGAAGTGTGTGCAGTCGCCCCACCATAAGGCCTAACTTAATGTTTGCCGACATTAATATTGATAAACTACTTTACCTTTTCCTATTATATTTCCAGTCTTTGCGTCAATGTCTAAGTATAAGCAGCCGTTACAATCATTTTTGCATTCCCAGTAAAACTTGTCAGCAGAACAATTAAGAACCGGTTCTAAGCCCTTTCTTTTCATTCCATTTCTAACAGCTATGTCTATTGATAGTGATTTGGTGATTGTTAGTTTATTATCTAGAAACTGTCTAAAAGCTGTCAAGTGAAAGCTTCTATAGTCGATAATTTTTAGTGTTGAATCAAGGTCAACTCGAAAAGAACTTAGTGTGTCACCTTTAAATATAAAGTCATAGAAAATTTGATAGCCCTTTGCCATTTGTGATAAGGTGTCAAATACACCAAAAACAACATTGTCATATTCAAGTCCTGTTGCCCTAGTGTCGAAGCTGAAGAATTGATAAAACTCTTTATCGCTAATCGTTTTCTTTATTAATTGCTGTGTCAAACGTATGCAACTGTCAAAATTTGATTGTAACTGTCTATTGGAAGTCCTAAGTGTAACGGAATTAGCTGCAAGATTTGATTGTGAGTTAGTCGAACAACTAATTATAAAAAGCGTCAGCAAAAAAGGAAATGTAAAAAATATTTTCAATGTCGTTTTGTAAGTGAGATGCTTAATTAGAGTGATTCCATAATGGCAGCTAACCCCTTTTTAAAGAAAAATACAGCAACGAAATTTGATCGCTTAGCAATTTTTTTTCAAAAAATGCTTTAGACTTAGGCTAAAGGATGTAAGAAATTTTTACAGCTTTTCTATTTGCCTTTAAT
>JAYVNQ010000317.1:0-2758 GCA_043758365.1 Chitinophagales bacterium
CTTGTAACGCAGCACCATTTGCAGAAATTGCTTTAACAGAAATGGTTTTTAAAGCCTTTTTACCAAAATCTACACTATTGTATTGTGCCCAAGCATTTGCAGAAGTAAAAATCGTTTTCCAACCTTTAAATTTATCAGTCGTATCAATAAAAATTATGGCGGCACCGTTATCGCTTAGTTTGGTATAGCGATCAATTTGTACGGGTTTAGTGGCATCGGTTAAGCCAATACCTCTTAAAGTTGGTATTACTTTTTTAATAGTGCCATCATCATTAAACGACAAGCTATCGGCTCTTACAGAACGGGCTTTATCGAAGTTTGGTGAATAATCGTTGTGATGATAAAATAAATACCACTGATTTTTGAATTGAATAACCGAATGATGGTTTGTCCAGCAGCCAGTTGGCGATTCGTCCATAATAGCATCTACTACTTTAAATGGTCCTAAAGGATTGTCGCCCATGGCATATTCTAAGCGTTCAATTTTATTTTCTACATGCGGATAAGTCATGTAATATTTTCCGTTACGCTCAAACATATAAGGCCCTTCTTTTAAGCCTTTAGTTGGCAGTTCGCCAATGGTTTTCACATCAGAATCTAGTTCAATCATATTTGGTTTTAGTTTGGCACAAAAAAGATTGCCTTGCGACCAATACAAATAAGCCTGACCATCTTTATCTATAAACACATTGGGGTCAATACCACGAACACCTTTTATGGATGTTGGTTGAGGGATATATGGGCCTTCGGGTTTATTGGCAATGGCTACACCAACTGTAAACCCTCTACCAAAAGAGGTATCTTTTGGCGTGGCAGGAAAGTAGAAATAATACTTGCCGTTGCGTTCAATACAATCTGGTGCCCACATGCTGTAGGCATCGGGTTTTGTCCAAGGGGTGGCAGTTTGGCTAACAATCATGCCATGGTCTGTCCAGTCGGTTAAATTTGAAGACGAGAATACATGATAATCTTCCATACAAAACCAACCAATACGCCCCTTGCCTTCACTAGCCAAAATATCGTGCGATGGAAATAGATACACTTTATTGCCAAATACCCTTGCAGATGGATCGGCAGAATATTGGTTGCGAATAATAGGATTTTGTGCAAAAACATTGGTTGTGGCAGTTATCATTAAAGCCAAACAAAGAAGAAGCAAGCAACGGTTGTACATGGTATTTGTATTTTATAAAATAGGTTATTTGGTTAGCGATTTTATACTATAAATTATTCAGGTTTAATACGCCGTAAATCATTCTTAATCATCTCATCCAAATTATTAACCGGACGTTCAATATCGTAAGGAATAGGCATTTTACTAAACTGTTGAAAGTATAGCAAACAAGCATCTTTCCACAATACGGCATTGGCGCTTTGGCTGCGTAGTTTTCTTTGAACGGCAGTAAACCTGTCTTTGTCTACATAAGGCTCTGCTTTGTCCCAAACTTTTTGAAAATCTCTTACTTGATGTACACCTTTATCGTATCGGTAGCACATTTCATTCCAAAGCGTTTTGCCATTTTTCATTTTAAAATTCCACGATAAATGGTGAAACCATAGCAAATAACCGTCTGGGCATGTATTGGGATTATTGAGTTGTGAAGCCAATGGTTGATTGTATTGATCAACCGCATCGCTGCCTGTTTTGGTACGATTAAACCCTATACCAATACTATCAACTTTATGATAATATGGCGGCGTCCAATCTGCTCTAGTTCTTGCAGGTGCCCACCAAGGACCTGGTCCATAATGTTCATTTGCCGCCATAATATGGTGCAAACCCAACGGCATCATATAATTAACCGCTGCTTCTCTACTATCTAACATTAACTGCTTTACAGGTGCCAAAAAATTAGAATTCCATTGTGCCATATTTTTTGTTGGTGATGCATCTTGAAAAGTAAGCTTCAACCATTCATCGGCTATTTGTGTACTTTTCAGTTTGTTATTCCATGCCAAGCGACCAAATGCGTACCAATTAGCTTGGGCAAAATCATGGCCACACCAATTGGTATCTAAGCCCACATTTGCTACACCAGCAATGGCGGTAAAGGATTGTTTTTTTAGCGTACCATCTGTGCATTTTGCAACCGTGCTACCTGCACCATATTGGTAGGTATCGCTATTCAAACATTCTTCCCACATGGTTGATAAGAATACCAAATGCGTTGAATGACCTAAATATTCCTGCGTAATTTGAAACTCAGCCATGGTACCAGTTTTTTGTAATTTGCCAAATAAAGGACTGAAAGGCTCTCTTGGCATAAAATCAATCGGGCCATTTTTTACTTGGATAATCACATTATCTCTAAACTCTCCATCTAGAGGAACGAATTCATTAAAAGCTTGCTTAAAACGGTCTTTATCGTTAGGACTGTACACAAAAGCACGCCACATAATAATGCCACCGTAAGGTTTCACTGCATCGGCCAACATATTAGCACCATCAGCATGTGTACGACCAAAATCTTGTGGTCCAGGCTGTCCTTCGCTACTGGCTTTAATTAAAAAGCCACCAAAATCTGGCACTAACCCATAGATTTCTTTTACTTTATCCGTCCAAAATTTAATCACGTCGTTATCTAATGGATCAGACGTTTTTAGCTTACCAACCAATGCTGGAGAAGAAAATTTGACCGCTAAATATACCTTTACACCGTAAGGACGAAGTACGTCGGCAATAGCTTTTACCCGCATTAAATAATCGCTAGTATGCATTAAAGGCGAGGCATTTACATTATCAAGTACCGAACCATTG
>JAYVNQ010000318.1:0-8607 GCA_043758365.1 Chitinophagales bacterium
CAATTATGAAAGAACAGAAGAATCTGCTATTAGCGATATCTATTTAGCAATGGTATGGCTAATGGTCAAAAATATTAATTAACTCAAACAGCTTCTTAATTGCGGCTCTTTGTTTTTTACATTACCCACTCAATCTCGCCAAATTCAAAACTATCTTGTGCGGCGCCAGTTACTAATAGTTGCCCATACTCGTTTACGCCATCAATAACACATTTAAAAACAGCACTATCTTTTTTTAAACTTACAGTTTGCTTGGCTTTGTATAAATGCAAGTTATATTCGGCTAACAAAACATTAAAATCATCAGTTATCATTTGCTGGTAACGCTTTTCTAGGTAATCGCACAAGGCTTTTGCCATTGCAACAACATCAAAATGTTGCCCAGTTATTTGCTTTAGCGATACTGGATTTTTGGCTTCGCCAGAAAAAGTTGTTTGATTAATATTCATCCCAATACCAACAATTGCCCATGCCCAATTATTACCCCGAATCATATTTTCAATTAAAATTCCTGCTGCCTTTCTGTCACGCCAATAAATATCATTGGGCCATTTAATCGAGGTTTCATCGCCTGCAAAATCACTGAAAAAATCGTAGCAAGCCAAAGCTACTGCTACACTTAACCTAAATTGATGTTGTATTGCCAATGGAGAACAATCTATCATAACCGATAAAATAATATTGCTGCCCGGTTCGGTTATCCATTGCTTACCACGTTGGCCTTTGCCACCTGTTTGATTATAGGTGAAGTACGCAGTGCCATGTGCAGCCAAATTAGCTTGTAGCATGTCAATGGCATAACTATTGGTACTTTCTATTGCATCAAATTGTATAAATGGGTTGCCTATTGGCTTTTTAGCTGCGTTGGGTAACAAAGAAGTATTATTTTTGGTGCGAAGATAAAAGACGGTTGATGGTTATTAAAAGTGCTTTTTGTAAAAATTTAAGCTTCGTAAAATATAACACAGCCACAAATGTCTCCACTTAATTACAATCATTTAAATTTTTTATTGTTGTCACAGTTGTCCGTTTTAGAAACCCGCCCAAAAAGTGTAACACGCATTACACGTAACTCAAAATTTTTTAAGGCCATTGTCTCATCTATAAAAGATAAAAAAGGCGAACATATTATTAGCCTCGATTTGCGGAAGATACCTGAGGCAGTTGCAGATTTTTTTATTATTTGCGAAGCCTCGTCTGTAACGCAGGTAAAAGCTATTGCTGATTTTATTGAATATAATGTAAAAGAAATTTGTGGCGAAATACCTTATAAACATGAAGGTAAAACCACTTCGCAATGGATTTTGATAGACTATATCAGCATTGTTGTACACGTAATGCATCCAGAGCAACGCAAGTTTTATAACTTAGAAGATATGTGGAGCGATGCCGTATCAACAGGGCATGACGATTGATTTTTAACACACAGTTTTTGAACTTTTAACCCGTACAAGCATTATTTATTCTAATTAGCAAGTATTTTATGGCAAAAGAAGATAAACAACCTACAAAATTTCCATTTCAACCTGTAAATGGCACAGACGATAAGCCTTCTCGTAAAACACCTAAATTCAGTATTTATTGGATATATGCTATCATTTTTGCAGTATTAGTTGGCTCTAATTTCATTAGCATGAAGCCAGATTTACTCAAAACCTCTGAGCAAGAATTTAAAACAGAAATGTTGGCTAAAGGCGATGTGGCAAAGATTGATAAGGTGACCAACAAAAAAATTGTTAGGGTTTTTATCAAAGCAGACAGCATTAATAAGGAATTTTATATTAAAAAATTAGGTAAAAAATGGGATTCAGAAAAAGTAAAAGCTGCTCCTATTTTTCAGTTTGAAGTTACGGATTGGAATGCTTTTGAAGAACGATTGGCAAAATTTAGTGCCGATAATAATTTAGGCGAACTAAAAGCCGAAGTTGGTGAAGATCCAGATTGGTTAAGCAGTGGCGTTATCAACTTCATTATTACCATTATTATGTTTGTGGGTTTGTGGGTGTTATTAATGCGTAAAATGGGTGGTGGCCCAGGTGGCGGTGGTGGCCCAGGTGGTATTTTCAATATTGGTAAATCGAAAGCAACCCTGTTTGAAAAAGGCGGCACCAAAGTAAACATCACTTTTACTGATGTTGCAGGCTTAGACGAAGCAAAAGTTGAGGTAATGGAGATTGTTGATTTTCTTAAAAATCCTAAAAAATATACAGCACTTGGTGGCAAAATACCAAAAGGTGCATTGCTAATTGGCCCACCGGGTACTGGTAAAACTTTATTGGCAAAAGCCATGGCTGGCGAAGCTCAAGTACCTTTCTTCAGCCTTAGCGGTAGCGATTTTGTAGAAATGTTTGTAGGTGTTGGCGCTAGTCGTGTAAGAGATTTATTTAAACAGGCTCGTGAAAAAGCACCTTGTATTATTTTTATAGATGAAATTGACGCTATAGGTAGGGCTCGTGGTAAGAATATGATGATGAGCAACGATGAACGTGAAAACACATTAAACCAATTGCTTGTTGAAATGGATGGTTTTGGTGGCGATACAGGCATCATTATTTTAGCAGCAACCAACCGACCAGATGTATTGGATTCTGCATTATTGCGTCCAGGCCGTTTTGATAGACAAATAAGTATTGATAAGCCAGATGTAAAAGGCCGTGAAGCTATTTTTAAAGTGCATTTATTGCCAATAAAAGTATCTGAAAAATTAGATGTGTTTAAACTGGCCGAGCAAACCCCAGGTTTTGCTGGTGCAGATATTGCCAATGTGTGTAACGAGGCTGCTTTAATTGCTGCACGTAAAGACAAGCAATCTGTTGATATGATTGATTTCCAAGATGCTATTGATAGGGTAATTGGTGGTTTGGAAAAGAAGAATAAAATTATTGCACCTCATGAGAAAGAAATTATTGCTTACCATGAGGCTGGTCATGCAGTGTGTGGTTGGTTTTTAGAACATGCGTATCCCTTATTAAAAGTAACTATTGTACCAAGAGGTACGGCGGCTTTAGGTTACGCCCAATACACACCTACTGAGCAATATTTATATAATGAAGAGCAATTAATGGATCAGATTTGCATGACACTTGGTGGTCGTGCTAGTGAGCAGATTTTCTTTGGAAAAATATCAACTGGTGCATCAAACGACTTACAACAAATTACTCGAATGGCTTATGGTATGGTTACTGCCTACGGTATGAGCGATAAAATTGGTAACGTAAGTTTCTATGATCCAACTTCTGAAAATACTTTTACAAAACCTTTCAGCGAAGGCACAGGTAAAATAATTGACGAAGAAGTTAAGAACATTATTGACAAAGCTTACAAGCAAACTTTGGCATTGTTGACAGAGAAAAAAGAACAAGTAGAAATATTGGCAAAAGAGTTATTGTCAAAAGAAGTATTGCATAAAAGTGATGTGGAATTATTAATAGGCAAACGACCTTACGAACCTAAAAAATTATTAGAGTCAGAGCCAGAAATTGTTATTGCACCGCCAGAAACCACAGTTGTTCCTATTTCTGGAGATAATACCATTGCATAATTTGAGATGAGTAATTCAAGAGAAAATATATTAAATAAAATTAGGCAGGCATTGGTAAATCCAGTGCCTGTTCCTTTTGCTGGTGGCAACACTAACGACAATGTTTTTCTGCCTTTTACCCAAGAGTTAGAAGTTGAGTTTGCAGAAAACTTTACAAAACTGTTAGGTAAATTTTCTTTTTGTACAGATATGGCGGAAGTGGTTGCCAATTTAAATGCACTGGCGGATGTGCGTGGTTGGAAAAATATTTACTGTATTGAAAATGACTTGAAAGAGCAACTATCGGCTAATGGCTTTACCAATTTCACCGCAACAAATCTCAGTACCTGCGATGCTTCAATAACCACTTGCGAAAGCCTAGTTGCACGTACTGGTAGTATGGTTTTAAGCTCTGCACAACAAAGCGGTAGAACTGTAAGTGTATATGCCCCAATTCATATTTGCATTGCTTACACAAGCCAATTAGTGTACGATATAAAAGATGGTTTACAATCTATAAAAACCAAATACACCCTCAATCTTCCTTCGCTAATTACCCTAGCAACAGGCCCGAGCCGTACTGCTGATATTGAAAAAACTTTGGTAGTTGGCGTTCACGGCCCAAAAGAGGTTTTTTGCTTTTTGGTTGATGGATAGGCATACTACTGAACTCACTATATTTATTGCATGGATTTACTACCCTTCAAAAAAATATACTTCTTATCCGACTTTCACTTGGGAGCTCCCAATGTTGCCGATAGTTTGGTGCGTGAAAAAAAAGTAGTTGCATTTTTAGAATCTATCCGCCACGATGCACAGATAATTTTTATTGTTGGCGATATGTTTGATTTTTGGTACGAGTATAAAACTGTTGTGCCAAAAGGCTATACTAGAATTTTAGGTAAACTTGCCGAACTAACTGATGATGGTATTCAAATTCACTTTTTTGTAGGCAATCACGATATGTGGATGAATGGCTATTTTGAACAAGAATTTGGCATCCCCATTTATCATCAACCAAAGGCTTTTACATTTAATAATAAGCAGTTTTATATTGGCCATGGTGATGGTTTAGGCCCTGCAGACCATGGCTATAAATTTATAAAAAAAATATTTCGTAGCCCATTTTGTAATTGGTTGTTTGGGCAACTGCACCCAACTTTAGGCATGGGTTTAGCAAATTATTTTAGTCTTAAAAGCAAACAAAAAACTGGCAACAGCGATGAGCATTTTTTAGGTAATGATAAAGAATGGCTACTTATTTATTGTAAAGAAATGCTACAAAAGCAGCACTACGATTTCTTGGTTTTTGGGCACCGTCATTTGCCGTTAGATATTGAAGTAAACGATAAAAGTAGGTATATTAATTTGGGCGATTGGATTCGTAACTTTACTTACGCATCGTTTAATGGTAATGACATGCAATTGCACAAATGGCTAGATTAAAAATTATAATATTTTTCATTCTACTTAGTTATAGCTATCTCTTGAAAGCCACAACTGATAGTACTTTACGGCTACAACTTACCAAAACCATCGTTGGTAATTTTTCTAATTTTTCGGTTGATAATCTTGGTAATATTTTCATTATTACTACCTCTAATCAAATAAAAAAACTAAATAATAATTTCGATAGTGTTGGCAATTTTAATGATGTAAAACACTATGGCAATATTTACACTATTGATGTTAGTAACCCATTAAAAATATTGGTGTACTATAAAGATTTTGCAACAATTATTATGTTGGATAAGCAACTCAGCAATAGAAATACCATCAACTTACGGCAGCAGAATATTTTACAAGTAAAAGCCATTGCACAAAGCTACGATAACAATATTTGGCTATTTGACGAGCTAGAAAGTAAGCTTAAAAAAATTGATGAAACGGGTAAACTTTTATTGGAAACTGCCGACTTTAGACTATTGTTTGATGATGCCGCAACACCACAAAGCATTATTGATATGAATGGGTTATTGTATCTCTACAACATACGAAAAGGTTGGACAATTTTTGATTATTACGGTGGTTTAAAACATCAATATCCTTTACCAAATTGGCAAGATGTGCAGGTTACCGATAGTTATTTAAGAGGTAGAGATAGTTGCTTTTTTTACGCATCTAATCCAAAGCAATTGCAGTTTATAAAAGCCAATTCATCTGTGGACATTTCAACGGCCATAAAAGTAACTGTACAACAAAACAAAGTGTATATTTTAACCACAAAAGGGTTAGAAATTTATAGCATACTATAAATTGCACCATGCAAAATTTTTTACAAACAAGTTTTTGGGGCAACAGCATTGCATTATATCTTCAGGCGCTGCTTGCTATTTTTTTAGCACTCATTTTAAAGCGATTTATTTCAAAATATTTAGCTTCGGTTTTATACAAATTGATATCTAAAAGCAACAAAAATTTACACAAAGCTGCTTTTGTAAACCTCATCATCCCACCGCTAGAATTGTTTTTATTTTTAGTTATTGCTTTTATTGCTTTAGATAAATTACAGTATCCAAAAAGCATCGATTTTAAAGTCTATAAAATATCGTTGTTCCAAATAGTTGATGGCCTGTGTACCATGGCTTTAATACTATCTTTTATATGGTTGTGTCTTAGAGTAATAGATTTTATGGCCATGGTATTACAAGAAAAAGCCTTGCAATCCGATGATCAAACAGACAATCAATTAGTCATCTTTTTTAAAGATTTTTTTAAAGCCATTTTGGTGCTAATTGGTATCTTATTAATCCTTCGTTTTTCGCTAAATAAAAATATTGGTAACCTAATTACAGGTCTTAGTATTGCTGGCGCTGCCATTGCATTATCTACAAAAGAAAGCCTAGAAAATTTGATTGCTTCATTCATCATTTTCTTCGATAAACCATTTACCGTAGGCGATTTTGTTAAGGTGAATAACTTTAGTGGTACAATTGAAAAAATAGGGTTACGCAGCACCAGAATACGAACTGACGAGAAAACTTTTATATCGGTACCAAACAAGCAAATGGTAGATAGTATTGTAGATAATATTAGCCTTCGTACGCAACGCAAAGGCTTTTTACAGTTAGAACTTAGCTTAGCAACAACCGCTGAACAATTGCAAATACTAACGCCTGCCATTAAACAAATTTTACAAAAAAATGAGATTGAAAGCTATTCGGTTTTTTTAAGAGAAACTGGTAAAAATGCCCATGTTTTTGAGGTAAATTATTACACCACCATGGATCAAACCTTAGCTAATTTCTTAGCACTGCGAGAGATAATAAATTTAGAAATAATTCGTCATCTTGATAAAAGCCATATTCAATTTGCAGCAGGTAACCCAGGTGTTGTGGTGATGGCGGATATAAAAAATTAATGCAAAGGCACAACCTTAAGGCCTCCGATTTCGTTAATTAATTTGCAGCAAAACAACAATGCCATGTAAATAAATATTGGCATTAGCGTAATAATTAATTAAACAAAAAATTAAAACACCAATTATGGAAAAATTTGCATTGTTAGCAAGAGTTGAAGCTAAACCCGGTAAAGAAACCGTGGTAGCAGAATTTTTAAAATCTGCATTGCCACTGGCACAAGCAGAAGCTGATACCGTTAGATGGTATGGTTTACAAATTAATGAAAATACATTTGGCATTTTTGACACCTTTACAACCGAAGATGGCAGAAGTGCCCATTTACAAGGCGAAATTGCCAAAGCCCTAATGGCTAACGCAGCCGAATTGTTGGCAAAAGACCCAATTATTGAATTTGTAGATTTATTAGCGGTGAAATAAAATTTATTCTAAAAAGTACTAAAAAGGTACAGGCTTATAAAAGTCTATACCTTTTTTATGTTACCAACATTTGTTTTTCAATTAAACTTAGTTGCGTCGCACACTGTAACGGTTTGATACTTTAATGTGCTTTTATTAAAGCAATGTCATTGTGCAATAAACAGTATATAAAAAAGCCTAGCTCTTACAAGCTAGGCCGAAAACCAAAATATAACCCCAAAAAAATTAAGCTTTATTAGGCTGTGGTGTGTAGCGTAAGTAAGGTTTTACAACTGTTACACCTTTAGGAAATTTAGCAATAGCATCTTCAGTTTTAATAGCTGGTACCACTATTACATCTTCGCCATCTTGCCAGTTGGCAGGTGTGGCTACACTGTAATTTGCTGTTAGTTGTAAGCTATCGACCACACGTAAAATTTCGTTGAAATTTCTTCCAGTAGATGCTGGATAAACAATCATTAATTTAACCGTTTTATCTGGTGCAATTATGAACAACGAACGCACAGTTGCTGTTGCAGAAGCGTTCGGATGAATCATATCGTAAGCAGTGGCAATAGCCCTATCCTCATCGGCAATAATTGGAAAGCCAACGGTTACGTTTTGCGTTTCGTTAATGTCGTTTATCCAACCTTTATGGTTCTCAACACCATCAACACTTAGTGCCAATACTTTTACGTTGCGTTTTGCAAATTCCTCTTGTAACAAAGCAGTTTTACCAAGTTCGGTGGTGCAAACTGGCGTATAATCTGCTGGGTGAGAAAATAAAATTCCCCAACCTTTGTTCAGGTATTCGTAAAAATCAATATCGCCAATAGAAGTTTTTGCTTGAAAGTTTGGTGCAGTATCACCGAGACGTAGACTCATAATTTTATTTTTTTGTGATGGCAAATATAAAGTTATCCTATTAATTTAGTAGGATAAATTTTTTGTGAGTAAGATTTCACACAAAGGAACAAAGGATACAATCAACGCTACGTTTTTACATTGCTTATAATTCAAAATTTTATAACTAAATGCAGTGTTATTTATGTTGTTTAAGTAAGTTTCACCAAAAGGAAAAAAGGATTCAAGTAAACAAAGAACGCACTGCAATATTTGCGGCTGTTGCCTTGTTTGTTTCTGTGAACTATTTAGGCTTAGATAAAAGTTGCAAAATGTACAAAGCGTTCCAGTGAGTGACCTTTGCATGAACTAAGTGCAAACAATTTTAATTAAGTATTCTGTCAAAATTAACTTATAAAAAGATCGTTTAGAAGTATGTGGGTAGAAAATCAATAGAAATAGCATTTACAGACGAAAGCAAATCAT
>JAYVNQ010000319.1:0-8571 GCA_043758365.1 Chitinophagales bacterium
TTATCTTATACTAATTCTGACCGAAGAAATCACCAAATACACTGAATTTATACACTAAAATGTTTGGGATTTTATAAGTTAATTATGACAGACTACTTATTTATTTTAATTACCAAAAAATATTATTATGGACAGCTTAGAACTAAAAGGAAAATGGAACGAATTAAAAGGTAAAGTAAAGCAAGCTTACGCTGAATTAACAGACGATGATTTAAAACACGAAGAGGGTAAAGAAGATGAACTTTACGGACGGATTCAACAAAAAACTGGCAAAACCCGCGAAGGAGTTATAGACTGGTTAAAATCGTTGGATAAATAGAATTTGCTTGAATCTGGATTTTGTAGGATTTAAAAAACAAAAGGGATTAATGATGCAATTTGTGCAGCATTAATCCCTTTTCATTTCTCTTTAATTCAAATATTTTAAATAATGGTTCAGACACTCAATTCTAACCACCTAGATTCTTTGGTTTCTAAGGCTGCATCTATTGCTATTAATCGGTCGCTTAGTTTTTGTAATTCCTCAAAACCTAAATTGCCAACACTCATTTGTTGCGTAATGGTTGCCTTTTCAGCCTCTAATCTTGGCATATCTTTTTCTAGTTGCTCAAATTCGGTCTTCTCTTTAAAGCTCAGTTTACGTTGGTTGTTGGTAGTTGTTGGTTGATTGTTAGCAACAGGTTCTATTGCTTTTTTGGTATCAACTATCAACTGCCCACCATCAACTTTTTTTTCCTTTTCTTTCTCCTTTTCCTCTAGCCTAAGCAAAGTGTAATTACCTGGAAAATCTCTTACAACGCCATCACCTTCAAACACAAATAAGTGATCTACCAATCTATCCATAAAATACCTATCATGGCTTACAATTAGTACGCAACCTTGGTACTCAGTTAAGAATCTTTCTAGCACCGCCAATGTTGGTAAATCCAAGTCGTTGGTAGGCTCATCTAATATTAAAAAGTTTGGGTTGGTAAATAAAATAGTTAGTAATTGTAACCGCTTTTTCTCACCGCCACTAAGGCTGTTTAAATAAGTATATTGCTTATCTGGTGTAAATAAAAATAACTCTAAAAACTGCGATGCACTAAGGCTTCCGCCGTTTGCTAGTGGAAAATTTTCTGCAAATGTTTTTACGAACTCAATCACTCGCACATTCTCTTTTATCACCAAACCTTGCTGCGAAAAATTACCAAAAACAATCGTTTCACCAACGTTCACTTTGCCACTATCCACGGGTTCTAAGCCTAATAAAATATTTAAGAAAGTACTTTTACCAACACCATTTTTACCAATTACCCCAATGCGTTCGCCCTTGCTAAATGTATAATCGAAGCCTTTTAAAATGGGCAAATCGCCATAGCTTTTATACACTTTTTTCATCTCAATAATCTTACCACCCAACCGGCTCATTTTTACCTGTAATTGTACTTGGTCATCTTCTATTTTTTGTTTTGCCCTGGCTTCAACTTCGTAAAAATTATCCTGCCGGCTTTTACTTTTTGTAGTACGGGCTTTTGGTTGCTTACGCATCCATTCAAGCTCTTTTCTAAACTCATTTTTAGCTTTGTCTATGCTTGCCAATTCGCTTTCTATACGGGCAGCTTTTTTCTCTACATAATTCTCGTAATCTCCAACATAAGTGTACATATTTTCACGCTCCAATTCCCAAATTTCATCCACCACCGCATCTAAAAAATAACGATCGTGGGTAACCAATAGCAACGTAATACTTTCTTGCGATAAATAATTTTCTAGCCATTCAATCATCGCTACATCCAAGTGGTTGGTGGGTTCATCCATCATCAACATGGTGTGTTGATGCTCAAACCCAATATCAATCAATGTTTTAGCCAAAGCCACACGTTTACGTTGTCCACCGCTTAAACTACTTACCACATTTTGCAAATGGTGGATGTTTAGTTTAGCCAAAATCTGTTGCACTTTGGCTTCATAATCCCATGCATTAAGTTCATCAATTTGTCCAATACAATCCGTTATTTTTTCGCCATCATCAGCCTCAATAGCAGCTTCATATTCACGCATTACTTTCATAATAGGGTGGTTGCTGCTAAAAATATTTTCTAAAATAGTTTTGGTTTCATCAAACTTTGGCTCTTGCTCAAACAAGGCCACCGTTACATCTTTATTAATAAATAATTTGCCTTTGTCTGGCGTTTCTTGCCCTGCCAAAATGCGTAATAAAGTAGATTTTCCAACGCCATTTCGGGCAATCAAAGCAATTTTATCGCCCTCGTTAATGTGGAATGAAATATTGTTAAATAGTGGATTAACCCCAAAACTTTTTGTAAGCCCTTCGGCAGAAACATAATGCATAGGCCGCAAATATAACAGGTTGAAAACAAGTTTAAAGTGTGGGGTTGATAGTTTAATACTAACCTAACACAATTTTAAAAGTTGATTCTTTTGATAGATCTTTTTGTAACCAGCTTTAGTAGTACTATTTGGCATCGTTGCGTCGCACACTGCGGCGGTTTGATACTTTATTGGGCTTTTGTCCGAACTATATTTTTTTTAGGGTTTATTGACTACAATGATTGAGTTTTTTATCCCTTTAATTCCATCAATCCTATAAAATCTTGCTTCGCACAATTATTTACCTATTTTTATTCTCCTTATTTAATGCACAAAATTTTATTATTATGATTAAGCTTAACGTTATTGGTCATTTGGGCAAAGATGCCATTGTAAACAATGTAAATGGAAAATCGGTAATTAACTTTTCAGTTGCCCATACCGAAAAATTAAAGGATGCGCAAGGCAATTCTAAAGATAAAACTATTTGGGTAGATTGTGCTTATTGGACGGACAGAGTGGCTATTGCACCATATCTTAAAAAAGGTACGCAGGTTTATGCCGAAGGCAATCCAGATATTAGAACTTACACTACAGCAGATGGCAGAAATGGAGCAACTTTAGCACTAAGGGTTTTAAGTATTCAATTGCTTGGTGGCAAAGCCGAAGGTGAAGCTAATAACAGCGGTAATTACAATAACAATAATTACCAACAACCTGCACCTCAACAAAACTATCAGCAACCACCATCACAACCACAGCAAAATTATAACAGGCCTGCTGCACCATCGGCTAATGAATTAACAGAGCCTTTGGATGATTTGCCGTTTTAAAATAGTTATGAGTTATGAATTATAAGTGTTACATATAATTATAATGTAAATAGCTTGTCCCAAACTCATAACTGATAATTCATAACTCATATCTCATGGAAGTTACTTTCTCTTACCAGCAATTATTTCAATTTACACAATCGGTTTTTATAGGTATTGGTTGTAGCCATGTTGATGCAGCAATTGCCACTAAAGCCTTACTATCAGCAGATATTAGAGGTATCGATAGCCATGGTGTGGCAAGGTTAAGTGGCTATATTAGGCTGTGGGAAGCCAAGCGTATTAATGCAACGCCAGATATAAAAATTGTTCATGAAACACCAAGTACCGCTGTGGTTGATGGTGATGCAGGATTGGGTTTAGTAGTAGCACCTTATGCCATGCAAGTTGCTATTGATAAAGCTAAAAATGTAGGTACTGGTTGGGTAAGTGTAAAAAATAGCAACCACTTTGGTATTGCTGGTTATCACGCCATGATGGCTTTAGATAATGATATGATTGGCATTGCCATGACTAATGCAAGTGCCTTAGTTGCACCAACTTTTAGTATTGAAAAAATGCTGGGTACCAATCCAATTGCAGTGGCTATTCCTGCGGATAACCAACCTGCTTTTGTAGCTGATTTTGCAACCACCACCGCAGCTAATGGGAAGCTTGAAATATTGCAACGCAAAAATGCAGATACCCCTAATGGTTGGGTACAGGACAAAGATGGTAATGACACCAACGATGCGAATATTTTAAAAAAGCAAGGGGCATTATTGCCATTGGGTAGCGATAGAGAACATGGTAGCCATAAAGGTTACGCACTTGGTAGTATTGTAGATATTTTTTCCGCCGTGTTAAGTGGTGCCAGTTATGGGCCTTGGGCACCTCCATTTCCTGCATATATTCCCTTGCCTGAAAACCAGCCAGGGCAAGGGTTAGGTCATTTTTTTGGTGCCATGCGTGTTGATGCCTTTAGGCCAGCCGTTGAATTTAAACAGCATATGGATAATTGGATTACAAGGTTTAGAAATGCAACACCAGCACTTAGTCACGAAAAGGTTTTAATTCCTGGTGATCCTGAACGAGAAATGGAAGCTATAAGAATGGCAAATGGTATTCCATTATTACAATCTGTGATAGATGATTTAAAGCAAGTAGGAGAGAAGTTTGGTGTACAATTGTTTCACACAAAGTAACCAAGAAGACAAAGTACACTTAGGTTTGTTGCTATCAATGCTTTTACATTTATCTAATACTTTGTTTCGTGGTATCCTCTATGTTCTTCGCGTGAAATACTTCTCAACTTCTTAACAAATTAAAAGCACTTATTTGCTGCTTGATACCTTTATTTTTGTGGCACTTAAAAAATAATCATGGGCTTAATTTTATTTATTGTTGGTATTATTGGTTGGCACGTTGGTATGTATGGCATGTTTAAAAAAGCAGGCATCGAACCTTGGAAGGCGTTAGTACCATTTTACAATACTTGGCTAATTGTAGAAAAATGCGAAATTAAAAAAGCGTGGTTTTGGTTTCAGTTAGTACCTATTGCAGGACAGTTTATTACTATTTGGATTACCATTATTTGGGTAATGCACTTTAAAAAAGTAAACCTCATTGCTCATATTTTAACAGTCTTTTTGCCCTTTATTTATTTTCCTTATTTAGGATTTTCAGAAAAAGAAAAATGGTACGGTAAAGAAACTTTAAAACATTACCACAAGCCAGCCGAACGTGAGTGGATTGATGCTGGTGTATTTGCAATTGTGGCTGCAACTATCATAAGAACCTTTGTTTTTGAAGCCTATGTTATTCCAACGGGTAGTATGGAAAAAACATTACGGATCAACGACTTTTTGTTTGTAAATAAAGTGGCTTATGGACCTCGAATTCCTCAAACGCCATTGAGTTTTCCCTTTGTACATAACTTTTTGCCATTCTCTACAACTACACCTTCCTATTTAAAATGGATACAATTAAAATATGACCGCATACCGGGTTACACACCAGTTAAGCGAAATGATGTGGTGGTGTTCAATTTTCCTGCTGGCGATACCATTATTAACGAGCCCGGTTATGGTTCTGCAGTGCCTTATTATGATGTGTTGCGGCAAACTTATAATGGCAATAGGGCGGCTTTAATGGCAGAACATGAAATACTAGTTCATCCTATGGATAAAACCGACAATTACATTAAACGCTGTGTGGCAATTGCTGGCGATAGTATTGTAATTAAAGATGGTTTATTATATGTAAATGGTGCAGCTTCTGAACCTTTTAAAGATGCCCAAACTGGTTACACAGTTACCACAAATGGTACAGGTTTTACAGAAGAGTATTTAAAAAATGAATTAAATTTATGGACAAAAGAAGATGATAATTTAGAGTTTAAGCCGATGGGGATTGCCAACCAATATTCATTTACCATGCGTGCTGAAGATGCTGCCAAGGTTAAAAAACTTCCTTTTGTTGTAAGCATGGTTAGGCAAGAAGTAGATGCACAAACATATCCTTACGATAGCTTTCACAATTGGCGAACTGATAATTTTGGAACGTTATGGATACCTAAAAAAGGAGCTTCCATTACCCTAAAACCAGATAATATAAATCTATATAAACGTGCCATTGAAACCTACGAAGGCAATAAGTTTGAAGAGGTTAACGGCAAATATTTCATTAACGGAAAAGAAACAACTTCATACATTTTTAAATACGATTATTATTGGATGATGGGTGATAACCGTCACAATAGCCAAGATAGCCGTTACTGGGGGTTTGTGCCAGAAACCAATGTGGTTGGTAAGGCATCGTTTATCTGGTTTAGTTGGGAAAATGGCCCACGTTTTAGCCGTATATTTAGGTTTATTAAATAAGGGTTGATAGTCAATAGTTATTGGTCAATAAGTCATTTGATATTAGCCAATTATCACATCATTCAATTATTACATTAAAACATGACATCAAGTTTTGAATACGAAGTTTACGATTCCATCAATGATTTAACGCTTGAGGATGCGGCCTTATTGCAACAAGCAAAAGAAATTACAAAAATTGCGTATGCACCATATTCTAACTTTCATGTTGGAGCAGTTGCAAAGCTGGGAAACGGAGAAATTGTGTTTGGGACTAACCAAGAAAATGCTAGTTATCCAGTGGGTATTTGCTCAGAGAGAACGTTGTTGTCTGTTGCGTCTTCATTGTATCCAAATGTGGCTATTACAACAATGGCTATTACCTACGATAATAAAAATGGTAGCAGTACAAAACCTGCTTCGCCATGTGGTATTTGTAGGCAAACTTTAGCTGAGTTTGAAAGCCGAGTAAAGCAGCCTATGCGTTTAATTTTAGGGGGTTTGGAAGGCAAGGTTTACATCATTCCACAAGCATCATTATTACTGCCTTTAAGTTTTGGTAGTGATGATTTAAAATAACCTATCATTTTATTAGTAAAAAACAGCCCTTGAATAACTTACTCAAGAGCTGTTTGTAACTTAAAACTTATGACTTGTAACTCTAGCCCCCTGTTCTGCCATCTCTAATTTTAATAACTTTTTTACCAGAATTCTTTTTTTCAAAATTTAATATCTCTTTTGTTTTTATTTTTTGTGGCGCTTTTATAGCGGTGGTATCGGCTATTGTTTTTTGCCCCTCAACTTTTGGAATTACTATTTTATCCATATCGTAGGTTTCGGTACGTAACAACGATAAAGAGCCAGGTCTATAAAATTTCCAGATACCATTTTTGTAAGCATCGCCTTCACGTTTTATAACCCGCCTGATAATTTTATATTGGTCAATAACATCGGGTACATCAATTGTATCAAAGGGTTGCGATGGATTAATGGCACGCCAACTTTCCTCATGCTCTAAACCTGCCAACGAATAGTATTGGCTGATGCCATCTTTAAAACCCCAACGGTAATTTTCAAGGGCAATAAAATCGCCCAATAAATTATACACTCGCCAAGGCCCTTCTTTATTATTATTTTTAAACTCGCCTTCCTCTTCAAAACCCGGTTCGCCACGTAAGGTTTCAACCCTAATTTTCCACTTGCCTTGCTTCAAGTTTTTGTTATCGGTACAGTTCATTGTATCGCCATTGACCATTAGCCTATAGGTTTTACACTGCGAAAAACTGTGTGAACACACCAATAATAACGGCACAATTATCCAACGCATAATTATTTATTTAGTACGCCAAATTTAGTAAAGTAATGGGTGTTATAGATTAGTTAAAAGTGTTTGTGATATTTCTGCGAAGCATTATTTAATACGTTGTTTTGCACTGCATATTTTGTTTCTCAAATTGTTAAAGAAAACAATTCTTTCTTTCTCGTTGGTATTGCTAATTGGTGTAGATTTTTGAGAAATAATATCGAATGTTTTTTTAGTATAGTTATTAAATGCCTCATCATGAGTCATAATGAAATTAATAACGCTATGATTGATGTAAGTTACTCGCTTATTACCTAGTTCCATATATTGCATATTATCACCCATTATTAATTCATTTGCAAATAGATGATATTTTGGTAGCGTATCTGTGGGCTTTTGTTGGTACTTTAGTTTTACACCATATTCAGCTTGAACCTCAATGTGATTAACTAATTCAGTTAATTTATCTAGCAAAATTAAAGCATCGTCTGCCGATGTTAAAGCACCAGTAACCAAGTAAAATTCTATTTGATGGATAGTGCTTGTAATATTTTCAATGCTCCAAATTTCGGTACCCGGTATTGATGCATAGGTATTGCTTATGGTGCGCCAAAGATTATGATACTGTGTAAAATACGTATCGCTTAATGAAAACTTAGCTGTTTTCCAATCCTCATAAAACAAGATTGATTTTAAAAAGAAGTAAGATTTAAAAGCGGCTATTTCTGGTATCATATAGTAATACAGAAAAGGTATTTCTTTAGCTAAATAGTAATAATGGTTCGGTTGAAAGGTTGCAATAGTTTGCAGATGAAGTAGCACATTTTTTTGCCATTCCTCAAACTTGAAATCTGAATTATTGGTTATTCTACCTGAGAAAATAAATGAGTCGGACTGTAAGTGTAATAATTGGTCTACCGATACTTTAAAATGACCAGCCAATGTTTTAATCTCTTCAAACGATAATTGTTTTTCACCTCTAATTCTTCTGTAAGCACTGTCGTTACTAATGTTTAGTATGGTTGCTACTTCATCTACCATCGATTTGTTGGGTGCAATACTGCCCTTAATATGTTCAAAAAATTGATGTTGTAATTGTGGATTTTCCATAATCAACTCTTTTTTGCAGTAAATACTAAATCGACAAAATGTTTTGGTAATTAACACCAATACCTACTATAAATATACAGGTTAAAGTACTTTTTGCAGTAATTACTATATTTCATTGGCGCTATTATTTATTGTAACTAAAAGTTTGACTACACCCTAAAATATCAATTAT
>JAYVNQ010000320.1:0-2736 GCA_043758365.1 Chitinophagales bacterium
AAAACCACACATATTGAAAGAAGGAACAGAGATTTTAGAACACACTTGAAAAGATTGGCCAGAAAAACAGTGTGCTTTTCCAAAAAAGATGATATGCACAATGGAAGTATTAAAACCTATATACAACATAGAAACGCTGCCTAAAAAACAGCATACATTTTGAATCACTACTAAAATTAATTGTGAATAAATTAACAATACCAAAATTTTTACTGTAGATTGCATTAGAAAATGATTAGAAAAATGACATGCTACAGTATATCGCAAAAAACTGTAACAATAAGTATAGCAATTTCTGGTTTAGATACGCTTGTATTTTTTTAACGATTAAACGCAACATATGAAAAAAAGTGTACTTCGCGGTCAACACAGGCTAGAAATACTTCTAAAAACACCTCTTGTTTTAAAGTTAGCCATTGTTATTTTAGTCGCTACCAGTTTGCAAGTAAAAGCAAACCCAGTAATAGGGCAGCGATTTAACATCAACTCTAAACAAATTGAGATTACTAATGCATCGAAAGCCAAAATAAATTTTTCGTTGCAAGATTTGTCCATTTCCGAATTGCGTAACAAATTTTTTAATAGTAGTAATGTTAATTACAAACTGCTAGATAATAATGAAGTGACCGTTTTTACGACCAACAAAGCTTCCAACGATAAAATTAAAGTAACGGGAAGAGTAACAGGAGCAAATGGTGAGGCTATTGCTGGTGCCTCAGTACAGCAAAAAGGCAGCGGCATTGGAGCATCTACCGACAATAATGGTAACTATACCATAACAGTTAATAATGACGCAACCTTGCTAATTACTAGTATTGGTTACGAACCGCTGGAAGTTAAAGTTAGTGGTCGTTCGGTTATTGATATCAAGCTACTTGCATCATTTAAAGAGACTGAAGAAGTGGTAGTAATTGGGTATGGTACTGCTAGTAAGAGAGATTTAACAGGGTCTATTGTAAAAATATCTGGGAAAGATGTTGCTGATAAACCCAATACAAATCCCGTTGCATCATTGCAGGGAAGAGTTGCAGGGCTTTCTGTTGTTAATAATGGTACACCGGGTAGTGCGCCTGATATAAGGATAAGAGGTACTGTAAGTATTGGTCAAGTGCATCCACTTTATGTTGTTGATGGTATTTTTAATGATAATATTGACTATCTTAATGCAAACGATATTGAATCGATAGAAATTTTAAAAGACCCGTCATCTTTAGCCATATTTGGAGTTAAAGGTGCTACTGGTGTTATTGCCATTACTACTAAAAAAGCAAAAGCCGGTCAAGTGTCGGTTAACTTCAATTCAACTTATGGTTTTAAAAAGTTAGTAGATAAAATTAAACTCGCCAATTCTGACCAATTTAACTTGCTGTTTGCCGAAGAAAATGCAAATGATGGGGTTGCTACACCTAATTATTCTGCTTTAACTGCAAATACAGACTGGATTGATGCCGTTACAAGAACAGGTAAATTTAATACTAACAACTTAAGTATCTCTGGTGCTACTGAAAAAAATAGATTTAATTTAGGATTCGGCTACATAGCAGATGAAGGTATTATTAAGCATGAAAAATTAGAAAGAATGACGCTGTCATTCAGCGATGAATTTAAGCTAAATAAGGCCATAAAAATTGGGGTAACACTTAACGCCTCAAGGCAAAATAACCCATTTGGTGCAGGTGGTGTACTAGATGCTGCAAGAAAAACAATGCCTCAGATTTCTTCCGGTACTAAAAACTTCCGTGTGGCAAATCCTTATGGTGGAGACAGCATTAATGCCGATATATATTCTGGTTTAAATGTGGCTCTACAAAATTCAGGTGTTATCAATCCTTTATTAGAAGTAGAAAATACTTGGAACAAACGGGTGAATATAGAATACAGAACTGTAGGTAGTTTTTATGGGGAACTTAATTTTCTTAAATATTTTACTTTTAGACCCACTTTTTATGCAGATATAAGTAATGTGAATAACAGGCAATATTCACCGTTATATTATGCCTACAACCCATTAACCAACAAACCTTATCTCTACAATTCAAAAACACAGTTAAGTGAAGATGATAATACGTATAGGAAGTTTCAGCAAGACCATATTTTAACTTTCAAAAAAAGTTTTGGCGATCATAACTTAACTGCCACTGCAGGTATTACTACATATTACTTCAGTAATTTTAACCGTAGTGGTCTCGCAAAACCCTTTACAAACGGTAATGCTTTACCAATACCAGACGATAAAAGATTTTGGTATATAAGTACCCAGTTTAATGATCCTGCTACCACGTTAGCAAGCTCTAGTCAAAGTGAGTATGCTACAGCTTCCGTATTGGGACGGCTATTATACAACTACAAAGGAAAATATTTTTTGAATGCATCTTTGAGAGATGATGGCTCTTCACAGATACCCACTAAAAATCGTCACCAAAAATTTTGGGCTTTAGGTGCAGCATGGGATTTAACAAAAGAAAAATTCATGCAGCCTATCAGAGGTATCAATTTTCTTAAACTAAAAGCATCCATTGGTGTATTGGGTAATCAAACGGCCTCTTACTTGGACGGTAATCCAATCAATTATCCTTTTTATCCAAACTTGAATACTGGAACTTCAGCAGTATTTGGTACTACTTCTTATTTTGCCGCAGTAAATGCCTATGAACCTAGTCCTGATTTAAAATGGGAAACTGTTCAGGCACAGGAAGTAGGAATTGAATTAAATGCGTTTAATAATCATTTACATTT
>JAYVNQ010000321.1:0-2734 GCA_043758365.1 Chitinophagales bacterium
GATAATTTACAACTACAGTTGCACCAGCATTTGCCAAGCTTTTAGAAACGCCAGCCCCAATACCACTGCTTGCACCTGTAACAATGGCAATTTGATTAATTAGTTTTTTTTCCATGAAAAGTGTAAAATTTTAATTTAATGATACTTGTTAATTGATGTTTTGAGCACACAAAAAAACTCGTGTCTATATTTTTTTAAGATTGGCACAATGTACAAAAGTTACATGCCTTATTTAGAGATGTTGTATGCCAATTATTTTGTTAAAAAGCTTCGCCACCAATAGCCAGAGTTTTTTATGGTGCGTAATTGCGTTTTAAAATCAACATGTACTAAGCCAAAACGGGCTTTAAAGCCTTCACTCCATTCAAAATTGTCCATCAAAGTCCAAGCAAAATAGCCTTTCACATTTACACCTTCTTGTTTAGCTTTTAGCATGGCATGTAAATAATCTTAAAAATATTGAATACGATGGGCATCGTTTACTACACCATTCATTATTTCATCTTTAAAGTAAGCACCACCTTCACTTACAATAATTTCTTTTACACTGCCATACAACCAAAAGCGTTTAATCATGCGGTAAAAGCTGTCTGCATTTATTTCCCAGCCCATAGCTGTTGCTGGTACTTTACGTGTTTTAGCACTTACTTCGCTTGCTTGTAAATACGGAATTAATGCGTTGTGTTTTACCGTTATGGCAAAGTAATTTTGAATGCCAATAAAGTCAAAATTGAAACCCATTTTATCAGTGTATTTCCAAGCTTTATTGTGCAATACCAATCTATCTAAAAATGGAAAGTTTGGATCTTCAGGATAACCACGACCAAGTGCTGGTTCTATAAACAATCTATTGAGTAAAATATCAGCACGTTTAGCTGCTTGCACATCAATATCTCTATTGGTGTAAGGCATTACCTCACTGCAAGAAAAGCTAGTGCCAATATGTGCTTTGGGGACTAAATTTTTTAATATTCTACCGCCTTCAGCTTGGGCCATCACTGCATTGTGTACCGCTGGTAAAAAATAATCAAGCCCAATTTTGCCAGGGGCATGTTTACCAATCATATAGCCCAAACTTGTAAACCCCATCGGCTCGTTTAGTACAATCCAATTTGTTACTCTATCACCAAATTCCTCTGCACAAACGGTTACAAAGCGGTAGAACCATTTTAGTAATTGATGGCTTGCCCAGCCACCTTCTTTTTCTAAGGCTTGTGGTAAATCCCAATGATATAAAGTTATGTAAGGCGTTAAACCGAGTAACAAACATTCGTCAATTACTTTATTGTAAAATGTAATACCTTCTTTATTTACCCTGCCAATGCCTTCTGGCAAGATTCGGCTCCAAGAAATTGAAAAGCGGAACACCTTAAAGCCTAAAGCCTTTACCAATAATAAATCATCTTTATATCTGTAATAAAAATCGCAGCAATTTTGTGGCTTATCACCACCCTTTATTTGACCTTACCGTTTGGCAAAAGCATCCCAAATAGATAGGCTTCTCCCATCTACATTATAAGCCCCTTCGTTTTGAGCGGCAGATATGGCAACACCCCATAAAAAATCGTTTCCAAATTGTTTGGCTTGCATAATAATAGCAATAGATAGCAAATACGAAGTTGGTAATTGGTGTATTAACAGAATATTATTTTTTTGAAATTGTGAACAAAAATATTAATCAAACGTTTGTTTAATTCAAACGATTGTTTAATATTTGCATTTTCAAAGTAATAGAATGATAACCGATAAAAAGCAACACATTATTGAACATGCCATGAAACTCTTTGCTGAAAAGGGTTTTGAGGCAACAAGTATTAGAGATTTAGCCAAAGTTGCCGATGTAAACATTGCTATGGTCAATTATTATTTTGGCAGTAAGGAAAAATTGATTGAGACGATTGTAGAGAAAAAGGCGTCTTACATGAAGGATAGGATAGAGGAATTAGAGGCTAATAAAACAATAACTGAAATAGATAAAGTACATGTGTTGATAGAAGATTATGTTGAACGTTTATTATCTCATCCTAATTTTCATAAAGTACTTTACAAGGAATTGATGGCTAATAACCGTAAAGAGTTACACGAGTTTTTAACTCAAACTTTAGCTGGAAATGCCAAAAATTTTGCAGCTATTATTGAAAAAGGTATCAAACGAAAAGTTTTTAAAAAAGTAGACGCCATGCTTACAGTAGCATCTATTATTGGTACCGTAAATCAAATAATGCTCTCTAAAAATATGTGCAATAAATTATTGGATAAGCCGACTGAACACGAGCCTTACCAAGACGAGGTTTTTAGAAAACGCATCACCAACCATTTGAAACAAATGATGAACTCACACCTACTAATCAACTAATATAAACACAATAATTATACAATGGAACAAGCACCAAACCAAAAAAAGAAATTCCCGTTACGACCAGTTATTCTAGCAATAGTATTACTTGTTGGTGGCTACTTTGGCTACAAGCAAGTAAACTTTGCATTAACGCACGAAACAACCGATAATGCACAAATTGAAACTCAAATAACACCAGTGTTACCAAGAGTTGCAGGCTATGTAAAAAGCATTGTTGTTAAAGATTATGATAGCGTAAAAACTGGTCAATTGGTTGTAGAGTTGGATGATGCTGAACTACAAAGCCAACTGCAAGAAGCTCAGGCTGATTATACCCAAGCAGCAGTTGATATCATTAACGCAAATGCTGCTTTAAATAATGCAGTGGTATCGTTA
>JAYVNQ010000322.1:0-8533 GCA_043758365.1 Chitinophagales bacterium
AGTGAGGTCGGAAAATGGACTGAAATTACACCTATATGGCAAAATAGCAGTAGCACTAATGCTGTTGACTAACTTTTAACTCTTGATTCGCATAAGTTATTAATGGCTAAATGTACTTTCTCAAAGCCAAATGTAGCAAGTGTTTCGTCCATCATGGCTTTAATTTCTTTTGTGCATAAATTACCAATTGAGCCTTCGTGTGTGTGATTCACTTCGGTTGAATATTCAAATTTACCAGCTTCAATACCACGACCAATTTGCTTGTACGCATCTCTAAAAGGCACACCTTTTAATACCAGTTTGTTTACTTCTTCTACGCTAAAAATGTATTGATATTTTTCGTTGGTAACGATGTCTTTTTTCACAGTAATATTACTCAACATTAAGGTTGCCATTGCAATACAATCTTTCAATGTTTTAAAGGCAGGAAACAAATGTTCTTTTAGCAACTGCAAATCACGATGATAGCCACTTGGCAAGTTGGTAGTCATCATGGTTATTTCATTTGGTAAAGCCTTAATGCGGTTACAATGGCTGCGAATTAATTCAAAAACATCGGGATTTTTTTTGTGTGGCATAATGCTGCTGCCAGTTGTTAGCTCTGTAGGAAAAGATACAAAATCAAAGTTTTGGTTTAAGTACAAGCACATATCCATACTTAATCTTGCTAATGTATCGGCCACATTTGCCAATGCTTGTGCGGTAATACGCTCTGCCTTACCACGACACATTTGGGCATATACTACATTGTAATTTAAGTTATCAAAACCCAACAATTCTGTCGTTAATTTTCTATTAATAGGAAACGACGAGCCATAACCAGCCGCAGAACCCAGAGGGTTTTTATTAACTATTTTATAGGCAGATTGTAACGTAATTACATCATCTACCAAGGCCTCGGCATAAGCACCAAACCACAGCCCAAAGCTAGATGGCATGGCCAATTGCAAATGTGTATAGCCAGGTAACAAATCATTCTTAAACGCTTCGCTTTGATTTTGTAAAAGTTGAAAAAATGGTATAATTGTATTTACCAATGTTTCTATTTCGCTACGCAAAAACAATTTTAAATCTACCAAAACCTGATCGTTTCTACTTCTTGCCGAGTGAATTTTTTTACCAACTTCACCTAATTTTTCAGTCAATAAAAACTCTATTTGCGAGTGAACGTCTTCAACACCCTCTTGAATTTTGAAGCTATCATCTTGTGTGCTTGGATAAATACTTTGCAATTCTTTTACCAAAATATCTTTCTCTTCAATAGTCAATAAACCAATGGTGGCCAGCATTTTAGCATGTGCAATATTACCCAACACATCGTATGGTGCTAGTAATAAATCCATTTCACGGTCTTTACCAACAGTAAAAGTTTCTACTTCTTGTAATGAGGCGGTATCTTTTTGCCAGAGTTTCATAATTGTTTCGGCTTACTACTTTCAGGTTACTAGTTACAGATTTTAGGTCATTTACTTCGTTTAGATTTACTAGAAAGCTGCAACTATCTAATAATTTGTTCAAGCAACTTAATATAAGTTGCAATGCCATCTTCTATTTCAGCTACATAAATATATTCATCAGCAGTGTGGCTTCTTGCACTATCACCTGGCCCCATTTTTAAAGTAGCAAAAGGCATTAAAGCTTTGTCGCTAGTAGTTGGCGAGCCGTAATAACCTTTGCCCAAAGCCATACCAGCTTTTACCAATGGATGATCTAAAGCTATTGAGGTTGATTTCATTCTAGTAGTACGTGGCTTAAATTGGCTCTTTAAATTATGTTTCAATGCTTCTAAAATTTCCTCAAAAGTGTATAGCTCATTTACACGTACATCAATCACAAATTTGCATTGTGATGGTACCACATTATGTTGCTTATTTTCAGTTTCAATAACAGTAACCGTTAATCTTGACTCGCCCAATAAATCACTTACTTTTTCAAACTGATAATTACGTATCCAATTAATATCGTCAACCGCTTTGTACAACGCATTTTCACCTTCGTTACGTGCAGCATGCCCGGCACGACCATTAGCAGTACAATCTATTACCATTAAGCCTCGTTCTGCAACTGCCATTTCTAATTTTGTTGGTTCGCCTACAATACCAAAATTAATGTTACCCAAATAAGGCAGCACTAGTTCTATACCATTTACACCACTAATTTCTTCCTCGGCACTTGCAGCAAAAACCACATTGTACAACAAGTTTTCTTCGTGATAAAAATGTAAAAAAGTAGCAATTAAACTTACCAAACAACCACCAGCATCGTTACTACCTAAACCAAATATTTTACCATCTTTTTCTAGCGGAAAAAAAGGGTCAATGGTGTAGCCTTTGTTCGGTTTAACTGTATCGTGATGAGAGTTTAGTAAAATGCTTTCTTTGGCTATATCGTAATGCTTATTTTTTGCATAAATATTGTTGCCAACACGAGAAAAGGGAATGCCATGTTCTTGAAAAAAAGTACACAAAATTTCGGCCGTATCGTTTTCTTCTTTGCTAAAAGATGGCGTTGCAATTAACTGCTTTAAAAGACCAATTGCATCTGCTGTAATAGTTGTCATTGTTGTATTTGAAGGAATTAATGAGTTATTTTATTTTTAAATCTTTTGAATTTTGCTTAACTCGACCCATAGATGCTCTACCAGAGTTAACCTCTCTTTTTACGACTCTAAGATTGGCTTTTTCTTTATGATAAATTCTGAATTTCTCTGACAAACCATTATTCTTGAATATTGTTAAATTATTATCATCCGTTTCGTATTCAATATTATTAGTGTCAATTTGAAATACTTCCTTGAATCTATCTAAAATTATAGAAAAAGTGTTTGGTTGTCTATGATCAACTACTAAGTCATCCCATTTACAAATGTGTCCAGTTTCCTGACATTTTACATTGCCGCTACCCAGTGTATTATCCTTAAAATATTTCTGTTTTAAGTTTATTAAGTCTTGCTGTACAGTATTTCTACAGGCAATAGTAAAATACCTATCAGCATTTTTTTGTGGTTGGTTAATTAAAAATGTGTAAGAAGTGTAATCGCTAGTTCCATCACTCCATACTCGTTCAAAACATTTTGTATTAAATTGAACCCTTGCAACTCTTATATCCTCAATGAAAATTTTTTGTTCCAGTTCTTCTTCTATAAAAATTTCACTATTGCTTTCTAGCTTAGAACCATTATTAATTTCTTCATCGTAAACTAATAGATTAACTACATCGTCAAAGTGCTTTTCATTTAAATTCTCACCAAAATCATAAGAATTCAAAACTGTTTTATAATACAACAACGCTTCACTCTTCGCTTTGAATAGTTTTTCACCTATTTGAATTGGTTTCTTCATAAGTCAAAATATGGTTCTACCCGTTAATTATGGTCGTACCACTTTCACCATTAATAAGTTGTTGCAGTTCTTCTGCTTTACCAATAATTACTTTTTTTACACCACTAATAATGGCTGCAAAAGCATTGTCCAATTTGGGTATCATTCCAGCAAAAATGCGTGTTACCCCCGTCCCCTGAAGGGGTGTTTTAAGTTCCTCGTAATAACTTTTTGTAAGTGTTGGAATTACGCTGTTCTCATCATTTACATCTAACAACACACCACTTTTTTCAAAACTGTAAATCAATTCTACATCATATAAACTACTCAATGCTTTTGCTATTTCTTGTGCAATGGTATCGGCATTTGTATTTAACAATAACCCTTTTGCATCATGTGTAATTGGCGATAAAACAACCGCCATATTTTGTTGCAATAAACTTTGCAACAAGCATGTATTAACCTCATCCACATCACCAACAAAACCATAATCAATTGTTGGATGATTTCTTTTATGTGCTTTAATGATGTTACCATCTGCACCACATAAACCAATAGCATCACAACCATTTGCTTGTAATTGTGCTACAATATTTTTATTAATCAAGCCAGCATATACCATGGTTACAATCTTCAATGTTTCAGCATCTGTAATTCTTCTGCCATCAATCATTTGTTGTTCAATACCTAATTGAGCAGCCATTTTGGTGGCTAATTTTCCACCACCGTGTACTAATATTTTCAAGGCTTTTACTTTGGCAAAGTCTTGTAAAAACGAAGTCAGCTTTTTTTCATCGTCAATAATATTACCGCCAATTTTTATGACATATAATTTCTCCATTATAGTGCTTTCAATATTTCACTCAATACAGCTTGAGCGGCCCAAACCCTATTACCAGCTTGTTGTGTAACTAAACTATTTCTGCCGTCTAATATCTCGTCGCTCAATTCTACGTTTCGTCTTACAGGTAAACAATGCATCACTTTGGCATTATTTGTCAATGCCAATTTTTCATTAGTCAACATCAATTTGGGATCATTTTCGTACACTTTACCATAATCGTTGTAAGTACTCCAGTTTTTCACATAAACATAATCAGCGTCTTTCAAAGCTTCATCTTGATTGTGTGTGATAGTTGCTCCTTTTGTAAATTTTTCTGCCAATTCGTAATCTTCCGGATGTGTAATTACAAAATCTACTTCGCCCCAAGCGTTCATCCATTCAGCAAAACTATTGGCTACACATTGCGGTAGTGCTTTTACATGCGGTGCCCAAGTAAGCACAACTTTAGGACGTTTTTTAGACGATTTGCTATTCAAATCTTCTTGAATCGTAACTACATCTGTAAGAGATTGTAATGGATGCAACGTGGCACTTTCTAAACTTACAACTGGCACACCTGCATATTTAATAAATTGATTAATATACATTTCGCTATAATCATCATCTCGGTTTTGCAAGCCAGGAAAAGTTCTTATTGCAAGAATATCAAAATATTTGCCCATTATTGGTGCAGCATCTTTAATATGCTCAACCGTATTACCGCTCATAATGGCACCTTCTTCAAATTCTAAAGCCCAACCTTCCTTGTCTACATTAAAAACAATGGCTTCCATACCCAAGTTTTTAGCAGCAATTTGGGTACTTAATCTGGTACGTAAACTTGGGTTGAGAAATAATAAACCAATCCGTTTATTTTCACCCAATGGCTTATCTACAAAGGGGTTTGCCTTATAAGCCAATGCTACTTTTACTATGTCGTTGATGTTTGAGACATCAGTTACTGATATAAAATTTTTCATTCTGTTACCAACTTTTGTACTGCTATGAAGCATTGTTGCGTCGCACACTGCAACAGCTAAATTTCTTATTGAACTTTTATCGAAGCGAATGTTAATTCAACTTTGAATTTGCCAAATATAGCAATACTGATAGTGTAAATTTCCCAAATCGCCCTACAGGCATTTATTCACCAAACAATTACCCTAAAAAACAAAACCATCCCTTTTGCAAGAGATGGTTGTTACTTACTAACCCGTCTATAAAAAAGTTTATGCTTCGTCTTTAATTACAATGCCGCCACCAACGTTCTCGGCAATTTTTGCTCTAATTTTTGCCTCAATTTCATTAGCCAATTCTGGATTATCGTGCATTAATTTTTTAACTGCTTCACGACCTTGACCTAGTTTATTACTCTCGTAACTAAACCAACTACCACTTTTATTTACAATACCCAACTCAACACCCATATCAACAATTTCACCTACTTTACTAATGCCTTCGCCAAAAATAATATCAAACTCTGCCGCCCTAAAAGGTGGTGCTACTTTGTTTTTTACCACTTTTACTTTTACGTGATTGCCTATTGCTGCATCACCATCTTTAATTTGTGCAGAACGCCTAATATCTAAACGAACAGACGCATAAAATTTTAGCGCATTACCACCAGTTGTAGTTTCTGGGTTACCAAACATTACCCCAATTTTTTCACGTAACTGGTTTATAAAAATACATACGGTATTTGTTTTATTAATTGTGGCTGTTAATTTTCGCAAAGCTTGACTCATTAAACGAGCATGTAAACCCATTTTGCTATCACCCATTTCGCCTTCCAATTCGCTTTTTGGTACTAATGCAGCCACAGAATCTATTACTACAACATCCAACGCACCGGATAGAATTAAACGGTCAGCAATTTCTAGAGCTTGCTCGCCATAGTCTGGTTGAGAGATTAATAAATTATCTACATCAACACCCAATTTTTGTGCATAGGCACTATCAAACGCATGTTCTGCATCAATAAAAGCACACATGCCGCCCAACTTTTGAGCTTCGGCAATAATATGCGTAGCTAAGGTTGTTTTACCGCTACTTTCTGGACCGTAAATTTCTATAACCCTACCTCGTGGAATACCGCCAACACCCAATGCAGCATCTAAACCAATAGAACCAGTAGAAATTACTTCCATTGGATCTTTACTTTTTTCGTTCATCATCATCACACTGCCCTTACCATAATCTTTGTCTATCTTATCCATTGTAAGCTTTAGAGCTTTCAATTTTTCTGCATTCATCATTTGTCGTAATTTTTATCTATCAAATGTAATAACGCAATAAAAATAATAGAAATTACTTATCAACACTAATTATTTTAGTATTATTTGCTAAATATTTGGGTTACAGCTTTTTGTTGATAAAAGTTGTAACCGAATGCTATGTTTTAAAGCGAAGGATTGGAACACGGATGACACGGATTGAACGGATAAGCACAGATTTTTTCAGCTTTGCAGAAATATTTAGATAATTTCGGTAACCCTTTATCCTGCAAAGCTGAACAACCTTTTATTTATCCAAGTAAAAAATTATATGATTGCTAACGAGTTTGAACAATAATAAATCCTACAAAATCTATTCAATCTGCGTCATCCGTGTGCCAATTTTACTTGTATCAGCACAAGCTGATACAAGTTGTACCCGAATGCTATGTTTTAAAGCGAAGGATTGGAACACGGATGACACAGATTGAATAGATAAAAACGTATTTTTATTATTGGTTTGCTAAATTCTTGGAACTACTTTTTTTGATGAAAAAAGAACCATAATCGATGACTTACACCCGATTGCAGCGGAAAGCCCACAGGCTGAGGAACGAAGCCGAGGACTTGCAGTGCAAAGCGGGACAAATGTTGGGATTTAGATATATGCTTGTGTACCATACATAAACAATAAAAAACGCCGCAAAAGCGGCGTTACTATACTTATAAGATTTATAATTTTTCGTAAAGTGTTCTTAGTTTTTCCCTAGTCATTATTTGTTCCCAATTTTTTCCTAAAGCATTTTCCCACAAGGGTTTCATGCCAAGGCTTACATTTATCATGGCTTCAAATTGTTCATCGGATAACCCTTTGCAAATACCTTCGGGAATATGAATATTATTTTCAGCCACCATCTGTTTAAACTCGGCTACACCTTTTGGATAATACTCTTCAATATGATTCATCACAATGCAATTACCAATACCATGTTTTGTACCCAGCAAATAGCTTAACCCATAACTTACTGCGTGAGCCACGCCAACCTGTGAGTAAGCAATGCTCATGCCGCCAGCGTAAGAAGCCATCATTAATTTATCATCGTCTTCGTCCGTCCATGTTTTTCTACCAAGGAAAATTTGCTGGCATAATTGCAAGGCTTTTTCGCCATAGCTTTTGCTAAACTCATTAATAAAATTACCCTCTAAACTTTCTATGCAATGAATATAGCAATCCATACCAGTGTAAAAACGCTGATTAGCAGGCGCATCTTCGGTTAATTCTGGGTCAAGCACAATTTGATCGAATGGTGTAAAATCGCTATTCATGCCAAGCTTTCGAGTTGGGCCCATTAATACAGTTGTTCTAGAAACCTCTGCACCTGTACCGCTTAAAGTAGGGATGCCAGCTTTGTAAACACCAGGCATTTTCACCAAATCCCAACCTTGATAATCGGCGCTTGACCCTGAATTGGTCATCATTAGGCTTACGGCTTTTGCCAAATCTAAAGCGCTGCCACCACCAATACCAATAATGCCGCTGACGGTACCAAATTCTTCTTTTAATTGCTGCGCCAAGGTATCTACTTGGGTAGTTTTTGGCTCGTAGGTTACATCTACAAAAATGATTTTATCCTTACCCCGTAATGGGATGCGCTTGGGCAAAGCCTTACCTTCAAAAAAATGATCTACAAAGAAAATCATTGGCGCATCGGCCTTGCGTTGTGGTGCTAATATTTCATCTAACTGGTTAAAGCTGCCACGACCGTACACAACGTAGCTAACCATTTTAAAATTTCTAAACTGCATAAAGGAAAATTATTACACGAATTAAAAGCAATTGCTCGAATTACACGAATTAGGTTTATTATACATTACGATAGTAAACGAGATAAAAGCAATTACTCGAAATGTACGAATAGATTTTGGTTAGCTTTTATTTTTTAGTAGCAAGTTGTGACCAAATGTTATTCATTTTCCAAATGTTTAGTGATTGGAATATTGCTGTACCGCCATTGCTATATAATTCAATACCTGTATTTTTTTCATCTGGAAAAAGTTGTACCGTAAACACAGAAGCGCCATTATTTGCGTAAATTTCCAAAATACTTTTATCGTAATAAATATGCAATTGTAACTTACCATTTACTAATGGCACTTTGGCTTTGCAAATAGCAAGA
>JAYVNQ010000323.1:0-2711 GCA_043758365.1 Chitinophagales bacterium
ATGCATGATGGCTGTAAAACTTGGTGCTTTGTTGCCTTCTTAAAACTGTAATGTTTGCACATTTAAACTTACCATGGCCAATAGTCACAAACCTGTAAACAAGTGTTTTATAAATACTATTTTTTTTAATATTAAATTAATGCGCATGCCTTACAAAAATAAAATTTAATATCGCAATCCTTATCTCAGCCCCATGCAAAAAAAGTTGTTTTTATTAGATGCTATGGCACTTATTTATCGTGCTTATTATGGCTTAATTCGTAGTCCACGTATTACATCTGCCGGTAAAAATACTAGTGCTCAGTTTGGGTTTACCACTACGCTGATAGATATCATTAACAAAGAAAAACCAACACATTTAGCCGTTTGTTTTGATACCCATGCACCCACAGAACGCCATACAGATTTTACAGATTACAAGGCCAATAGACAAGAAGCACCCGAGGATTTGTTATTAGCATTACCCGATATAAAACGCATTATTGAAGCCTTTAATATTCCTGTGGTAGAACTGGATGGGTACGAAGCCGATGATGTAATTGGAACCGTTGCTTGGCAAGCATCTGATGTTGGTTACGATGTGTTTATGGTTACGCCAGATAAAGATTATGGTCAGCTACTTTGCCATAAAGGTGTTTACATATACAAACCACCGTTCATGGGTAATAAAGAAGAAATTTTGGATGCCAAAAAAATATGCGAAAAGTGGGATATTCAACGAGTAGAACAAGTGATTGATATTTTGGGATTGATGGGTGATGCTGTGGATAATATCCCTGGTATTAAAGGCGTTGGCGAAAAAACCGCCGCTAAATTGTTGAAAGAATACGACACTTTGGAAAACGTTTTGGCCAATGCAGATAACATAAAGGGTTCATTGGGCGAGAAAATAAGGGCTGGTAAAGAGGCGGCCATAATGTCTAAAAAGTTGGCAACTATTATTACAAAGGTACCCGTTGAGTTTCATGAAGAAAACTATCGATTAAAAGATTGGAACAAGCAGGTACTTACGGAAGTTTTTGTTGAGCTAGAGTTTAAAACATTGGGCAAACGTATTTTAGGTGATGGCTTTAATGCTTTTCATGCTGCAGCGTCCGAAAATCAACAAACTGATTTGTTTGGTTCTGTGATTGAGAAGAAGCAGGAAGCAGGAGGTAGTCGCAAGTCCGAAAGTACAGTTACCGTGCAATCATCCTTGTTTGATGATATGCCAACCGCTGGCTTAGTGGCCGATAAAAACATCTATAACACTACTCATGATTACCAGTTAATTCAAACAGACCAAGAGATTACCAACCTTATAAAACTATTATCTGGGCAAGATGAAATTTGCTTTGATACTGAAACAACTAATATTGATGCCAACGAAGCAGAACTGGTGGGCTTGAGTTTTTCGTACAGAATTGGCGAGGGTTATTATGTGCCTTGCCCCGCAGATAATGCTGGAACAGTTGCTATCTTAAATCAATTTAAAACCCTTTTTAATTCGCCATCTATAAAATGGATCGGACAAAATATTAAGTACGATTTATTAATATTGAAATGGTATGGTTTTGAACTGGTAGGCGAACTGTTTGATACCATGTTGGCACATTATGTTATTGAGCCAGAAGGCAGGCGTAGTATGGATTTGCTAAGTGCCCAATACTTGCAATACGAACCAATACATATTGATGAATTGATTGGTAAAAAGGGCAAAAACCAAGGTAATATGCGAGATGTGGAAGTGGAAAAAGCCAAAGAATACGCTGCCGAAGATGCTGACATTACCCTGCAATTAAAACATATTTTCGTTCCATTATTAAAAGAAAAAGAAGTGGAAAGGGTGTTTAACGAAGCCGAAAATCCTTTGGTGAAAGTGCTGACCGATATGGAATTTGAGGGTATTAAAATTGATGTTGGTTTTTTAAACGATTACAGCATTGAACTTGAAAAGGAAGCCAAAATTTTTGAAAACAATGTGTACGACCAAGCTGGCGTTAAGTTTAATTTGGCTTCGCCAAAACAGTTGGGTGAAGTGCTATTTGAGAAATTAAAACTAGATCCTAAAGCAAAAAAAACAAAGACTGGGCAATACGCAACTGGTGAAGATGTGCTAAGCAAATTAGCTAATCAACACAAAATTGTTGATGATATTTTAGGGTTTAGGCAATTAACAAAATTAAAGTCAACTTATGTAGATGCGTTGCCATTGATGATTAATAGCAAAACGGGTAGGGTACATACTAGCTACGCACAGGCAGTGGCTGTTACAGGCAGATTAAGCAGCAATAACCCAAATTTGCAAAACATTCCAATTCGTTCCGATAGAGGCAAAGAAATTCGCAAAGCCTTTATTCCAAGAGATGCCAACCACATTCTAATAAGTGCCGATTATTCGCAGATAGAATTACGTATTGTTGCTGCTATTAGTGGTGATGTTAATATGTGTGAAGCGTTTCGTCAGGGCAAGGATATTCATACCGCAACGGCGGCAAAAGTGTACGGCATTTTAGAAAGCGATGTAACTAAAGAGCAACGCTATAAAGCCAAGAGTGTAAATTTTGGAATTATTTATGGGCAGGGTGCTTTTGGCTTGGCAGATAATTTGGGTATTGCTAGAAGCGAGGCCAAAGAAATTATTGATAACTATAAAAAGGAGTTTACTGGCATTACCAAATACATGGCAGACATTGTAGAATTCTGTAAAGACAAGGGCTATGTAGAAACTA
>JAYVNQ010000324.1:0-2701 GCA_043758365.1 Chitinophagales bacterium
GCGGCTAATTACCCCAAAATTGATAAGCTTCAAATTCATTTGCAAAAAACTTGCAGCACCCATATTCAGTGGCTCTTCTTGTACCCAAAACCACATGGCTTTGCTGTATTTTTTATACAATGCATCTAATTGTTTGCAAGGTAATGGATACAATTGTTCCAACCGAATAACCGCAACATCTTGCCTATTATCTTTTTGTTGCTTGTCCATTAACTCGTAGGAGATTTTGCCGCTACAGAATAATACTTTTTTCACCACAGTTGCATCAACAACAAACGAATCATCAATTAATTCTTTAAAACTACCATTTACAAATTCGCTGATATTGCTAAAAGTAACTGGGTTGCGTAAATTAGCTTTTGGTGAAAAATTAATTAATGGCTTTCTAAAATTCCAGGTTAACTGCCTACGTAACACGTGAAATAAGTTGGCCGCCGTAGTAACATTTGTAATTACTAAATTCATCTCAGCGCACATTTGTAAAAAGCGTTCAAGCCTTGCACTGCTATGTTCTGGGCCCTGCCCTTCGTAGCCATGTGGCAATAACATTACCACCCCATTTTGACGTTGCCATTTTTGTTCGCCTGCAGCAATAAACTGATCAATCAGGGTTTGTGCGCCGTTACAAAAATCACCAAACTGAGCTTCCCAAATTACCAATGCATTTGGGTTTGCCATTGAGTAACCATATTCAAACCCTAGCACTCCATATTCACTTAACAATGAATTGTAAATCCTACACTGAGCTTGGGTTTCGGTAAAATGATTTAAGCGGTTGTATTCCTTATTATTTTCTTCATCAACCAACACAGCATGGCGGTGACTAAACGTACCACGTTTCACATCTTGGCCACTTAACCTAACTATATTACCATCCAACAATAAAGACCCATAGGCCATTAACTCACCCGTTGCCCAATCGATTTTTTGTTCAGCTTCTAATAATTTTACCTTATCCTGAATTATTTTTTCTACTTTTTTCAAAGGCTTAAAATCTACTGGCCATTTCATTAACACATCGAACAATAACTTGGCATCGGCTTCGCTGATATTAGTTGCTGGTGATGCCTCAAAATCTTCCTGTGAGGCTTTTTTCATTTCTAGCCAAGCCAATTCCGGTTGTTGGTATTTGTATGGTAATGGATGTTGCTTTACATCTTCCAAACGTTCTTGTAAATCGGCCCAAAATTTCTTCTCCATTTCCTTAGCTAATTCTTGGGCATCGGCTTCTCCATTTTGCATTAAATATTGTACATACTGTTCACGAGGATTGGCATGCTTATCTATCAATGCGTATAACTGCGGCTGGGTATATTTGGGGTCATCGCCCTCGTTATGACCATGCTTACGATAGCAAACCATGTCAATGAAAATATCACTATTAAACTCTTGGCGGTAGCGAGCAGCAATATCTGCACAACGAACTGCCGCTTCTGCATCATCACCATTTACATGTAAAACTGGTGCTTGCACCATGGCTGCAATAGAGGTACAGTAATCAGCACTTCTGGCATCTTCAAAATCGGTTGTGAAGCCGATTTGGTTATTGATAACAAAATGGATAGTTCCGCCAGTATAGTACCCTTTTAAACGGCACATTTGCAACACTTCATACACAATGCCCTGACCAGCCACCGAGGCATCGCCATGAATTAATATGGGCAATATTTTATCAAAATCACTTTCGTACAACACATCTGCCTTTGCCCTTGCAAAACCAACAACCACAGGATCTACAGCCTCTAAATGCGAAGGATTGGGCATTAGTTTTAGATGAATGGATTTATTATCAGCAGTTGTAACTTCACTCCCATAACCCATGTGGTATTTTACATCACCACTTCCCATTGTTTGATCCATCACAGCAGTACCCTCAAATTCGCTAAATATTTGTTCATAGGTTTTACCCATAATGTTGGCAAGGATATTTAAGCGGCCACGATGAGCCATACCAATAACCACTTCTTGTACATTGTTATTAGCAGCAACGGTAATAATTTCATCTAAAGCAGCAATAGTTGTTTCCCCGCCTTCTAACGAAAATCGTTTTTGACCAATATATTTTGTGTGCAAAAACTTTTCGAACATTACCCCTTGATTTAATTTTTCAAGTATGCGTTTCTTTTTGGGTAATGGTATTGGCTGAATGAAGTTTTTTTCTAATTCAGTGGTTAACCAATCAATTTTTTTCTGGTCACTAATGTATTTAAACTCAGCACCAACATGCGTTGCATATATTTTTTGCAAATGAGAAAGAATATCTTTCAATGTAGCTATACCTAAGCCTACTAAATTACCTGCTTGAAAAGTTGTGTTTAAATCATTATCACTTAACCCAAAAAAAGATAAGTCTAGGTTAGCACTTCTATCCTTACGTTCACGTATAGGGTTTGTTTTGGCCAACAAATGTCCTTTATTTCTATAACCTAGTATTAAGCGATACACACTGATTTCTTTCATCCAATCGGTATCAGCACTGCTACTTGCATTTGTTACATCGTTAGAGGATGCAGCACCGTTAGCAACTGCAAAGTCGAACCCTTCAAAAAACTTTTTCATTTCGACATCGACATTATTAGGATTCTTTACAAAATCAGAATATAGATTTTCGATATAAGTTGGATGCGAATTGGTAATGTACGAGAAGTCCTTCATTTGGTATGATTGTTCTACTATAAAAAATGATGGCAAATATCGTTAA
>JAYVNQ010000325.1:0-2700 GCA_043758365.1 Chitinophagales bacterium
GATCAAATAGTTCGTTGGCACTGCCCTCTATTAATTTTTTACCCTTATCAATAATTAAAACTCGGGTTGCTACTTGTTCAATTTCGTTTAACAAATGAGACGATACAACAATGGTTTTTTTCATGTGGCGACTAAGATGCAATATTAAATTTCTTATATCGGCAATACCCTGTGGGTCAAGCCCATTTGTTGGTTCATCCAACACAATTAACTGTGGGTCATGTACTAGTGCAATGGCAATTCCTAAACGTTGTTTCATGCCCTGCGAAAAGGTTTTAACGGTATCTTTTGCACGTTGTGCTAAGCCCACCATTTCTAGTTGATCCATTATTAATTTATCTGAAACTTTTACGCCACTCAACTTTGCGAATAGTTTCACGTTCTCGTAAGCTGATAAATATTTGTAAACATCAGGCTTTTCTATAACAGCACCAACTTGCCGCAATATTTCTGTACGATTGGTTTTTAGTGGCATGCCAAACAATTCAATACTGCCAGAAGTGGGTTCTATCAGCGTCATTAACATGCGGATGGTGGTGCTTTTGCCAGCCCCATTTTGCCCCAAAAAGCCGTATACATCCCCTTGATTTACAGTGAAGGAAAGGTCGCTAACGGCATGGAAATTTTTGAATTGTTTGGATAGATTAGAAACTTTTATAACCGATTGCATAGGCATATAACAATGAATGGTAAAAGTAGTTGTAACTGCTGATTAAAAAATAACCACTGATTAAAAATGATGGTTAATGATATGCTATGAATTTACATGAGCCATCATAGAACATCCTAGTAATAATCATCATTAATCTGCGGTTAATACTGCTCTTATCGCCTCTGCCTTTAATAAGCATTCTTCGTATTCATCTTCTGCAATGCTGTTACATGTAATGCCACTGCCAACATGGTACGATAAATAACGGTTACTAGCATTGTACAAAATGCTTCTTATCACTACATTAAAATCAAAATTTTTGTCTGGGGTGATATAACCAACTGCACCAGAATATAAGCCACGACTGCTTTGTTCGTATTCAGCAATTAGTTGCAATACTCGAGTTTTGGGTGCACCCGTCATACTACCCATGGGAAAAGTTGCTTGCAAAATATCGGCTAAGTCAAGCCCATCTCGCAATTCACCAACAATGGTAGAAATCATTTGGTGTACTTGAGGGAAAGTATAAATACCAAATAATTCGGCCACTTTTACTGAACCTTCTTTGCAAATACGGCTTAAATCATTACGTACTAAATCAACCACCATCACATTTTCACTAAGGTCTTTTTGGCTTATTGATAATTGCTTTTTTAAAGCATCATCTAGTAATTGGTTCTCTAAATTTCTTTTAAATGTGCCCTTTATGGGTTGCGATAATAATTTATTACTTTCTTTTTTTAAGTAACGTTCTGGGCTGGCACAAATTAAATATTTGTCGTATAACTTATAAAAACTGGCAAATGGATTAGGTGATACTTGTGTGAGTTGTTGGTAAATATGTAGCGGATTGATAAAGGCATCATCGGAATAAAATTCTTGACAAAAATTAATTTCATAACAGTCGCCTCGGATGATGTGTTCTTTTAATTGCTTAATGGTTTCTAGGTAATTATTTTTAGTAATTCTAGGCGTAGTTTGTAGTTGAGAATTTGGTGCTACAGGTAATGAGTTGATTGAAAAATTCTCAATTTGTTTAAAAATGTTATCAGGCGAATCAGTTAAACTTTCAATTCTTAATTCGGTTTTTGATAACTGCAATACTACTTGTGGCTGAAAGAAACAAATTGGCTGAAAGCCAATATTATCGGAAGCTATAGTATTTAACGATGGGTCTAAAACAGATTGATAGTTGTAACTAATATGCCCAAACAACCAATCGTTGGTATTGTGTAAAAAAGTTTGTAGTGCCTCTTGATGATTGCTAGTTGGTGCAAAAGTTTGTACGGCACCAATACCTACCAAACATTCTATACTGCTGTGTAGCGATGTGTATTGGTGGTTATCTAAAAAAGAACAGCTATCGTATTGGCTAGCCCAATTCAATAGCTGTTCTTTTTTAGTAGAAAAATCACTTATTAAAAATGTATCTATGTTTCTTTGCACTAAAATAGGGATGCTTTTAAAAACATTACTTAAAAATCATCATCATCATCATCATAACCGCTACCGCTGCTTTTAGTATCAAACAAATCAAATTCCTTAAAGTCATCGTCTAATTTAAAGTCATCATCTTCATCTTTCGTTTTTTTTGCACCAGAAGGTTTTTTGGCAGCACCACCGCCCCTAGATTTTGGTATATCAAATTCATCAAAATCAGGATCCCAGTCATCATCATCGCTTTTGTTCCAGTCGTCGTCTTTCTCTTCTACTTCCTCATCATCCTCGTCCTCGTCATCGGTTTTTCCTTTTTTAGTAGTTGCTTTGACACCTTTTTTGGTAGGTGCAACTTCTTCATTATCATCTAAATCATCCTCCTCATCGTCTAATTGTTTTTTACTTTTAGGCGATGCTTTAGGTGCAGAACTTGTAGAAGCTGTTTTTTTTACTGTGGATTTTGCATCCTTATCAGATTTTATTGCCATGTTCTAATAAGATTTTATGAGGTAAAATTTCAACTGATTTTTTTATTAACCAAATATATTTTAATTGCTAATTAAATGATTCAATTGATTACTATGTTAACTACGAAAGAGCACGATATTTAG
>JAYVNQ010000326.1:0-8437 GCA_043758365.1 Chitinophagales bacterium
GTCGTAGACATTTCGCAATTAATGCCTGTAACACTCACTAATCAAATTAAAGCCTTATTACTTCCAAAGCCTTTACCAGAAAGTATTACAAGGCCCAATGTTAACTTCCAGCTAGGTGGATTTTTATATGCAGAGAAGTATTTACAAAGCTTTTTGTACAACAGAAAAGCTACCTATATGAAAGCCATAAGCAAGCCACTAGAAAGTAGAAAAGCTTGCAGCAGATTGTCGCCTTATTTAGCGTTTGGTAATATTAGTATGCGTCAAGTATATCAAGCGGCAGAACTTGCTAAGCAGCAAAAAGGCGATAAACATATCATCAATTTTTTTATTAGTAGGCTTATTTGGCATTGCCATTTTATACAAAAATTTGAAAGTGAATGTGCCATGGAATTTTATAACTTAAATAGTGGTTTTAATACTATTAGAGCTGAGGTTGATACTGATAAATTAATAGCTTGGCAACAAGGTAAAACTGGTATTCCACTAGTAGATGCTTGTATGATTTGCTTGCAACAAACGGGCTATCTAAATTTTCGTATGCGTAGCATGGTGGTAAGTTTTGCAACGCATCATTTGTGGTTGCCTTGGCAGTCTATTGCCCCGTATTTGGCTAAGCTGTTTTTAGATTATGAACCTGGTATTCATTACCCACAAATTCAAATGCAGGCAGGCACCACAGGTATCAATACCATTCGTTTGTACAATCCCATAAAGCAAGGTCAAGACCATGATCCAAAAGGTATTTTTATAAAGCAATGGTTACCACAATTGGTAAATATTCCAGAAGTTTTTATACACGAACCTTGGAAAATGACAACCATCGATCAGCAATTATTGGGCTTTAATTTAGGTGTTGATTATCCTTTACCAATAGTATCTGTAGAAGATGCCGCAAGATTTGCCCGCAACGAATTGTGGCGTGTAAAAAATAGCCTCAACACTAAACAATTGAACAAGGCGATTCTTAAAAAACATACACAGCATAAAACTGACAACGAAGCTATGTTGCGATTACCAGGTGCTGATTTTGAATAAGAATAGCCGCTGTTATATGAAATTAAACAACTATGCAACTGGAGCGCCAAGTGTCGTTTTGTGTATGACACTTTTTAAAATACCTAATAGAAGTACCAATTTGATGAACAAACTAATTACCATATTGTACAAACTGTTATCTTGTACTTTCAAATAATAATCATGAAAAAAATAATTTTATTTTTAGCAATTTTAGTACTGTCTATAGCTACAATAAATGCTCAAAACGCAGCAACAGATATTGCCAAAAAAGTTGCTAGCGCTTATGGTATTGAAAACTATAAAAATGCCAAAGTCATCACTTTTACCTTCAATGTAAAGCGTGATACGACCGTTACATTTCGTAGTTGGAAGTGGAATGTTGTAGATAATATTATTACTATGACTACCACTAAAGAAACAGTAACTTATAAAAGAGATACCATCCAATCTGCAGCTATGAAAAGTGTAGATCAAAAATTTATTAACGATCAATATTGGTTAATTTTTCCATTCCATTTAATATGGGATACCGGTACAACCCTTACTACCAAAGACAATCAGCCATCTCCAATTAGCAAAAAAGAGCAAACTGTATTAACCGTTCAGTACAACAATAAGGATGGCTACACACCTGGCGATGCTTACGATTTATACCTTGATAATAAGTTTATGATAACCGAATGGAGCTATCGAAAAGGTGGTGCTGAAAAGCCTTCTCTTAGTACTACTTGGCAAGATATGCAAACAATGAAAGGTTTAAATATTGCAACCAATCACAAATCTGCCGATGGTAAATTCGGTATTTATTTTACTGGTGTAACTGTAAAATAAATTGCCCAACAACTTAGGATATACTTTACAAATAATTCAGCCATTTGCTGCTGGCAGTATTTTTTTGCTAACCTATTTGGCCGAGCATATCATACCGCAACGGCGTGAATTAATTGATCATCGGCACGATGTAAAGAATACAGTTCTGGGTATTTTTAATACAGCATTTGTGTTTGTGGCAGGCTACTATTTCCAGCAAGTAATACAGTATTGCAACCAACAACAATTCGGGTTAATGCAATGGCTGCAAATGCCCAATTGGCTACAACTAATCGTTGGGTTTTTACTAATAGATTGCTTTTTATATTGGTGGCATCGCAGCAATCATGTGCTGCCTTTTTTGTGGTACTTCCATAAATTTCATCATGCCGATACTAAGATGAATAGCACCACGGCTTTCCGTTTTCATACTGGCGAATTATCGTTGTCGTTCATCGTAAAATTAGTACTCTTCCCTTTGCTAGGTATCGGCGTAAACGCAGTCCTGCTGCATGGTTTAGTGTTATTGCCAATTATTATTATCCATCATTCCAACGTTAAAATTTCTGAACGGTTTGATGGTTTTGTACGGCTAATTATTGTTTCGCCACGTATGCACCGCATCCATCATTCTGTCATTCAAGCCGAGACTGATTCTAACTACAGTTCTATTTTTCCTTACTGGGATAAGCTGTTTAAAACCTACAACAAACTGCCACAACAACCCATCGAATTTGGTATTTAAAAAAGAGATTTTTTGTAACCAGCTTTTTAATTCTATTCAGCAGTATATGCGTCGCACACTGGAGCAGTTTGACACTTTATTGGGCTTTATCTAAGCGTACGTTTCTTCAAAACTTACACAAAAACACATGAAAATTTCTATTAAAGAGTCGTCTAAAAGAGCAGCTTTAGCAGCGTGGGTTTTAAAAGCCAATCATGTTGCCATTGTGTTTGGTAGCACTATTTATTTATACAATACTACCAAAGCCGCATTTTTGCAAAACAAACAATGGGTTAGGCACGAAATGAAACATATTGAGCAATACCAGCGTTTGGGTTATTGGAATTTTATTTTTTATTATTTGTTAGAAACCTTTAAACACGGCTATTACAACAATAAATATGAAGTGGAAGCAAGGCAAGCCGAGCAAACAGAAACTGATTATTAAGCTTATATTAAATCTTTAATTCTGCCATCTTCTACCCGTATTAGTCTTTTTAAGTCAGTTTTATTTCTTCTATATTTTAGCCTTGGCACGTATCCTCACGTACCATTTTTTTAAAAGTATTTAATACCATATTTAAAGTCCTTAATAAAGACATAAGCAAAAAGGTACGTGCGAACACATGCCAAGGCAGGTATGGTAAACTTTCCCTTATCTTGTTGCTATAATTTTTATTTGCCCAAAATATTTTTCGCATGAAACTTCTATCGCTATTCTTATTGGTAATCCCTTTATTGGCAACGGCACAGCAAGCAGATATATTAATTCGCAATGGCAAAGTCCTTGACGGTTCGGGCAATAGTTGGTACTATGCAGATGTAGCAGTAAAGGATGGTAAAATTTTAGCCATTGGTAAGCTAAATAATTATATAGCCACTAAAACTTTGGATGCTAAAGGCTTAATAGTAGCCCCAGGTTTTATAGATGTGCATACCCATTGCGAAGGTGATGAAAAGAAAAATCCATTGGCAAATAATTTTTTACTAGATGGTGTAACCACAGTGGTTACGGGCAATTGTGGCTCATCTAACACTAACTTAGCAGCTTATTTTTCCTTACTCGATAGCATAAAGATGTCCATCAATATTGCATCTTTAATTGGGCATAATGATGTACGCAAAGCCGTGATGGGTACTACGATGAGAGACCCCAACGAAGCCGAGTTGCAACAAATGGAAGCCATTGTAAACCAAGCTATGAAAGATGGTGCGGTTGGTTTAAGTACGGGCTTAATTTACATTCCTGGTACATATAGCAAAACTTCAGAAGTAGTGCGTTTGGCAAAAGTAGCGTCTAGCTATGGTGGTGTTTATGCCAGCCATATGCGTGACGAAGGTGACAGTGTGGTAGAAGCCATTAACGAAGCCATCTACATAGGTAGGGCGGCAAATATGCCAGTTGAGATTTCGCATTTTAAATTAAGTGGTCAGCAGAATTGGGGTCGTAGTAAGCAAACAATAGCCTTGATTGAAGCGGCTCGCAAAGAAGGAATAGATGTTACTATTGATCAGTATCCTTACACTGCCAGTAGCACTAATTTGGGCACTTTAATGCCAGATTGGATAATGGCCGATGGTCAGGATTCTATTGTATCAAGGCTCAGCAATCCTGCAATTCAGCAGCAAGTGGCAGCAAGTATGATGAAGAAGTTAACGAAACGCAAACTGAAAAATTTTAGCTATCCTGTTGTGGCTTATTTTAAAGCAGATACTACTTTAAATGGGAAAAGCATAGAGCAAGTAAACTTGTTAAAAGGTAAAAAACATACCGCGAAAGAAGAAGCTTATACCGTAATGGAAATGATAAAACAAGGCGGGGCACAAATGGTGTTTCATGGTATGGGTGATGAAGATGTAGTTCGCATTATGCAATATCCATTTAACATGTTTGCCAGCGATGCCAGTATAAGGCAATTAGGTGTAGGGGCGCCGCATCCTCGTGGATATGGCACCAATGCTAGGGTTTTGGCTAAGTATGTAAGGGACGAACATATCATCAGTTTAGAAGAAGCCATTAGACGTATGACATCGTTACCAGCACAAAAATTTCAACTAAAAAACAGAGGCTTACTGCGTGAAGGTTATGCGGCAGATATTGTGGTATTTAATGAAGTAACTGTACAAGACCAATCTACTTACGAGCAGCCACATCAATACACAACTGGTTTTAAATATGTACTGGTAAATGGTAAATTAGTAATTGAGAACGAGCAGCATAATGGTGTAAGAAGTGGTGTGGTGTTGAGGAAATAATAGCCTAAATCTTTTATAAATACTACAAGTAATATTTTATGGCAAAGCAGGAATTACCTATAAAAACTTGGCACGAAGAGCATGTAGAGAAATTAACATTTGCTAATAAGTTAGCAGATGGAGTAGCCAACGGAATGGGTAGCTGGCGTTTCATAATTATTCAAACAATATTGGTTGTGGTGTGGATGATTTTAAATATTGTAGGGTTTTGTTATCATTGGGATGTGTACCCATTTATTTTACTCAACCTATTGTTTTCTACCCAAGCGGCTTATGCAGCACCTATCATTATGATGTCGCAAAATAGGCAAAATGATAGAGATAGGGCACAAGCCAAAGCTGACTATGATACCAATGTAGAAGCTAAACTTGAAATAGAAGCATTAACAGAAATACTAAACAAAATTGAAGTAGATAAGCTGGATAAAATTATTACTATGCTTGAAGAAATGAGGAAGGTTAAAGCAGCTTAGAGGCTATAATGTTTTCTTCACCATCTCAATATGATCAATACCATCTTCGTCATATACATCGCTGGTTTGTATAAAACCAAAGTTTTCATAAAAGGTTTTAAGATACAATTGCGCCCCAATTTTTATATCACTTTTTCCGAATAATTCGTAGCATTTATTAATGGCTTCTTGCATCAACAATTTACCAGCACCAGTACCTCTGTAAGCGGGGCTACTCACCACACGACCAATACTCATTTGTTGGTAAGCTGTATTTGGGCCAAGTAATCTTGCAGCGGCCACTAGCGTATCACCATCATATCCTAGTAGGTGATGGCAGGTTTGGTCTTTATTATCAAGGTCTAAAAACACACAATTTTGTTCTACCACAAATACTTCGCTGCGTAATCGTAACAAGGCATATAATTGTGTGTTGGTAAGGGTTTCAAAGGATTTACAAAGCCATTGTAGTTGCATAAATACTAGCGGTAGTTGGTTAATAAACAACAAAGCTATTGTGCAAACTGTTACAAGTATTGTGGTACGGGTTTTATTTTGCATTTTTGTCCGCATTGAAAAGGAAATAGCAACATGGATGACAAAGATTTTGATAGATTTAAACGGATATTATAATAACTCTTATCTTTTGAAATCGTGGTTTGGACAAAGTTGAATAAAGTATCTAACAGTATAAGTGTGCGACGCAACGATGCTAAATAGTAGCACAATAGTTGGTAACAAAAATTAAAGTATGCAAAAAAAAGTAGCCATCATTGGTGCAGGGCCAGCCGGATTAACGGCGGCTTATTTATTGGGGAAGGCAAATGAAAGTGTGGTTGTATTTGAGAAAGACCCTAAATATGTTGGTGGCATTTCTCGCACAGAAACTTACAAAGGCTACAGTTTTGATATTGGTGGTCATAGGTTTTTTAGTAAAAGCAAAGAAGTAGAAGATTTTTGGACAGAAATTTTAGGTGATGAAATGCTAGAACGCCCAAGAAGCAGCCGTATTTATTATAATAAAAAATTCTTTTCATACCCTTTAGTAGCGATGGAAGCCTTGCAAAAGCTAGGCATTTGGGAAAGTGGTTTATGCGTATTAAGTTATTTACAAGCCAAAGCAAACCCAGTAAAAAATCCCACCAATTTTGAAGATTGGGTGGTAAATCAGTTTGGCAGACGTTTGTTTAATATCTTCTTTAAAACCTATACAGAAAAAGTTTGGGGCATTCCTTGCAACGAAATTTCGGCAGATTGGGCGGCTCAGCGTATTAAAGGTTTAAGCCTTAGTAGCGCCATTATGAATGCAGTGTTTAAGCCAAAACCATCAAAAAGTGGTGGTAAGGGAAAGGTGATAAAAACCTTGATTGATAGTTTTAGATACCCCAAAAAAGGGCCTGGAATGATGTGGGAGGTTTGTGCTGAAAAGTGTAAAGAAATGGGTGTAACAATTGAAATGAATTGTGGAATTGTAGATGTGAAATTAAATGGCGATAAATGGAGTGTTACTACATCTGATGGTAGAATATTGGATGGTTTTGATAATGTGGTTTCTACAACACCAATGCGTGAATTAATTGGTTTTACACATCCAACGTTACGAAAAAATGCTTTAAAAGCTGCACAGGGATTGAGTTACAGAGATTTTATTACCGTGGTGTTAATTTGTAGAGATGAAGATGCGTTTAACGATAACTGGATTTATATACATGACCCAAATGTAAAGGTTGGTCGCATTCAAAACTTTAAAAGCTGGAGTCCTTACATGGTGCCAGACCCAGAAATGGCTTGTTATGGGTTAGAATATTTTTGCTTTGAAGGTGATGGTATGTGGACGAGCAAAGACGAAGAATTGATTGCTTTGGCCAAGAAAGAAATAGAACAAATTGGTTTAACAAAACAATCGGCTGTAGTAGATGGTTATGTGGTTCGTCAGCCAAAAGCTTATCCAGTTTACGACCATACTTACAAAGAAAATGTAGATGAAATTAGAGATGCTTTAAAAGCTTACCCTGGCTTGTATTTAGTTGGTAGAAATGGTATGCACAAGTACAATAATCAAGATCATAGCATGATGACAGCAATGTTGGCTGCTAAAAATATTATTGCGGGTAAAGAATTGTTTGATGTGTGGGATGTAAATGAAGATGCCGAATACCATGAAAGTGGTGATAGAGGTGCAGATGATCATGCTTACGATAAAGCTGGTATTATTGGTAGAATGGTGCCGCAGAAAATAACCCCAGATTAAAAATGATTTTAACCACAGATTATTTTTATTTAAATGACTAGTTTCAATAACAAATCAGGCTGTCTCAAGCTTTTGAGACAGCCTGATTTTATTTCCTGTTAATCTAAATAATCCTACAATAATTGCCGTCTTTGCGAGGTACGAAGCAATCTAATAAATTACAGTGAGTAAAAAATCCAGACTGCTTCGTACCTCGCGGTGACGTTCAATCAATCATTAATTTAATTGAGGATCGATAGGATAATTAGGCATCAATTCATATTCCCCACCTAAACCTTTTAGAGCATCTTTCCAAATTTGATCACTCTGTTGGCTAAAAACCAAACGGTTGCTACAGCTTCGGGTTATCCAACTTTTATCTGCAATTTCACCTTCTAGTTGGCCTTCGCTCCAGCCGCTATAACCAACAAAAAAGCGGATGTCTTTTTCTGAAAGGCTATTCGTTTGTAGCAGGGCTTTTACTTGCTCAAAATTGCCACCCCAAAAAATCCCTTTTTTAATTTCAGTACCATCGCTAATAAAATCGGGGCATTGGTGTATAAAATGCACAGTATTTTGTTGCATCGGTCCACCTATATAAACATCAAAATCATTGCCTTCTAAGCCTTCTATCAACTCTCCAATGTTTAAGTGGTATGGCTTATTCAATACAAAGCCAAAGCTGCCTTCAGCATTATATTCACACAATAAAATGGCAGTGCGTATAAAGTTTAGGTCTTTTAAAAATGGATGCGAAATAAGTAATATGCCCGGCGATAATTCACTAATCATAAAAGTAAAATAATAAATTTTAGTACATCACACAAATTGAACCAATAAACTATAAATCTATCATTATTGTCCGATAAAAGGACGATTTGATTAAATAGAGTTTCTACAGTATTTAATATTGCTGGATTTTATTTTATTTTTCTATAGCAGGGG
>JAYVNQ010000327.1:0-8395 GCA_043758365.1 Chitinophagales bacterium
CAATTCTTCATCGGTAATAATGTTGTGCTGTTTACTGTTGTTGCTATGACGTTGCACTTCCCAACACAGTTGTGATTTATATTTGTCGCAGACGTGGAAGTAAATTTTTAGTAGGTTGTTTATTTGCATTTATAATCAACGTAATTTACTACACGTCTATTTTAAATAAGTACCAACTCTTGATTCGCATAAGATAATGATATGCAAGTTTTAATAAAAAAATATGTTACAAGTATTTAAAATGTTAGGCCACTGCTTTGTTTAGGTTTAAATAAGTCCTAATAATATCGTGGGAAGCTTTTAAGGATGCATGCTGAGCCATTATTAGTTTTCTTAAATCGGCGAGAATCTCCACATCGGCCTGTAAAGCGGTTTGATACGCTCTTTCAATGGAAGCTTCACCAAACTCGCAAGCATCTAAAGAGCTAACTCTATCATGCCCCGAAAAGGTTGCCTTAACATCCATCCATATGCGGTACACTTTACCAGATAATGTTGTATCGGTTTCTATTGAACCGCCCTTTTTCTCAACCTCAACACTTAATTCTGCAATCAAATTTTTGCTTTGGTTTGCCATTTGCTGGTACACGGCTTTTAAATCAATATCCAATTCTTTTGTGTTGGCTATGGCTTTATCGTAACCCAAAATTCGATCATTATTTATCATTATCAAATCGTTTAGCAACTGTGTAATCGTTTCCTTTTCCATATTTTAGTTTTAGTACGGTAAGCCACAACCATACCGCTTATTCCATCAAAATATTGGGTAGGTAAATAAACAGAAAACTGCATGGGTATTTGCTTCTACAATTTATAATTCCTATGAACAAATAATGCCACAATAAAGTATTGGCATCCTTTTTTCCATTATAAATAAAACGATTTTATGCAAGACTATATTTACACAATTCGCCAAAAAATTGAAGGTTTAAAAACAGCTATCATGTATAGCACTTCAAATGATATTTTAAAGCTACCAACACATATTGTACATACTTTAAAGGTTGATGATGAAGGGTATTTATGGTTTATTGTACCAAAGCCAATACAAGCTATCACCGCATTTGAACAAAGATTTCCTGTGGCATTGCAATACTTTAAAAAAGGTAGCCCCGATGTTATAAATGTTAGTGGCAGTGCCGAAATTGTAACACAGCAAAGCATTATTGATAGCATTGATTTTATGACTGAAGAACGTAAAAACGAATTACTAGAACAGCATATTTTTTTACGTGTAAAAATGTTACAAGTAGAACTTGATGAGCTAGAAATTAATCGTAAAAGCTTTTGGCAAAATATTAAACAATCACTTTTAGAACTGGTTGCCCCACCAGCACACCACCAAACATTCGACTTATCTTTATAAAAATTTCACTAAAAACAGAACAACAATTATGAAGAAATTACTAATGTTATCAGTAATAAGTTTGCTAACAATTAAGGGCATATCGCAGAGTATGGGTACAAGCTACAAAACCGCGTTAGGAGTTAAGGTTTTAGATGGTGCAGGTATTTCTATCAAGCATTTTACATCCAACAATATTGCGTTAGAAGGTATTGGTTATTTTTGGGATAGAGGTACACGTATAACTGGTCTTTACGAATTTCATGGTGATATAAATGGAGCACCAGGTTTAAAATATTATATCGGTCCAGGAGCTCACGTTGGTTTTTATAATGATCATTATTATTACAAAACAAGGTATGGGGGCACGTTTATAGGTGTAGATGGCGTACTTGGCTTAGATTATAAAATTAAAGGTGCACCCATCGATTTTTCGCTTGATTGGCAACCTTCATTCGAGTTTGGTGACGGGCAAGGATTTATTGGTAACTGGGGCGGTTTCGCAGTGCGTTACACGTTCTAAATAACTTCAAAATATTATCGATTTTTTAGAGTCTTACTGGTGAGGTTTCGTATGAAGCACTTTAAAATGTCGATTATTTTTAAGCTATAACTACTCCACATACATTCAGGAACCACTCAATAATTTGGGTGATTTTTTATGTAACCAACATTGGTATTCTTATGAAAGATCGTTTCGTCGCACTTTTTGTACAATTAGATATTTTATTAGGCTTTTTTCGTAGTGTACGCAAAACTTTTATTTAGAACACTTGGCTACTGCGACATCTTTCTTTACTTTTCAACCCTAAAATACAACTATGCCATTTTTTAAATTAGTCGATGTGCCAGTAACAGATATTATTGAAGGTTATCATGCTCAATTCATCCACACGGGCACTATGACCTTAAGTTTTATTGATGTTGATGCTAACAGTGCATTACCCATACACAGCCACCCACACGAGCAGGTAAGCCAAGTTATTGAAGGCAAATTTGAGCTAACTATTAATGGTGAAGCAAAGGTTTTGCAACCTGGCGATATTGCCGTTATTCCATCAAACGTTCCACATGGTGGCATTGCCATTACCAACTGCAAACTGCTAGATATTTTTAATCCAGTAAGAGAAGATTATTTACAAAAAACGTTGGCTGCGAATGATACAAACGTTGATTAGGTCGATTAAAATCGATAAGCCTATTGTGCTCTATGAGGTGAAAAATGCTACTTAACAATTTGCCATAATTGCTTCATTGCCGCCACATTAATACTATCATCTAGCGAAGCGGCAATATCATTTTTTTCTGATGCTGTTAGGTGAAAACTTAAACCGGCACGTTCGGCTTTTTTTGAAGGAATATATTGAAATAAAACGCGTTTAAAATTAGGGCCATAACTACGGCGTAAATATTCAATAGCATCATGCTGATAGTAGTCTTGCATTTTAAACCAATTGTTTTGTAGCAATAAAAATGGCTTGGTAAAAAAGCTAAAAATAGTATTACCATCATTCGGTTTTTCCCAATCATCCATAGCACAATCTCGCATTTGCACAAGCACAACTGCACTCGTATTTTCCTGCAGCCAATCTTTAAAAGTTTCTATAAAACGTAGAGTTGTTTCTTGTCCAAAATTATCCCGTAAGCCAGCATCCATCACATCAATAATAGGCTCGGTTGGCAACCAAACATTTGGCAGCACGTACGGAAAAGTTGCATTCATTCGCAACGCACTTAACACTCTAATATTATTGCTACCTTGCTTGGCAAAAAAGCTATTAAAGTCAATAGCATCAGGCTCGTATTTAGATAAGCGATTGGTATCTGTTACAGGGCGCATTAAAAACCGTAAAGGCTGTGTGCCAATAATCATTTTTCGTCCATCCCTTGTAATTACAGAGTTGTAGAGCATTGTTGGTATAATGCCGCCCTTTTCATACACTAAATAGTCTTTCAATTGTTTATCTAGCAAACCCTTGGTGTTTGTATTTAATTGTTGCTCAAAAGCATAGCCTCTGTCCTTGGTATATTGCATACCATTTACAGTAAATTTTTGTGCTGGCCCTAAAATATCTCTTGCTACAAACGATGAAAAAATTGGGTTTAATAAGTCCTGCGAAATAGCTTCAACATATTGTTTATCGCCAAGGTTAATGGCTTTTTGTTGAAGCTTTTGTAAATAAAGTTCACGGTAATAAGCAGCTCCTAACATACCGCCAGAAGCGCCATTTATTAAGATGGTTTGCCGCATCAGATTGCCGTGTAACAAACTATCAATTCGTTGCAAAGCATTCATGGTAAATGTGGCACTACGGGTACCGCCACCACTCACATTCATGATAAACAATATTGGCTTTGCTTGCTTTTGTAAATACTTCCAATTATTTAAGGTTTGTAAAAAATGTTGTTTATCTGCCAAAACATTACTATCGCTAGCTAGGTTGGCAATTGAAGCAGCACTATAAGTTGCTCTGTTATCTTTCGATTGGTAATTTAACCCATATGCTTTGTTACGAGGATCGAAATATTCGTTGATATACAAATAATTGAACACCACAAAAGCCAATATTAATAACGGGATACTCCAACTTTTAAGGATGATGGAAAAAGCACCACCAACAGCTACTAAAATAGCAAACAACATTAAAATACTTGCTGCTGCCGGAATGATGAAAAACGGTTCATCTAAAAAGAACCCAATGCCAATTAAAAAAATAAAAGCCAACAAAATAGCATACACCGATGCCAAGTGGTGACGCTTAAAAATACTATCCAAATAATCATCTGCATAATGCCTCACATCTCGTGGCTTGCGTATGTGGAACAAGGCACTAAAAAACCAATCTACCCGCATTTCAAAATGTTTTACTGGCAATGCTTTTTTTGCAACCATTCTGTTGTAACGCATATTGGCATTGGTTATTACCTTAACCATACTACGGTATATAGTTTTATCAGCCGTAAAAAAATATAAGAATGCAATAAGAATGGCAGTTATTAATCCTACTAAAAAACCAACTATCAAAAACGAAATATTCATCATAGAATTATACTCTTCTAATTTCTCGTATCGGATAGCTTTTGCCAAATAAAAAATTAAAAAAGTTAATGGTAGCAGTGCATTATTGATACAATATTTTAAAAAAGGTTGTGCCGTTGTGGCTAAAAAACGTATCAGTTTGCTATGTAAAATGAACGTGGTAATATTCCAACTCATTATAAAAACTCCAATAGCCATACCCACAATTGCAGAGCTGAAAAAATTGACATTACCTAAATATTCTGGAGCTAAAAACAATGAAACTGCACCATAACTACTCATAAAATGACCAGCAACTGTGGCAAATAAAATATACCAAAACACTAGAAATATTTGATACTTTTTAAAGTGCAGCAGTAATAGTTGGATGGGCAAGCTGTACCAAAACCCGATTAGGTATTTCTTCATTAGAGGCCGTCAGTTAAGTACATCAAGGTAAATAAAATTTCTATACAAATCTCTCGGCTGTCGCTTTCAATCGCAATGAATTGTTAAAAATAATAGCTACTAAAATAGATGAGATGAGCAAATGAACGGGCTGCGCCATAGCAGGAAAATCAACATACACCAATACAATACCGACCAAAATTTCAGCAATAATTACAGCTATTGTTTTCTTGAATATTACTAACCCAGCAACATTATTTTTTAATTGTAACAACAAGTAAATAACTAGCCCTGCAATGGCTAACGAAAAGCTACGATGCACATAAAAGTAAATGTTTAATTGCTCAACCCAACCGCTACGATTTAAGTAGTTTAAATGCTCTGCAATAGCATCAATTTGCCCGCGAACATTAGTACCCAAAACTATTTGCATAAACACCATTAACAGCAATACCACATTTAGTGTAACTACTTTTTTATTAGTCGTAACAATGGGTTTGCCTTTGGCCAAAAATAAAATATACAGGCATAAAAATACCATTGCCAAGGCACCAAACAAATGAAGTGAAATTTTTAATGCAGCTAGGTTACTGTCAACAACCCTTTTGCCAAGCCACGCTTGAAAACCCGTTAATAAAATCAGCCCAAAGCTTAGCAATGGGATTACTTTATTTTGTTTCCAATACCACAAACTCCAAACAAATTGAACAGCTATAAAAATTCCTAACAACGCTCCTAATAAACGGTTTAGGTATTCTATCCAAGTGGTTAAAACACTAAACACTGCGTTATTATGCTTCTCATATTGTTTCCAGTTATCAGGGTTATAATTGGTGCCGCTAACAAACTTTTGTATGGCGTATTTTAAGCTATCATTATAAATTATAAACTGCCCTTTTTTATACTGATGATTTGGTTGAAACTGCACTTGCTCAACTGAAGTTGGAGGAATGGCACTACCAAAACAAGTTGGCCAATCTGGGCAGCCCATACCACTTTGCGTTGTACGCACTACACTGCCAGCAACTATTACCAAAAACACATTTATTAGAACAAACCAAACGTAAAAGATAAACTTTTTAGAAGCCATTTATTGTAATTAAGGGCGTAAAGGTAGCATGAAGACTATTGAAAGCGAGTGGAAAATAGCGTGTAGTAAGTTGGGAATGGGAAGTAGTGTTAGCATAAATCTATTACTAGTTTTATTCAAGTAATACGTGTATGTCATCCTATTCGTGCCATCTCTATTATTTTCGTACTCATGTTAGTATCATCTTTTCAAAATATTGTAGTAGAAGCTGGCTGCGATGAAGCTGGTCGTGGTTGCTATGCTGGTCCTGTATTTGCCGCGGCCGTTATTTTACCAAAAAAATTTTATCATCCATTATTGAATGATAGTAAACAAGTAAAGGAGAAAGATAGAAATATTTTACGGCTTATAATTGAAGAACAGGCTTTAAGTTATGGCGTTGCCATGGTCAGTAATACCGAAATTGATACAATCAACATTTTACAAGCATCGTTTAAAGCTATGCACTTAGCTATAGATAAACTATCGGTGTTACCAGAATTATTAGCCATTGATGGTAATAGGTTTATACCCTATAAAAACATCGCACACCAATGTATTATTAAAGGTGATGGCAAATACGCAAACATAGCAGCAGCAAGCATTTTAGCCAAAACTTACCGAGATAAATTTATGACAAACCTGCACTTACAATTTCCTATGTATCATTGGCAAAACAATAAAGGTTATGGCACTTTAAAACATAGAAAAGCCATTGAACAGTTTGGCCTGTGCGAACACCATCGGATGAGTTTTAGGATTTAAATAATACCTATTCTATTATTCATACCAATCACCCAAACCTGTTCTAATTACTTCGTATGGTTCTTTTGTACAATCAATTATGGTAGATGGAACCATGCCACCAATACCACCATCAATTACAATATCCACTTGGCGTTCAAAATTTTCAAACATTATTTCTGGGTCGGTATATTCTTCTACCATTTCGCCTGGCAAAGAGGCCGATAAAATGGGGTGATGTAATTGTTGCGTAACGGCCTGCACCGTTTTATTATTGGGCACTCGCAAACCAATGGTGCTTTTTTTGCTCTGCAAAATTTTGGGCACTTCTTTACTAGCTGGTAAAATAAAAGTATAAGGTCCAGGCAAATATTTTTTAAGCAAGCGGTACAAAGGTGTATCAATACTTTTAGTGTATTTGCTCAGGTCGCTTAAATCGTTGCAAACAAAACTTAACTGGGCTTTTGCTGGGTCAATATTTTTAAGTCTGGCAATACGTTCTATTGCTTTGTGGTTAAAAATATCGCAGCCCAAACCATAAATTGTATCTGTTGGGTAAATGATAATACCACCATCTAGCAGGCATTGTACCACAGTTTTAATATGCCGTTCGTTGGGGTTATCATGATGAATATGCAATAGTAAAGCCATGCTGCAAAGTACAAATAAACCATGCCAATACTTTTAACTGCCAATGTTTTGGAAACCAATTATTTTTGCCTATTAAATTTACTATGCATGATTTTACAAGCTATTGATGTGGTTGATACTATTAGTGAAGCTGACTTTAAAGCCAATTATTACAACCCTAAAAAGCCTTTAATTATTAAAGATCTTGCCAAACAATGGCCTGCTCACGATAAATGGAGTTGGGATTATTTTAAAACCTTGGTTGGCGATAAAAAAGTTGGTCTTTATAACAATGTTAAAAGCGATGCTTACACACCTATTAATACCGCTGACGATTATAAAACTTTTGGCGAATACATTGATATGATTAAAGCTGGGCCAGCCGCTTGGCGTATTTTTCTCTTCAATATTTTTGACCATGCTCCACAATTAATTAAAGATTTTACTTGGCCAGAACACTTGATGACCGGGTTTGTAAAAAAATATCCCATGTTGTTTACGGGTGGTCAAACATCCATAACCCATATGCATTTCGATATTGATTTGAGCCATATTTTGCACACCCAATTTGGTGGCAAAAAAAGGGTGCTCTTATTTCCACACGAAGAGCAGCACAAGCTTTACCGCAAGCCTTTTGAGGTATTAAGTTTGGTAGATTTTAGTAATTACCACGATGCTGAAAATAGTAAAGTTGACTACGATAAATTTCCTGCATTACGCACAGCAAAAGGCTTTGAAGTAATTTTAAACCATGGCGATACCTTGTTTATGCCTGCTGGTTATTGGCACCATATGGAATATTTAGAGAGTGGTTTTGCCATGAGCCTCCGCGCTTTGCAAAGCGATATTACTGGTAAATTACATGGCATTTGGAACCTGTTTGGCATGCGTAGTATTGATACTCTACTTAAAAAAACCGCCCCAAAATCTTGGTACAATTGGAAACAAAAAAAGATAGCGGCTTACGCAGAAAAGGAAATGGTGTAGGAGTTTTATGTTGAAGTTGTTTGAAATTTACTTAATTGATAATCAATACTTTATGAGAATAGCCTTTGTGGGATTAAATTATAGAAAAGTCAATAATTCTTAGAAGCTGTTTAAAAACGGTTCAGCATAATCCTTATAGCTGATAAATGCACCATTGCGACACTTGTTTCATTTAGTCTTTCATAGTGCTTTG
>JAYVNQ010000328.1:0-2667 GCA_043758365.1 Chitinophagales bacterium
CAAATGCTTGGGCACAATACAATAGTGTAGATTTTGGTAAAAAGGCTTTAAAAACCATTTCTGTTAAAGCAATTTCTGCAAATGGTGCTGCGTTACAAGTGCGTACAGGAAGCCTTACTGGGCCAATAATTGCAAACATTACTATTGGCAAAAGTTCAGATTGGAAAACTACCAAAGTAGCTCTATCAAAAGCTCAATCAGGTATTCAACATTTATTTATTGTATCAAAAGATGGTAAACCTGTTGAAATAGATTGGATGAGTTTTGAATAATTGCCAATCAAAAAAATTGCGAAGTATGAAAAGATTAGTAGTAAATATTTGCTTTTTTGCGGTGATTTTAATGGCTGAAAAAGTAACTGCCCAAATTAATCCATTTGGTATTCCAGCGGAACCAACCACCCAACACGAATTCAGATATACCAACCCAATTACAAGAGATAGTGGTATTTCTATGCGTGACCATTTTATTATAAAAGTTGGTAGCAAATGGTATTGCACGGGTACATCCGAACCTGTTTGGACGGGAAATAATCCTGGTGTACGTTTATTAGAATCTGACGATTTGATTAATTGGAAACAACATTCGTGGTTAATAGATGCCAGCAAGTTACCTGCAGATTGCCCTTACAATGGTCGTTTTTGGGCACCAGAAATTCATTTTATTAAAAACAGATATTACCTCACCGTAAATAGTGGAAAAGTTACAAACGATGACCCAAAAGGCATGAAAACGCACAGCGTATGGTTGTTTGTAGCTGAGACGGTTACTGGCCCTTACAAATTACTAAACGGCCCATTAACACCGCAGTATAATAACGATGCAACTTTGTATGAAGATGAAGATGGGCAAACCTATTTGTATTGCAGTGGTGGTGGATTATTTCAGGCAAAAATTGATTTGACTACAGGTAAACTAACAACGCCCATTCAAAAATTTTTAGATAAAAAACAAGTTGGCTGGCCAGATTGGATGGTAGGTGGCATTGAAGGTCCATTTGTAATAAAAAGAGAAAGTACTTATTTTATGTTTTTTTCAACGTGGACACGTGGTTACGAAGTTGGTTTGCTTAAATCAAAATCGCCCCTTGGACCATGGGAATTAGCAGCACCTGAACCCATTTTTGGAACTAGAAAAAAGGGCTACCGCCCCGAGATGGCTGTAGAAGGTGGCTATACATATTTAAAATTTACCGATACACCAGATCCTTATCAAGAAACTGGGCATAACGCATTATTTATTGGCCCCGATGGGCAGCTATGGAGTTCTTGCCACTATTTTATGTACCCAAAAAGACCTTACCCTTATAGCCAAACCTTGCAACCTTGGGAAAAAGTGCCTCAGATGGGAATTGAACCTGTACACTATAAAAATGGTATGTTCTATATCAATCCTGCAACGTGGACTGAACAAATTATACGGCATTGATTAGTAAGGAATGGGCAAAAACTCATTTGGCAATTTCTGTAACGCCAAAACTCAATAGCAATTCTTTAGTAGTAGCATGTTTGTTATTGTGGGAGTGAAAACATTCGTTTATTTTTGAGTTAATGGTAAATGCAAATAAAGCCACCTAGATTACACTTGCAACCAGACATTATGAATCAATCAGAAAACTCATCAGACAATACCGATGACAAAATTCTTTCAGCAGATGAGTTGAGGGCTTTGTTACGTAATCCACCTCAAGAATTTATTAAGGAAGAATATGGGAAATCTAGCATTCTAATTTCTGGCTACACATTCGAAGATGAATATTTAATATTAGACGATACCGTCACAATAAATTTGCCACTAAAATTTGATGGTTGTACTTTTAAGTCTGACAAACTATTTTTCATTGATGGATTGCAATGTAATGAATCACTAACATTTGAGGGTTGTAAAATATCAGACTCTATTTACTTTAGCAGTGGAACTTTTAAAAAAGAAGTTCTATTAAAATATGTGTATGTTAAAAAGGTTCATTTATCTCACTGCACATTTGACAAAATCAGCATTTCTGGTTATGATATTAATGAAGTATGGGTATCGGGGACAAAATTTGAAAGTTTATATATAGGCGAACATCTAATTGGTGACAACATAAGCCAACTCACAATCTTTGCCAAAGAAGATGAAACAGGTGACATTTTTGTTCGGGAACAGAGTTTTGATAAAATATATCTTAGTGGAACAAACAAAGGCAAAACTTTCAATTTTGCTAAAATAAAATGCAATACAATTTCTATTTCAGATTTTAAAAACGAAGGCTCATTAAATTTTTACGGTATTGAGCCAAAGGACTTGACCAATGACAAAAGGTATTTCCAAATTACCAGTAGTAATTTAGACAAAGTTCAATTCTATAGGGCATTATTTTCTCAATATAAAGAGTTGATAATAATAGACAGCTTTATTACTGACGCCCTTTTTATAGGCTGTAAGTGGAGTAACAATGTAAGAGCGTTAAATGGACCTGGATATGGAACATTTGAAGAGTCACTAAAGGCTGGACGCAAAACCACACCTAAGGAAATCATTGCTATTAAAGAGGCATATAGGCAACTTAAAATTTCTATGTCTAAGCATAGCGATAAAATACAAGAACACAAATTCTATTCAGAGGAACTTAACTTTCACAATAAAACTCTATCATGGGGTAAGCCATGGGAAAATCAATTTTGG
>JAYVNQ010000329.1:0-2662 GCA_043758365.1 Chitinophagales bacterium
TGGAAGTAAATTTTTACCAGATTATTTATTTGCATTTATAATCAACGTAATTTACTACACGTCTATTTTAAATAAGTACCAACTCTTGATTCGCATAAAACGTAATTATCAGGAAGGTGTATGGAATAAGGTAGTGAATTACTCTAAAGTTTTTATACTCAAAATGCCTTAATTCATATTCACAAAGTCAGGGCGTTTTATATATTGGCTATTGTACCTAAATCGTAAATCGGTATTAAAAGTAACGTTAAAGGGGTTCATATTTGGGCTAGTTCGAGGAAAGTAAAAGGCCTTTAATTCCATCGTTCCAAATATTAAATTCTCGTTGCGGCTGCGTATGCCGGCACCAAATGCTCCATAGCCATCGCTATTAGCTATTGGGGTGGTGTTGTTTTTTAAGAATGTAATATTGGCAAATACAAATGGGGCAAAACTAAAGCCTGCCAACTTCCAAGTATTATAAAAAACCGATGTGCAGCCGAGGCTTAATCTACTATCAGCAAGAGTGGCAGAGTCGCTATTGTACTGTTCAATGCCATAGGTACTATTTAGCCGTATTGGGTCGTCTAACCTGCGGTTAAATTGCTGCGAAATGCTGGCATTTAAAAAATGCCTAGTAAACCATCTGCTGTTACCAATCTTTCGTAGTTTGGTAAAGGTTTCTGTACCTAACACAATGCCCACATCTTGCAATTGTTTATTGTGAAAATAACTACCAATTTTAAGTGTGTGGTTAGAATAATTTTTTCTCGCTGAAAAATAATTGCGCTGAAAATCTATGCCAAGGTAAGGTCGCTGCACTTGCGAAAAGTTTACCCAACCAGTAATTAGCGAGTAATTAAATCCTTCGGGAATATCCTCATTTCGCCCAAAACCATACAAAAAATTGGTACGGTAATACTCTTGTTTAAAAATGGTGTAAGCTGCCAGCATACCGTTTACATCGGCATATTGATTAGTGTATCTATCCTTGTATAAAGTGGGTTTATTGGTAAAATTTCGGTAAAGGGTACGCAAGGCAACAAATTGTTTTACTTTACGAACAGTGGCTTCGTTTTCGGCCGTTTTATAAGTAATATTATAGCCAGCCCAAGCATCGTACAAGGTATAATGGTAATTAGCATCTGATGCAAATACAGAGTCGCTAATGTAGCGGTTACTGGTAAACCGTTCTGAGGCTTCTAAAGCACCCGTCCATAAATAATAGGGGCTAATCAATGGCAGTTCCACCCTTGCGTAAGTGGCAGTTTCTTCCTTTCTACCACTGTTAAAAGCTGGTGCAATATTGCTATAGCCAACTGTAAAATCGAAAAAACTACCTTTGATATTTCGCTTGGTATATTCAATGCCGGTGCCATAATGTTGGCTACGGTTAAGATCATAAAACTGTTGTAGAATAATGCGTTGACCTTGCCCCATAAAATTATCTTCCTTCAATTCTAAATAGGTATTTGTAGCATCAACACTCCCAGTACCACTTATAGAAAAAACATCTTTATAAACCACCATTACGTCAATGGCTGATGTGTCTGCATCGGTTGGTGTTACTATAATCCTAGCATCTTGTATATAGCTTTGGTCTCGTAAAAAACGTTCATTATCTGCCACCAAATTGGGGAAGAATAAATCGCCTTTCTTAAAGAAGAGATTGTTTAAAATAATACGCTCTTTGGTTATAACGTGCAAGTTATTGGCAAGCCTTAAAAAAAAAGTTTTACGGATTTTATTGGTGTCATTTACCGAGCCACCAAAAGTAGTATTGGTAACTTTTACGCTATTAATTTTTTTATCTTTATACACTATAAAAGGATCGATGTTATTAACCGTTACACCAATGGTATCGGCAGGTGTATCAATAGAAATACTGCGGCCTAAAGCACCTAACAATCCTTTCTTTTTTGAAAGAAAAAAGGTATCGGCTTTTGATGTGGGTTTAGTTTGACCCAAACAAATGTTGGCTATACTTATAAGCACCACCAACACTATTATTTGCTGAAAGCTATATGAGCAAACGCTTTTCATTGATACGGCTAAATAATTTTGAACCACGGTTGGTAAATATAGGCAATGCACAAATGCAAAAAAACCAATGGTCTTGTTAATGGTAATTGGTATGCTACTTACGTTGATTTGTATAACATAATTTATGGACGAAGCTTAATTTTTTAACTACTTTTTGCGATTTAATAAATGGATATCAATCATATAAACCTGACTTTTATTAAGGTTTTTCATGTTTAAGTAAGTGGTAACCATAACCTAAAAATTTTACTAAAATCCGCTGTAAAGTAAGGGTCATTTTTATATCGGCTAATTGTGTTGTTATACCATTTCACTCAATAATGTTCGGATAAATTTGTTATAAGTATATGGCAATAAAAAAGCGATTACCGATTAGCGAAAGTCAAGCAGAATTAAGACAGTTATTTCATAAATGTCCAATTCACTTACATGCACGTATTCAAATGCTTTATCTAATTAAAAGTGGTGTTACTGATAGCACTAATATTATGTGTGAGAAGCTTTTAGTAACCACTCGTGTCATTCAAAATTGGAAAAAATCGTACATAGTAGGTGGCATCGACCAATTACTAAGCTATGAACGGGGTAAGCATAAATCCAATGGTATCATTACCCCGGCTATCAGTGCTTTGATTGTTGA
>JAYVNQ010000330.1:0-23644 GCA_043758365.1 Chitinophagales bacterium
ACGTGGAAGTAAATTTTTAGTAGGTTGTTTATTTGCATTCATAATCAACGAAATTTACAACACGTCTATTTTACTAATCCCAACTCTTGATTCGCATAATTTATTGATTTTCAAGGAACTAAATTTCAAACAACTTTATTTCTTGCAAAGCTGCTTTAAAAAAAATATAGGTTGGCAAACTCTTCATTATCTGTAAATCTTCAAGTAAACCGCTTTCATTATCTAAAAACTTGAAGATGGTTTTAGGCGAATTATTTTCAAAAATATCAGCGAAAATTCTAACACCTTCTAACCTTTTATAGTGCAGTACATTTAGTAGAACACTATCGTACAAAGCAAACTTTTTATCAGTAAAAGTAGTGGCTGTAAATGGATGGTTGTACTGGCGTAATGAGGCTACAATTTGCCTTGTTCGTTTTTGTATAAATTGAAACGCATAACCACTGCTACCTTTTGCTTGCCCACCTGCAATGCCAATGTTTACAAGCTTTCCATCGTGTTTAGTATAATTAATATTGGTCATTGGGATGATACCAAACTCTTCATGTTCAATGGTATAATCCGTAATGCCTAGCTTGTTTAAAATGTAATCTTTTAAAGCGTTTTCGTAATCTGCTTGCTGCAATAATCCTTCCGTAAAAAGTGTATATTCTATTAAGGCTTCAGTGGGAGATGTTGGTAACAAATACATAAACGTAGTGCCGTGTTGTTGGCTAACTGTAAAGTCCATAAAAGTTGCAACGGATGGATTAAAAGCAGGCTCAGTAGTTTTTATTACCCACCCTTTAAAATGTTGCAATAAATAGTATTTACCTTTTGTTATTTCAGGTTGCTTGAAAACGATGCTGTTAAAAACGTAATCTGCTGTGATAGTTTTATTATCCAATCTAACTATTGCGATTTGCTTATTAGTGGTTATATCAATTACTTTTTCATATCTAAATTCAACGTTAGGAAACTGCTCCGCAAAATTGATTACATAGTTGTAAAAGTCAATACCACGAAGCACTTTGTAAGTGTAGGGTGCAATATTTATTTTCTCGGAAAATTGGGGTGAAAAGAAATTCATGGCTTGCCATGTGTGATATACGATTGGTTCAAAAAGTCCAGATTGTTGCTCCCAAAAACACCAAGTTCTATCATTTTTTGTCTTGGGTGATTGATCAATTACCAATATTTTTTTTTGGTTAAGTGCTGGCTCTTTTAATAACCGCAATAGTAAACTTAAACCTGCACAACCTGCACCAGTAATGATGTAATCGTAGTGCGTTATTTCTGAGTTATGGGTTATGAGATAAGAGTTATGAATTATAAATTATGTGTTTTCAAAAACGTGTTAAAAAATCCTTTTAATCCTTTAAAATTTGTGGTATCAGCGTTCCCATCTTTACGTTACACAAAACTGTTTTTTACTTGCTCATCTCGTTTTACTTTATCCCAATATTTTTTTGCTACCAGCAACATTCCAAAACTTTCACCATCGTATTTATCAAGGTGTTTATGGTGCATTTTATGTGCCCAACGAATAGCTTTTATATAGCGGCTTTTGGTACGTGTAAATAGCTTAAAGCGTTGGTGGATAACGATTTCGTGAAAAATAAAATATGCCAAACCATACATAGCAATACCAGAACCAATACTTACCGAAACGTAATTTTGATGAATGCTACCAAGCATAATACAAAGCCAACTTGGTATGGCGAAAATTAAAAAGAAAGCATCGTTTTTCTCAAAAAAACCATCTTTTTTTTGATGATGATCTTCGTGTAAAAACCACAAAAAACCGTGCATTACATATTTGTGAGTAAGCCAGGTTATTGGTTCCATCAGCATAAAAACCAACAGCGTTATTGCAATATAAAATAGCATTATAAATAAGTTTGTAAAGCGATAAAAAATAAGAACTGAATGATGAACAAATGTACAGCGAAATGGTTGGTTTTATTAAAATTCAGCCATCTGAAAACCATTAATAAACAACCACTTATTACGAACCAACATACAAAATTATAAAGTGGTATGATGTTATTTTGCCATTGCCAAAAATTTAATTGCATGGCCACTGGTTCTAGATTATAATCGAAGATGGTGGCCAATAAAGCCCCATCAAAAATAAAGGTTAGGGTTTTAAAAATGGGCTTTATTTGTATACCAGCATCTATGTATTTTTCCTCAATCCAATTATTCAATTTATACATTATAATACCACTACAAAACACTGTTACAAACCAGTTAATACCAATTAAATATGGCACACCATTTAACTGCTTACCCATAACACTGCCATAGTGATAATAACCAAATAATTTACCAGTATTTACGCCAATCATTTCAGTGCCCATACCTACTAAAAATGCGACAGCGATAAATAAGACAAAAGACAAATTTTTCTTTGGCTGAACCCAGACTAATAACAAAAACATTAGTCCTAAATTAAGTGGTGTATTTTGGATAAACCAAGTTTTATATGGCGTAAATAAAATGCCAATTAAACCGCTTACATGAAATAGCAGTGCAATGAAAATAGAGATATTATTTTTTGAGAAATATTGCTTCAAACGTGTGATTTTTAATGAGCTTTTTGTTTCTTTTTTTGGTCGTTGGTTACAATATCGATCATAATTTTTGCACTTTGCAAACACAAGGGAATGCCACCTCCAGGATGAACACTGCCACCCACAAAATACAAACCTTTTATAGCATTTGTAAAGTTGGGGTGACGTAAAAATGCGGCCATTTTACTATTGCTACTTGTGCCATATAACGACCCCATGAAAGACGCTGTTTTATTTTCAATCATTATTGGGTCAAGCACTTGTTCTACCTCAATTAATGGTGCAATATCTATTTGTAATAATCTGTTTAATTTGTCAATAATTACTTCTCGGTAACGCTTGGTAAAGGTCTCCCAATTTTGACCAATGTTAGCTGGTGCATTAACCATTACAAACCAGTTTTCTTTACCAGTTGGGGCTTGTACATCTGGCTCACATTTGCTAGTAATATTTACATAAATTGTTGGGTCTTCATACAGTGATTTTGTATTAAAAAGTGCATCAAATTCAGCCTTATAATCTTTAGTAAAAAAAATATTATGTAAATCTAATTGAGAGAATGTTTTATTAATACCCCAATAAAATATCAAGGCACTACTACTACGTTCTTGCTTTAAAATTTTACTGGCTTTACGATGGTTTTTTAAAAGGTTTTTATAGGTAAAATAAGCATCTATATTACTCACTACAATTTCGGCATAATGGTTATCATTATTGGCAACAATTCCTCGCACTTTATCTTCATGCTGAATGATACTTGTAACAGCCGAATTAAAATGAAATGTTGCACCTTTTCTCAATGCTAATTTATATAATGCATTGGTAATAGAAGCCATGCCACCGTTTGGATAATACGTGCCTTGGTTATGTTCTAGATGTGGTATTAAACTTAACATGCCCGGCGCTTTGTAAGGGCTGCTACCATTGTATGTAGCGTAACGGTTAAATAACTGCACCGTATGCGTTTTATTAAAAGATTGCTCGTTTACTTGGTGTAAAGTTTTAAATAAATATTTAGGCTTTATAGCAATTAAAGCTTTAAGGATTGGAGCTTTAAAAAGTGTACTACTTTTATGTAATGAGTAGTTTAAAAAAAGCCTGCCGATCTCATTATACACCTTCTCTGATTGTTGTAAATAATTGGTTAATTTTTTGCCATCTTCACCCAGCTTTTCCTCTAATTCTCTAGCAAAATTATCTCGGTTTGTAAACGCATTTACAATGCTACCATCTTCATAAAAATATTTACAAGAAATAGGTATGGAACGGTAAGTAAAATAATCTGCAATTGGTTCGTTGGCAAGCTCAAATAAAGCTTCGATATTTTGTGGCTGTGTAAATAAACTTGGTCCAGCATCAAAGTGATAACCATCAATTTCAAAATGCGATAATTTACCACCGGGTTGCGCATTTTTTTCATAAACTTCTACCACAAAGCCTTGGACCGATAACCTAATAGCACTTGCTAAGCCTGCAACTCCTGCACCGATAATAATTGCTTTTTTGTGAGACATTATGGGATATTGTTTTATTGTGCTAAAGCTAGAGCTTTACTATTAAACGGTGCTGTTTTAAGCCTTTCCTTTTTCCACTTCTAGCCATTGTAATAATTTTGGAAATGCAATTAAAAACCACTCGGTAAAAAAGTCAGGGTGCTTATCTATAAAGGCCTGTAATAAAGGAATAGATCGGTAGGCATAACTTTCAACCTCATTAAAATCGGGCTCTATAATACCATCGTAAGTGCCAACAAATACATGATCAAATTCGTGCTCTGTTAAGCCATTAGTAAACTCGGTTTTGTATGTAAAATGAAATACTTTTTTTAGGTCAGCTTCAAAGCCCATTTCTTCTTTAAGCCTGCGTTGTGCACCCAGTAAAGTATCTTCATTTGGTCTCGGATGGCTACAACAAGTGTTAGTCCATAAACCACCGCTATGGTATTTTCTTAAAGCTCGCTGTTGCATTAATAAATCGCCCTTTTTATTAAAAATAAAAACACTGAAGGCCCTGTGCAGTAAGGCTTTTTCATGGGCTTCCATTTTTTCCATTAAGCCAATCTCTATATCATTTCCATTTACTAAGATTACGCTTTCCATCGGATAAAAATAGCATTTGATGCGTGGGTTCGTAACGATAAAAATCCCTTTTATCGTTATTTAAGCAAGGTTTAATTTAAAGGATATTTAGTTGGCTTCTAATACTGGCTTTTGCCAAGATAAATGCTTTGCTATAATCTGGAATGCGAATGCGTTCTTCCATTATTTTTTGCGGCTGCAAACGCTTTATTTTTTTGAATAAGGACATGTAATATTTGTAAGCCACATACACACCAAATCTAGCTTTTAATGGCAACTGCAAAATGGCTTTGTAGGCATTATCAAAGTCCTGCTGAATATCTGCTTCTATTAATAATTTATCTGCTTCGGTAAAGTTTCTAAAGTCGCAGCCAGGGAAATAAACTCTGTCGAGACCTTCAAAATCGGCTTTTAAATCTCTTAAAAAATTAACTTTTTGAAAAGCAGCACCTAAACTTTTAGCACCAGGTTTTAATTGCTCGTACTGCTGTTTATTGCCACTGCAAAACACATACAGACACATTAGCCCAACCACCTCTGCACTCCCATAAATATATTCTTCGTAACCAGCCCTATCGTATTTTCTTTTATCCAAATCCATCTCCATACTGTACAAAAAAGCATCAATCAAATTTGTATCAATATTATATTGCTTAACTGTAATTTGGAAACTATGTAAAATCGGATTTAGGCTTATGCCTCGTTCTATTGCCTTGTAAGTATCAGCCTTAAATTCATTCAATAGACCTTGTTTATCGTGACCATGAAAAGTATCTACAATTTCATCAGCAAAGCGAACAAAACCGTAAATATTATAAATGGGCTGTTTTAATTCGTGATTCAATAATTTAATGGCACTAGAAAAGCTAGTACTGTATTTCTCAGTGGTATTTCTACTGCAGTCTTGACTTACGTCATGAAAAAGTTGCATGTTAGTCATGTTCCTTTTATTTCTTTTATTACTCGAAGTTTTAAACAATAACTCTAATGACCCTAATTTACACCTCAAACTTTTAATCTAACAAATCATGCTACTATAATAGGTTTAAACAGTATTTCACAACCTCTTTTGCAACCACCTCGCCGCTTATTAAACTTGGCGGTACACCAGGCCCAGGTACTGTTAATTGACCTGTATAAAACAAATTTTTAACTTTTTTACTTTTACAACTTGGCTTTAAAATAGCTGTTTGTAGCAACGTGTTTGCCAAGCCGTAAGCATTACCCTTAAACGCGTTGTAATCACTTACGAAATTACTTTGGGCATAGGTTTTTTTATAGATAACGTGCGGTTTGATAGATTGTTGCAACTGCTTTTCCATTCTTTCAATAATCATGTCAAAATATTGTTCTCGTAACGTCTCATCATCGCCTTGTAAGCCTGTTGCAACTGGAATTAACAGAAACAAATTTTCACAACCTTCTGGTGCAACATTACTATCTGTAACCGATGTGGCACTAACATAAAATAATGGTTTAGTTGGCCATTGTTTAGTTGTATAAATTTCTTTACCATGGGTATCAAACGATGTATCAAAAAATAAGGTATGATGCTGGATGCCGTCAATACGCTTATTTAAACCAACGTAATATAACAAACAACTTGGCGCCATTACTCTTTTATTCCAATAATTTTCGCTGTACGACCTATATTTTTTAATTAACAATTTGGTTTCAATATGGTGATAATCTGCACCGCCAATAACTACATCTGCTGGGAAGAAGTTGATAGTTGGTGGTTGATAGTTAGCAGATAAGGCATCTTCACTTTCCATTAATACTTTACCATTATTGGTTGATTTCACACCTCTTGCTAACCCACCTTCTACTACAATTTCCTGCACGTTTTGGTGAAACTGAAAGTTAACATTTAACTCAATCGCAAGGTTGTACATGCCTTGTACAATTTTATACATTCCACCTTCAGGATACCAAGTGCCACCTTTTATATCAGCATAATTCATTAAGCTATAAAGTGCTGGAGTTTTCTCGGGCAAGGCCCCTAAAAACAATACAGGAAATTCAAGTAGTTCTTTTAACTTAGGATGAGTGAAATGCTTTGCTACGTGGCTTTTCATCGAGTTGAAAACATCTAGCTTAAACACGCCAGTCATTAAATCCCAATCAATAAATTCGGTTAATGACCTGCCCGGTTTGTGCACCAATTTGTTGATGCCAATATTGTATTTATAAGCTGCTTCAGTTAAAAACTTATCTAATTTTTCGCCACTGTCGGGTTCAAGAGAATTGAAGAGTTCTTTTAATTTTTCATAATCGGCAGGAATATTCATTAAGCCATCTTGCCAATAAACACTATATGAGGGATCTAGTCTTTTTAAATGATAATAGTCTGAAACTTTTTTACCAAACTGAGCAAAATATCTTTCAAAAACATCGGGCATCCAATACCAGCTTGGACCCATATCAAAAGTAAAACCTGCTTCCTTATATTGCCTTGCCCTACCACCAGGCATTGCGTGTTTTTCTAGAACGGTTACGTTAAAACCAGCTTTTGCCATAAAACTTGCAGCCGATAATCCTGCAAAGCCAGCCCCAATAATTACAACCGATTTTTTGCTCATGAAGCTAGGAAGTTACGTGGAAATTTAATGCCTATCAATTTGTGTTTTCAATAATTTTCTCGCAAAGTGGATACGGCTTTTAATAGTCCCCAAAGGTTCGTGCAACATATCAGCAATTTCGTGGTATTTAAACCCATCAAAGTAGAGTAAAAATGGATTTTTAAAAATATCTGGCAAGCCGTGAATAGCTTCTTGTACCTCTTTTATATTAATGCCAGCAATGGCTTCATTTGCAATGGCACCTTGGTTTTGATTTAACAAAAACTCGTTTGGTGTACTATCAAAAATGGTATTTTGTTTTGCTTTTCTGCGATAATTATTAATAAAAATATTACGCATGATAGTATATAACCACGCCTTAATATTTGTACCAGGATTGTATTTTTCTCTATTGGCTAAAGCCCTGTATAATGTTTCTTGGAACAAATCTTTTGCCTGTTCATTATCACGAGTAAGTGTGATGGCAAATGGTTTTAAAAATTCAGTGTTGTTGGTCAACATGTGGTTGAATTCTATCGTTGTCATAAAAAACTGTTTAAAATATGAGAGTGCAAAGTTAAACACAATTATTTCAAGTAACCAATAAAATGTTTAAACTTTGAAAACAAAAATTAAACAAGAATATAGTTGGCACTTATCTATTGATATACGTAAAAACTGCCACAAGCGATTTAATAAGATTTTTTAGACCAACGATATGCATGTTTTAAATAAGAAAAATACGGGAACCATTTCTTTTTTTGATAGAAAAAATGCCGTCCATTTTTATAAATAAAAAAAAGCGACGAGAGAGAGAGGGTATTGTCTTTTAAATTGCTTAGTTCTTCTAATAATTTTAGCCCTATTTGCTTGTCATAGAGTGATAAGTTTGGGGTAGATAATAATATAGGTAATCTTTTTAATGTTAAAATTGATGGATGCTTATTTTGTAACGCTTTGGATGTGGCACTATCGCTGTGCATTCGGTGGTATACCAATACCGTTTTAGTAGTTTCAATTTTACCATTTGCACAGGCAACAAAGCAAAGCCACCAATCGTAAAAAATATCATCAGGAAATGGCATTGCCAATAATAATAGTCTTTTGTGTATCAACATATTGTGACCTGAAACTTGGTTGTATAAAAAGAAACATTTTACATTATTGCCCCTAAAAGGCTTTTTATTTTTTATACTTTTTAAATTGGGTTTCTGTCCATTGCTAAAAAGTGCAGACTCGCAAGTAACCATCAATGTAAGTGGATCTTTCCAGCATTGCATTAAGCACTCAATTTTTGTAATATCCCAAATATCATCTTGATCCGCAATGGCAATATATTCGCCATTTGCTAACATAGCTGCCTTCTGAAAATTTTTATTATACCCTAAATTAACTGTGTTTTTGTAAATTTTTATACGTGCATCTAATAGCTGAAAATTATTTAATATTTCAAGTGTATTGTCGGTAGAAGTATCATCAACAATTACTATTTCTAAGTTTTTATAGGTTTGTGCTAAAATGCTTTGTAACTGCTCGTCTATAAATTTACAACCATTATAAGTGCATAATACAACTGAGACTAGGGGTTGGTTATTCATAAAATTTACTACTTGTAAAAAATAATCAATGCGAAAATTTATCCATTTTTTTATTCCCAAAATCTAATCTGGCCAACCATAAATAACGAGCTAGTTTTAAAGAATTTCTACCATAAAAAAGCGATGTTAAAATGATGGCTTTTGCTATTGAGTCTAATTTTTTCATGATAGCAGGATTATTTTTTTTATACTTATGCTGTAGATATAAATTATTTCGGTACACATAATAGCATCGTAGTGGCGTATGTAGTTTTTTATTCTTTTTTATTAAAAATAGCGTTTTGATGGATGTTCTTTTTACTGATAATCCTAACTGGTGTGTTAATAGAATGTGAGGGAATGAAATTACCTTAAAGCCTTTTAAAATGCTTCTTACACAGTATTCATGATCAACACCATCTATAAACAAGTTTTCGTCAAACAATCCAATTTTTTCAATTAGGCTCAAGTTTAAAATGCTGCCAGATGTAATAAGTAAATCTGAGTTGATATTAACACAAGTTTTAGCTTGAATGGGGGCAGGATTATTGAAGTTGATGCCAAACAAGGCCACATTTTCTTTTGTATTATACTCATTAATGCTTGCTAAATATAAATCGACCATGCCTATTTCAAAACATGAATCTTGATCCATCATCAACAACCAGTCAAAGCCATCTTTTATAGCAAGCTCAACGGCATTATTTAAGCGTTTTGCAATGCCTTTATTTTCTTTATCGTGGAAGTATTTTACTTTGGGTAAAGCAGATAATGCAGTTGAAATACAACTATGAGAGCTCTCAGTATTATCAAAAACATAAACCTTACTTACTTTTTGATAATAGGTATTTATTTTTATTAGGGTATTAATATTGGGATGGTAAAGAATTACCACTGCAGCAATCTTCATTTTAGTTTAAAACAGTTAGGCAGTTATTTAAAATAGATTGTTAAGGTACATTTAAATAGTTGATAATCTTATTTGGGAATAATTTATCCGCCATTTTTTTTAGTCGATTATTGAAATTTCTTTCTTTTTGGGCAAGTGGAATTTTGCTTTTATCCATCTCCATTACTTTAACCACCACTTTTTCAAATGACCACTTGTGTAAGTAAGCGTTTATAAAAAAATCAGCTATTTCTTTATCCCATATTTTTTTAGTAGACCAATAGTGGGCAATTGATGACCTTGCTTCAATAAGCCCATAACATTTTTCTAAAGTAACGGATAGGGCAAACTGTTCAATAAGTCTTTTTGTAACATTGGCTTTACACATACCATCGCAAATGGTCAAAGCCAACGCACAATCAGTACCATTTTGAGTATTTGGTATAGCAACAACTCCAGCATTCCACATGCAATCGGTTGATAGAATAGCGGAATAGCCAAACTTTTTACCACCAACCTGCTGCCACATTTTCTTTTCTGTTTTACTTTTTTTTAAGGCTAGAGCGCCTTCATTTTCATGCATCAATGCCTTGCCACTTTGTAGTTGCTGCTTTAATGAATCTATTTTAGTAAATAAAAATGTGTCGGTATCTAAATACAAAATAGGTTCATTTGGGTATAAATGGCAAAGCATCTCAATAGCTTTTATTTTTATACGCCAAAAAAAATGGTACTCGCCTTGCCAGTCCTTTAGTTGTGCTTCGGTTACTTTTATAATATTTACATGTGATTCTAATATGGTGTAATGCTCTGGGCTATCTGTTATAACATTTATTGAGGCGATACTATCTTTTTGGGAAAGAAAAGAGTAAACAGAAAATGCAGCTTGTAAATGGATGTTGACATTGCTACCAAAAGTTACGTAGAGTAAATTCATATTTTATCTTCAAATAAGCCTAAAGTTAAGTAACCCGCTTTTAATTGATGGTGGTAAATGAACAGGTTGTGTAATCGCTCAGCTAAAAAGCCAAATACCCTTGATTGGTAGCCCTGTTTGTACATATCAATACGATATTGCACGTTGTTAAGTACGGTAAATAAAAAACTTAAATAGTCATCCCAAACCTCCCATCTAGCTATCATCATGTTATTATAGCTCATTTTGGTAAGCTGTCCATAGCTATCAATACTTCTTTTAAAATCAGGATATTTTTCTATCACAACTTGCATAGTTATGGTGTAGTCTTCCTCTATATGATCTGCTGTGTAAGCATCTTTAATATTGTAAACAATTCCCTTTTCTTTTTTTGCCCAAGTTGGCCTTTGCACAATTACATCGTTATGTTGCAATAGCTGCTGAAGAGTTTGGTAAAGTTTTGGGGTTAGTAGGCCGTCTAATATATTTTGTGAAGTACGGTAATAATAACGGCTTCTTTTTTGGACCAAAAGTCTGTATTTATCTTCAATAAAATATCTGCGATAGTGGCAAAGTCCCCAAGCATCTGTCAAGCTCCTATCTGCATTTTTTATTACCCAATAAGCAACTGTAAGCTCACTAAAAAAAGGGTTTTTTGTAGATATATTATTGCCAGTATCATCGCCTTGCATCGCTAATTTTATTTTTGTAATAGCAGCCCCAGCTTGTACAGGCGTTACAAAGTCTGCTTTCGGCAAAAGTGGAAAAGGTTTATAATACGCACTGAACAATTGAATAGTTGGCAACATAATTACAAGCTAAATTATAATAAAATAACTGCCATTTGTTAGGGCTATAAGTAACAGTCTAAATTTGTGAAAATAAATAAACTTGATGGCTACGGTTTCTATAATAATTATTGCAAAAAACGAAGCCGAAAATATTGTTGCTTGTATTAATAGCGCCCAACAAATAAGTAACGATATTATTGTGGCAGATAGTGGCAGTACAGATGGTACACAACAATTGGCAAAAGCTGCTGGTGCTAACGTTATTGCTACAACATGGCAGGGCTATGGACAAACGAGAAACAATGCTGCAATGGTTGCTACAAGCAATTGGGTTTTTGCGATGGATGCCGACGAAAGAATAACCCCTGAATTAGCCGAAACTATCAACCAATTAGTATTTACAAATAATAGTGTTGTGTATGGCTGTAAGCGTAAAAGTTTTTTAGCTGGGCAAGCTATAGATTATGGCGAATGGGGGCGAGATAAAGTGTTTAGACTATATCATAAAAAAAATGCTTTTTGGAACTTGAATTTGGTGCATGAAAATGTAGTCGGAACAAATATTTGTAAAAAAATCATTGAAGGCGAATTGCTGCATTATACCATCAAGGACTTAGCAGAGTACGAAGCGAAAACCATTTTATATGCCAAGCTAAGTGCACAAAAATATTTTGACACTGGTAAAAGTGCCACCTTTATAAAATGCTTTTTATCGCCATGCTTTAGTTTTGTACAAAACTATATTTTTAGGCTAGGTTTTTTAGATGGAAATGCTGGGTTTATTATTGCAAAAACATCAGCTAAGTACATTTATTTAAAGTATTATTTTTTAAAGAAAATGTACTTCAACCACAATTAAACTACTTGATTATTTTATAGTTCCTAAAATCAAAAAGCCTAATACCAGTAAACTTTTCAAAATAATATAATACCTTGTTTTTTAGCGAAAACTGCTTTTTAGAAATATCCAAATTAACTTCCCAATTTTTATTTTTTATGCGTTGTTGCCACACATTGGGATGTGTGCCAGCAAAAATTTCTAGGCTATCAAATGTTTCAAAATAATGTTCTAAATCTGCCGCTGTAAGTTTTACAATTTGGCTGGTTTGTGCTTCATTAGTCCAAACATCTTTAAGGTGAATATTTTTTGCAAGTATGGTTTCAGGGCTTCTCACCCACCCATAGTGATATACAAATGCATCAATCTCTTTTACGCACAATTTTCGCTTTACCACTCTAAACCCTTGTGCATCTTTATAACTCTGTATTTTTTTATCATTCCTTATTATTCTAACCTCTTTATTGTACCATTTTCTGCTATCGCCAACATAATTATAGCTGCCATAAAAGTGTAAATATTTAAATAATAAACCTTCTACTGTTTTATCATTTTTATATAATTCGCAAGCATTTTTTATAGTGGTGTAATATTTTTCGTGTACGGCTTCATCGCCTTGAATATAAAATGCCCAATCGCTTTCTGGGTCAATGAGTGCAAAGGCTTTGTTTGTTTCAACTGCTAGTACAGTGCCATGCGTATAAGTTTTTGTATCCCAAACCGAGTGATAAATTTTTATTTTAGTGTCATTTATACTTTGTATTAATTCTTTAGTACCATCATCGCAATCGCCAATCAGTACAACCATTTCATCCACTACCGATAATATTGAAGTAATGGCCTCAACAATTGGGTAATCGTTCAACACGGCATTTTTTATAATGGTAAAGCCAGAAATTTTCATAACAAAACAAATTGGTGCAACAAAGGAAAAACAATTGTGCTATGCAAATGGCTTTGTACGGCGTTTTTAATTTCGTTGTAATAAGATGGCTACTTTTGCAGGTATTAATTTAATAGCTACAACGTGAATAAAGAGATTGCTTTATTGGTGCATAGTTGCGATAGATATGCGTTTTTGTATAAAGGGTTTGATTTTTTTTTCAATAAATATTGGGATGCCAATACTACCTGCAATTACTATTTTGCCACAGAAGAAAAACAGGTTATTGTTAAAGGGTTTAAGAACATATTATCTGGCAAAGGCGCATGGGCAGACCGTTTGGCATATCTTTTAAAAGAAAAAATTAGTGAAAAATATGTATTGTATTTCCAAGAAGATATGTGGCTAAATAAAAAAATTAACCCCCATTTTTTTAACCAACTTTTTAAATTGGCCGAGGATAATAATTGGCAGCAAGTAAAATTGCACAGTGCTAACGTTTATAAAACTATACCCACCAGTTTTTTTATTGAAGGATATAATATTGCACAAGTAAATATTGAAGAATCTGACTTTTTAATGTCGCATCAAGTAACACTTTGGAACAAAGCGTTTTTACTAGCACAGCTTTATAAAAACGAACACCCTTGGCGTAACGAGCGTAAGGGTACAAAACGGCTAAAAAAACTACACCCTAATATTTTGCAGGTAGATTATTTTGCAGAAAATGGTTACGCAGAAATAAACCAAAATCACGAACCCATTTTAAGAAGTGAGTATCAAACAATTTCTATTAATGGTATGCTCAATAGTAACGTACAGCCTTACATAGATGAACTAATGAAAGCTGATATTGAGCATCAAGAGTATGCCTTGGAGCTTGCCCAACACTTTCAACAAAGATTAACACATGATGGACTGGGTAAACCTAGGAAAGATGATTTATTTAAAAAAATAAAAAACTGGTTTTTAGGGCGGTAAACTATGTTATTATTCACTATCATTATTCTTTGTTTTTACTTTCTTTTTTTGGTAAAAAGCCAAACATTTATACATGAAAAAATACCTTGTTTTATTAAAATATCTAAAGCCATATAATAAAAATATCATCATTTTTTTTGGTGCTATTATATTATCTATCATTTTCAGTGTTGTTTCTATTGCCATGCTATTTCCTTTTATGCAATTGATTTTTAATAGTGATCAATTGGTAACGGTTAAACCTCAGCTCACCTTCGAGTCGGTCAATGTTTTAAAATACCTACAATATTTTTTAAGTAACTTAATAATACAGCACAGTAAGCAGTTTGCTTTAGCAGCAGTTTGTATTTTTATAGTAATTTCTATTGTACTAAAAAACCTTTTTTTATATGTTAGCATTTATGCAATGGCGCCAATAAGAAGTGGAATGATGGTGCAGGTACGTAACGATTTGTACAATAAAATTTTAACCCTTCCAATTGGTTATTTTACGGAACAACGGAAAGGTGATTTAATGAGCAGGATGACGAACGATACTTGGGAACTTGAGAGTACCGTTAGCAGCATTTTAGATGGACTAATTAAAGAGCCATTAACCGTTATAATTTATTTAGTTACACTTGTTTTTATAAGTCCACAATTGTCATTAATTCTATTGATTTTACTGCCAGTTGCTGGCTTTTTAATTGGCAAAATAAGTAAATCGCTAAAAAAACAAAGTAACGATGCTGCCGAAAAATCATCGGAAGGATTGAGTATTTTAGATGAAACTATTTCTGGTATGCGTGTAATAAAAGCGTTTAATGGCGAGGATAAAATAAGGCAAAATTTTTTTTCTATTAACCACCAACTCTTTTTATTAAAAACAAAAATGCACCTTAAAAGAGAGCTTGCGAGTCCACTAGGTGAAGTATTGGGCATTATTGTATTGTGCATTATACTTTGGTTTGGTGGCTCGTTGGTTTTAAAAAATGAAGGGTTTGGTTTAACTGGTGCTGGGTTTATTACATACATAGCGGTATTTGCACAAATAATTAGCCCTGCCAAAAGCTTAAGTACCACATTTTATAACTTGCAAAAAGGTACTGCTTCCTTAAACAGAATTGAAGAAGTTTTAAATACCGTAAATACAATTGTTGACAAAAAAGATGGTAATATTTTATCTGCATTTAAGCATACCATTGAGTTTAAAAATGTAAGCTTTGCCTATAACGATGTGGTGATTTTAAAAAATATTAACCTTACCATACAAAAGGGTAAAACAATTGCTTTAGTTGGTAGTAGCGGTGCAGGTAAAAGCACTCTATCTGATTTAATACCAAGGTTTCACGATATAACCGAAGGCGAATTATTAATTGATGGCATCAATATAAAAAATTATACCCTGCATAGTTTACGTAGCCAAATTAGTATTGTAACACAAGAGCCAATTTTATTTAACGATACTATTACCAACAATATTTTATTGGGTAAACAAGATGCTGAGAATGTAGAGGTTGAAAAGGCTGCCCAAATAGCCAATGCTTATAATTTTATTGTAGCCAAAGAACTTGGTTTTGATACCAATATTGGCGATAGAGGTAACAGATTGAGCGGTGGTGAAAAGCAGCGTTTAACCATTGCAAGAGCGATACTTAAAAATCCTCCCATACTTATTTTAGATGAGGCTACATCATCTTTAGATACTGAAAGTGAACGTTTGGTACAGGATGCCATTAACAACCTAATGCAAAATAGAACTAGTATTGTAATTGCCCATAGGCTTAGTACTATAAGGCACGCAGATGAAATTTTAGTGCTACAAAAAGGTGAAATTGCAGAACGTGGTAGCCACGAAAGTTTAATGGCTTTAGGCGGTATTTATAAACGTCTAATTGATATGCAGGAGGTAAGATAGATTTGCGGTTCGCAATTATTTTAAGCTGCCAAACATTTTTAAACAATACAGCCAATTGCTAAGTCTGCCTTGATTTTTATAAGCCAATATTTCTCTGTGATACTTAAAAAATATCATCATTCTTAGCCAATTATTTTTAAACGAAAAGCTTTGATAGCTGGTATATAAATCAAGTAATATTTTTTTCTGTTCAGTTAAATTATCAGGACATTTTTCATAAAGCAAACGCATCCTTTCTTTTGCTAGTGTTTGTGTTGTTTGTTTGCTTGATTGGTTGCTTTTTATCTTTTTATCGGTACCAATTTTAACAGCACCATACACATTGCTCTTGTGCTGTCGATGCTGTATCAACACTTTATCGTAAAATTTTATCGGGGCATTACAAGTAGCTACAAAGCCCAACCAAAAATCGTACGAAATTATTGTAGGGAAAGGCATACATCGATTTATCAAACACTTTTTAATAAGCATTGTATGTCCTGGTACTGTATTGCCAATTGTATAATTTAAGCAGTTATTAAAGCTTCGCAAATGTTTAATATCCGATAACTTTTTATATAGTTTTTCACCATTGGCATCTATCAATTCTGAGTTGCTATAGATGATTTTATGGTTACCAATCTCGTTTATAAGGGTACTAATTTTATTAATATCCCAAACATCACTTTGGTCGCAAGGGGCAATAAATTCGCCTGTAGCTAATTGAAAACCTTTTTCAAAACTGCTAACGTTGCCAACAGTTTTTTCGTTTAGAATTAGTTTAATATTCGGGTGTTTTACAGCATAGTTTTTTATAAGAAAAATTGTGTTATCTATCGATTTGTCATCAACTACAATTATCTCTATATTAGGATATGTTTGGTTGATAATGCTGTCCATTTGCCTCCCCAGAAAATTCTCGCCATTAAATGTGGCAATTACAACAGACACTAAAGGGTGTTGATTGAGACTGGTCATAATAATGAAATGGTTGCTTACTAAGGTTGGCTTTCTGCGTTTTGTATAAATGTAAACAAATTGAAGTTATTGGCTGCATGAGCCATAATTATATCTTCTTTAAGTTGTTGTTTATTAATATTTTTCATCCGTTTTTGTTGAATAATTTGGTATGCCTTTTCTGCTAATAACCAATATTTTTTATCAGATGATATTACCTGTTGTTGGTGAAGAATAATTCTATTTACCAACTCATCAATACCTTGTTTTTGCGAAGCAATAGTTTTAATAATTGGTACTTGCCAATTGGCATTATTAAAGGCCGGTGCTAACATTAAGCGGAGGTTTTTTACAAAGCTGTCTGCATCTGGTCTATCGCTTTTATTTACCACAAAAATGTCTGCAATTTCCATTAGGCCTGCCTTCATAGTTTGTACCTCGTCACCACTTTCTGGTACTACTACCACAACAGTTGTATCGGCCAAACCTGCTATCTCAATTTCACTTTGTCCAACACCTACAGTTTCAACAATTATATAGTCAAAATCGGCAGCTTGCATAATACTCATTATCTCAATAATGTGTGGATGCAAACCACCCAACGAACCTCGTGTTGCTAACGATCGGATGAATACATTTGGGTGATTGTACCAACTACTCATCCTAATTCTATCGCCTAGTAAAGCACCTAAATTAAACGGGGAGGATGGATCTATGCACAACACACCAACACGTTTGTTTTCCCCAACTAACTCATCAATCAGCGCATCCGTTAATGTACTTTTACCAGCACCTGGTGCACCTGTAATACCTATAATTGCTGTGTTTGAGCTAGTTGGCAAGCTTGCTAAAAATTCATCGAAACCTATTGCTTCGTTTTCAACCAACGAAATACAACGGGCTAAAGCCTTAAAGTTATGTTGCTGTATTTGTTGTAATAATTGTTGCCACATAATTGGTTGATGCATATTGTAAGTAGTCCAAAAAATCATTAATCACTAGTTGACACCTACTTCGTTCCTTCATACTATTGATTAACATTTCTATTCTATTGAAATCAAAGAACCGAAAACTTTTTGATTGCTGAACGGAATGCTTTTTTTAATAGTTTAATTATTAATTTGCTTGCCTAATTATGACAAATTTCATCCCCATATTTCCGTTAGGTATTGTTGTTTTCCCTGGTGAAGCATTAAACCTGCATATTTTTGAGCCTCGTTACAAGGAAATGGTTACTGATTGCTTTGCAGAGGTCAAACCATTTGGCATTCCTACGGTTTTGGAAAATGGGGTGAACGAACTGGGTACGCTTTTAGAAATTACCGAAATAGTAGAAATTCATGCAGATGGTAAAATGGATATAAGGACTAAGGGTTACAGATTTTTAAAATGCTAGAAACCATAAAAGCCCTACCAGATAAGCTTTATAGCGGTGCAATAGTTTCTTACCCTACTAATGATCAACGTATTAAAACTGATTTAATGGGTAAAGTTGTAGAAGATATTCGTGAGCTACATAAACTGCTTAAAGTAAGCAAAGATTTTAAAAAAGCTGCTGACGATTTGGTAAGTTACGATGTGGCTCATCATGCAGGGTTGACCGTAAAAGAAGAGTACGAATTGTTAGGGTTACTACGTGAAGATCAACGATTGGAATATTTAAAACGCCATTTAAGTAAGGTTATCCCGATGGTGGCAGGGATGGAAAATTTGAAAGAGAGAATTCAATTGAACGGCCATTTTAGAGAGCTAAAAGGTTTTAATCTCTAAACACGAATTTTAAAACAATTTCACGAATTCCACGAATTCCACGAATTGAAATTTGACACTAATTCAACGCGTTACACTAATTGATATGGTGGCAAACTTAATTTTTCTTACTCCCTTTTAGGGGTTGGGGCTACTCACAATTTTTACAAACGCCACTTACCACAACATCCATTTGCTTTTGCTTAAAACCCTTTGGTAGCGTTACTTCTGGAATATTTACATGGTCTAAACAATAAGTGGTATCGCAACTATCGCAAATAAAATGTACATGATTATCATGATGATGGCCAGCACTACAATCATCTTTACACAAAGCGTACAGCACACTATTATCTGCTGTAGGTATGGTATGTATAATGCCCTTATCTACAAAGGTTTGCAATGTTCTATAAATGGTAACTCTATCAAATTGTGCCGATGATTTTTTCTCAATATCTGCATGCGCCAAGGCTCCTTTACTAAGCTTAAACAACTCCAGAATACTTTTTCTGCTATCAGTAATACTCAGGTTGCTTGCTTTTAAAATTTCTTCAACAGTAATAACCATCATTGTTACGGGTTGTTATTAAAAATACCATTTACAAAATTGCCTTTACCAGCTTTTTCTTTCAATAAACCTGCAATATCTTCTTTAAGTTTTTCTATTTCGTTAGGTTTTAAACCATCGTAAACTTGCCCACGAACTTGTCCATTTTTATCAACCAACGCAAAAAATTGGGTATGGATAAATTGGTCTTTTATTTTTTCTAACGAGTTTTTTGGGTCATCTAATAAGTAACTACCACGAGCTTGTTTATACAGAGCATCTTTGCTTCCAGTTAAAAAAGTCCACTTTTTTGTGTCCACTTTTAGGCTATCCGCATAGCGTTTCATGCGTGGCACACTATCAGTTTCCGGGTCGCAAGTGTGCGATACAATCAAGAAATCTGGCTCGCTTTTAAACTGTTCGTAAATACCTTTCATATTGGTATTCATTTTTGGGCAAATGCCCTTGCAGGTTGTAAAAAAATACTCAACCACACAAGCTTTACCAAGCATGTCATGTTCGGTAAAGTCAAGCCCATCTTGGTTTGTAAAGCTAAACGGCTTTACATAACTTATAATGTTCAGTTTGGTTTTCCATGCGTCTGTGTCTCTAAATAAAAAGAACCAAAACCCCAAAACTAATATCAAAAAAAAGCCCAAATAAATAAATACTTTCTTGTTCATGTACAATTTTTAACGCTATAAAATTACTAGTGTGCTGTTGCAATTAATTTACCAATTTAATAAAACAATTAATTTGCAACTTTGTTGCATTATGCTACTTTTACTTCAATGAACATAAAAGTTAATTGGGACGCCTTGGGCATTTCTGCATCGGTTGCTTGTGCCATTCACTGTGCGTTTTTACCGCTGGTTACTACTAGTTTGCCTTTGTTTGGGGTTGAAATTATTGACAATATTGCTTTTGAATATGCTATGATATTTTTGGCTTTTGGTGTTGGTGCTTATTCTTTATACCATGGTCTTCAAAAGCACCACCATCAATGGTTACCAATGTTGTTATTTGCTGCTGGTATAGCTTGTTTGTTTGCTAAGCAAATTTGGCACAGTTGGCAGTTATATTTTCTTGTTCCCGCCGTTGTTTTAGTAGTGTTGGCACACTTTGTAAACTACCGTTATTGCCGCGTTCACAATCATGCTCATAAAGAAGATTGTAACCATTAATTTCTTTTGGTATCCAGCATTTGTTTTTCAATTTAGCTTCGTTGCGTCGCACACTTGTACGGTTAAATATGCTATTCATCTTTTATCATATTGCATTTTCTTAGCGTAAAATTAGCTTCCAACCATTGCTACATTGTTTCTTTGTGTGAAAATAATCAAATGTTATCCATCAAAAATATAACCCAAAAAGGAGAGGATTTGAACTGTGTCATACAGTTGTTTAAAGACTATGCCCTAGAACTAAATGCAGACCTATGCTTTCAAAGTTTCGATGATGAATTAGCAGATCCGCTTAAAAAATATAGTGCACCAAGCGGAGCATTATTTTTAGCTTTTTACAATAATGAAGCCGTTGGTTGTATTGCCTTACAACGCTTATCAGATGGTAGTTGCGAGATGAAAAGATTGTACGTTAAACCAGCTTTTCGTAAATGTAAAATTGGTGAAGCATTGGTGCAGCAATTATTAATTACTGCCAAAATATTAGGCTACACAAAAATGAAATTAGACACTTTGGAACGATTGCAACCAGCTATTAATTTATATAAAAAACATGCTTTTATAATAACTACTGCTTATTACGCAAACCCATTATCCGAAGTAGTTTACATGGAAAAAGATTTATAGTACTGCCATCACAGTTTCTTCAATAATTCTAGGAAAATATTCATGTTCCAGTTGGTGAATTTTAGTAGCCAAACTTTCAGGTGTATCAGTTGCTATTATTGAGCAACTCGCTTGGAAAATATGTTTCCCTTCATCAAAATGTTCATTTACAAAATGAATAGTAATACCACTTTCTGTTTCTTTATTTGCAATTACAGCTTCATGTACAAAGTTACCATACATGCCTTTCCCACCATATTTTGGCAACAACGCAGGGTGAATATTAATGATATTGTTAGGATAAGCAGTAATTAACGCCTCGGGAATTTTCCATAAAAAACCAGCCAAAACAATAAAATCTATTTGATAATTTTTTAAATAGCCTACGTAAGCATCGCCCCTAAAAAATTGTTCTTTTTCTAATAATAATGTTGGTATGTTGTTTTTTTTTGCAATTTGTAAAACCCCGGCTTCTGGTTTATTACAAACAATTAAAGCGACATGTATCTTTTTATTACGTTGCAAATGCTCAATTATTTTTTGTGCATTACTACCAGCACCCGATGCAAAGATTGCTATTCTTTTAGTTGCTAGTTGCTTGTTGCTAGTTGCTTGTTTGGTTTGTAGTTTGTGTCCTATTCTTTTTAAATAATTTTTAAAAAAAATAAACTGCCCTAATGGAAGGCTTATCAACAACACACAAAAAGGCCAGAGAAGGGTTACAACTATTATATATACAATAAAATAAACGAAACTTTTTTCAAGATTTGTAAACTCAAGTAACTTTCTGCCTGTAAAACCACAAAGGCTGCCGCCAAATGCAAACGTGCAAATTATCAATGCAAATTCTAGCCAATTAACTTGCCACCTTTCTTTCCATTTTTTGAGCATGGGTCAAAAGTGCAATAAAATTTTGAGTAATTTTTAGGGTCTTTTTAACACACTTCACTTTAACGTTTACGTTTACAGTTTTATAACAATTCAAAACCCCAACTTTAAACAATCGGCTGAAACCCTTATTACCAAAGGATAAAAAAAATTTAATTGAGTTGTGTATTTGTCAGATTCCTGTCATATTTTTGCCACCGCAAAAGGATATTTCTCCTCACCTAAGAACAATAGAACGTTGAATATGGTACGTCTTAGAAGCATAGCCAAAACATTTTTTCTTTCGCTGACTGTTTTAATGGCTGTCTCATTTTTAAATTTTGCATCCGCTCAGGATGGTAAAGCCTTGTTTACAGCCAATTGTGCATCTTGCCATGCGGTTAATAAAAGATTAACTGGTCCTGCATTAGCTGGTGTAGAAGAAAGATGGCCAGATAAAGCCAAATTACATGCTTGGATAAAAAATAATGCTGCCTTTTTAAAAACTGGCGATGTTTACGCCAATAACCTGTACAATGAGTACAACAAATCTGCAATGAACTTATTTACGACCTTGCAGGACAAAGAAATTGATGCTATTGTAGGTTATATTAATGTAGCTGCAAAAGCTGCCACAGTGCCTCCAGTTATTGGCGATCCAGGTAATCCAAATGCTGGCGCGGAAAGTGACAATTCACTTTTATTCGGTATTCTTACTTTGGTTTTGGCTGTTGTAGCAATGGTTTTATTACAAGTTAACAGTAATCTTAAAAAATTGTCAGACGATAAAGAAGGTATTGATTCGCCTGAACCAATTGCTTTCTGGAAAAACAAAGCTTACATCGCAATGGTAGTTGTCTTATTATTTATTGTGGGAGGCTATTATACCACAATGGGTGCTATTAATTTAGGTAGAAGTAAAGATTACCAACCACAACAACCTATTTATTATTCACATAAAGTTCATGCTGGTATCAATCAAATCAATTGTCAGTACTGTCATATTGGGGTGTATCAAGGTAAGCAAGCAACATTACCTTCAGTTAATGTTTGTATGAACTGCCACATGGCCATTAACGAGTACAAAGGCGAAAAAATATTTAACGAAGAAGGTGTAGAAGTTGATGGAACAAGCCAAATAAAGCAATTGTACAAATATGCTGGCTTTGAAGAAGGCAAACCATGGGATGCCTCTAAAGCTAAGCCAATTGAATGGGTACGTATTCATAATTTACCAGACCACGTATATTTTAACCATGCACAACACGTAGTTGCTGGTAAAGTAGCATGCCAAACTTGCCATGGCGAAATACAAAAAATGGGTGAAGTAAAACAAGCTAATGATTTAAGTATGGGTTGGTGTATCAACTGCCACCGAGAAACCAAAGTACAGTTTAAAGACAACGGTTTTTATAGCATTTACGAAAAATACCATGCAGATTTAAAGAGTGGTAAAATTGATAGTGCAAAAGGTATTACTGTTGAGAAAATTGGCGGTACTGAATGTCAAAAATGTCATTATTAAAATTTGATAATCTGCTGATGTGATAATTTGATAATAATCAAAACGCATCGCTTCAATTATTAAGTTATCAAATTGTCGAATTATCATATTGAATGATTATGAGTAAAAAGCATTGGCAAAGTTTTGGTGAATTGAATAATTCTGATGCTTTCAAGCAATCAGTAAAAGACGAGTTTCAAGAAGAGTTGCCTTTTGAAACAGCCGATAATGGTTTTTTAGAAGGTAAAACACCACGTAGAGATTTCTTAAAATATTTAGGCTTTA
>JAYVNQ010000331.1:0-2652 GCA_043758365.1 Chitinophagales bacterium
ACACCATTACGTTGTTGTTGCAGTTTGTAATACAAACCTATATTATAGACCATGATAAAATTTTGGCAAAAATGCAAAATGCCCGCAGCAAGCCAAAGCTAAAAAGTAAAAGCAAGTGGCAAGAACGTTACGAGCAAGTAATGGACAGTCAGAAAAAAGTACAAGACCTGAAGAGTAAAACTCAAAATAAAAAATAACTAAAAGCCTCGCAAATTGCGGGGCTTTTTACTTAATTCAATTTCCATCATTTAAATCACACATAATCATAAATACCTCTTATCACACATACTCTACCACTTGTGAAACCGCAAGTTCCACTGCTCACGAATTCGTTGTGTCAGCCTTTCGTCCTGCATATAACTTTACATGATTAATATAAATGTAGCCTCGCTACAATGCAATATGAACCACGCTTTTAATAGTAAGCAACAGTACCATTTAGCTTTTATTCTTCTAGAAAATTAACGTCAAGAGCCGTGTTAGCAATACTAACAAGTTATTGTAAGTACTAAAAATTTGTTAACAGTAACAAATACAACTTTCTGTATATTTAAACCATAAAAAATAAATCATGACCTTAAAACTATCTGTTGCCATTGCAGTAATGATACTAATGGTTGCTGGCTGTAAAAACGATAAAAAAGACGATGTAACCAACGATGTAAATAAAGAAGGCTCAATAGAAACCGCCGTTACCGTAGAACATGCTGATAGCACCAACGATGTTATTGTAACCAAACATAAAGTTTGGAGAAACCTAAGTGAATTTAAAACTATAGAATATCGTGACACTATACCTGCATTAGGCGAAACCACTACGGAAGCTGAAAATAAAGATGGCGATACAAAATCGGTACGTATAAAAAAAGAGTACGAAATTTTTATTACGGTAAAATAGAAAAAAGTCAACCGTAGATAGACGACAGACCACCGAGTTTAAGCATCAAAACTTAAAGAAAAACAACAAGTATTATTTACTAAAAATTCCCCTTTAGGGGTTAGGGGCTCATGAAAAAAACAAAACATATTCAACTAATATTGATTACAGCCACACTAGCAAGTTGTAATCAACCAAAACCAAAAGACGACTGGGAAAGCGGTAACAAAACCCATATTCGTAGCGATAGTACCGCACCTTACACAAGGGTGCAACATCATAGTGGTATTGGTGGCATTGGTACTGCGTTACTTTGGTATTATGCTTTTAGACCATATGGCAACTATAATAATGGACGTTATCAACATGCGGGCTATTATTCTAGTGCAATTAGCCAACGTTCAAATATTGGCAGTAATGGCTTTAAAAGCAGTACGGTACGTGGCGGTTTTGGTAGAGGTGGCTATAGTGTGAGTAGTTAAAACGCCCCCAAATGCCCCCAACCCCTAAAGGGGAGTTTTAAAAAGCACGAAATAATAATCTTTAAAAATAAAATCGCTTCTAACTCCCCTTTAGGGGTTGGGGGCAAGAATTTAGAGCCTTATGAAACGAATTACAACACAACCACGAAATAACTGGCAAACTGAAGTAGAAAAATTGGGCTTCGGTTTTCATACAACCAATGTACCTTATTGGGATGAATCGGCTTATTACACATTCACTATGGATGAGGTATTGCAAATAGAAAAAGCAACAGCCGAGCTATGGGATTTGTGCCTTGGAGCAGTACAACATATAATGGATAATAATTTGTATAGCCAATTTGGTATACCAGAACAGTATATAAAATACATAGAAAAAACTTGGACGGAAGATCACCCTGCTATTTATGGTCGCTTTGATTTTTGCTACAAAAATGGGCAACTAAAAATGCTAGAATTTAATGCTGATACACCTACTAGCCTATACGAAGCTGGCATTGTACAATGGTTTTGGCTACAAGATTTTGATAAAAATAAAGATCAGTTTAATAGCATTCATGAGAAGCTAATTGCTTACTGGAAGTATTTAAAAACGTATCTACAACCTGGTACCTTACATTTTACTTGCTTGAAGGAAACATTAGAAGATTTAACCAATACCGAGTACATGAGAGATTGTGCCATACAAGCAGATTTAGATACTAAATTGGTATTTATAGATGATATTGGTTGGGATGAAGATTTGAAAATATTTAGAGATTTAGAGGATAAACCTATTAACAATATTTTTAAATTATACCCTTGGGAATGGTTAATAAACGATGAATTTGGTAATAATATTTTGGAAGATACCAATCGCACTTTATGGATAGAACCAAGTTGGAAAATGCTGTTAAGCAATAAAGCGATACTACCCATTTTATGGGAATTATATCCTGATTGCCAGTACTTATTGCCAAGCTATTTTGAAGCTAATAAACTAATTAATTATGTAAAAAAACCAATTTTATCAAGAGAAGGCGCCAATATAGAAGTAGTACAAAACAATAGCACTTTACAAAAAACAGACGGGCAATATGGTAAGGAAGGTTTCATATATCAAGAGCTGTTTACACTACCAGAATACGATGGTAATTACCCTGTAATTGGTAGTTGGATAATTGGCCAAGAGCCAGCAGGCATGGGCATTAGAGAAGCAAAAACTTTAATAACAGATAATGTGAGCCGGTTTGTGCCACATATAATAGACTAGTTTGAACTGGGGATTTTAAAGATTTTTAATATATGGAAAGT
>JAYVNQ010000332.1:0-2651 GCA_043758365.1 Chitinophagales bacterium
AAAATCGCTGCTGCTTAAATCCTGCCCTTTAAATACGGCAGTGATAGCTTTTATAGCATCTTGTTGGTAGGCTTGGTTACTATCAAAATGAAGTTTCATTGGTTAGTTTTAAAATAACTTAATGTATTCTTGAAAAGCATATACACGGTTGCGTTTGTAGCCAGTTAATTCTTTTAATATTCCTAAGTTTTGAAAATCAACAATTAATCTATTTGCCGTTGATGGGTTTATTTTTAATATTTCTGCTACTTGTGCCCCTTCCATTATGGGTTGTTTATACAATTCGTTAATTAGTCTTTTAGCGTCTTTTTGTTTTCTGCCCAATTTTAAAAACCTATTCAATTCTATATCATTTCTCAACTTAATGATTTCTTGAAAAGTATCTATTCCTTTTTTAGCTGTCTCAATAATACCTATTAAAAAAAATTGTATCCACTGCAACAGATTATTGTTACTACGCACTATTGTTAAGTTACCATAGTAATCTCGTCTATTTCTTTCAAAAAAATCTGATAGGTATAGTGTAGGCATTTTAAGTAATTCTTTATCAATTAAATACAATGTAATAAGTAGCCTTCCAATTCTGCCATTACCGTCTAAAAAAGGGTGAATAGTCTCGAACTGGTAATGAATAATAGCAATCTTTATTAAATGCGGTACTGCAATAGGCTGTTTTAATATTTCAGCATGTATAAAATTTTCTAAATCTTTCATTAAGTCTGCAATTTCTTCGTGCGTTGGTGGTACAAATACAGCATTTTTCAGGCTTGCACCAATCCAATTTTGGCTACTTCTATATTCGCCAGGCCGCTTTTCTTTGCCTCTTACACCTTGCAATAAAATAGAATGTGTTTTCTTAATTAGCCTGCCAGAAATAGGCAACGTTTTCATGTCTTCTATTGCATCGTTTAAGGCTTCAATATAATTATGTACTTCCTGCCAATCGTTCCTTCTCTCTGGGGTTAAATTATCTTCTTTTACCAATGCTTCTTCAAAAGTAGTTTGCGTTCCTTCAATTTTACTACTCACAGTAGCTTCTTTTGTAATGTGCATTTTTATAAAAAAATCTATATCGGGTATTAGGTCTGCAAAAGCGTCTAATTTTCCAATACATCTGTCTGCTTCACCAAGTAAAGTTTGCAATATGGGCTCTGCTACCAACCATTGTGCACAAATTTCGTTTGGGCTAAAACTTTTGTATTCTAGCCTTTGAACATACTTACCTGCTATAAAATCTGAAATATTTTTTGTTTGCATAAGTGCAAATATAGATTTTCTTATTTGCAGAAAACGGAAAAAGTGCAAATATGATTTTTCTTATTTGCACTTTTCACAACTTCTTTAAATGGTTTTAAAATCAATACCAGCATCGTTCATTTGCAACGCTGTATTGGTTTTTAACTGGTCGTTACTTTTAAAAAGATGGTCTAGCATAATTACTTTTTTGGGGTTAGATGCAATGATGGCATCTACCATTGTTTGATTAATTGCTTGCAAGGCAATAACCAATTCACCATTTTTTACTGCGTAGTAATTTTGAGCAGATTCTTCCTTTGCTGGAATGACGGTTACTACCTTTTCTGTAAGTGTGTAGCCTGCTTTCAGCATCAGTTCATACAGCATATTATTGGGTTGGCTTTCTTCTCTAACAGGATTGGCAAAAGCATCTAATTGCGTTACTAAATTTTCCTCAGTTATATCATTGCCACGCCAAATTTTAAAGTTAGAAGGGGATAGCTTAAACGATTTAAAACCTAAATCGAGTTTGCCATTATCAAACATATCTGGCTTTGTTGCCTTTTCTTTTTCTATTTTTTTTATAACCCTTCTTATTCTTTCTTGGGTAATATCTGCAATAGTTTTATAACCTGCTTTAAAGGCTTCACTACTTTCATCGCAAGGCTCTGGCAATTGTACCAATATGAATTTTCTGTTGCCGCTATCCTCTTGGTTAAGTTCTAAAACTGATTGGGCTGTTGTACCTGAACCTGCGAAGAAGTCAAGAATTATATCATCTTGATTACAATATAATTGAACCATTCTTTTAATTAGATTAACCGATTGGGGATAATCAAAAAAATCTTTTCCATCAAATAATATTTTCAATTTTTGAGCAGCATCCTGTGAATGACCAACATCATTGTACTTCCAAATTGTCATTGGCGTTATCCCTTCTTTTACTTCGCTTAAGAATTTTTTCACTCTTGGCGTATTATTTCCTGTTTCGCCAAACCATATCCGATTATCCGCTAGCATTTCGAAGTACCTTTCTTTTGTAAATAGCCAACACCTTCCATTTGTAGGCAATATTTTTTTATTAGTAGGTGTAATGATTTCAAATACTTTACTTGGGATTACCGGCCCTACTGTCATGTCAGAAGATGTCCACAACCCTCTTTTATCATTGTCTGGATTTTTATATCTGTCATCATTATCCTTTCGTAACAACCCTTTAGAATCTAATAATTCAATTTTTTTAGCATAGCAAATAATGTAATCATGAGATTCTGAAAAATGCTTTTTGAGATTTACAGGTGCGAATGCTTTCTCCCAAATAATACTCGCTACAAAATTCTCTTCCCCAAAAACTTCATTCATCAACAAGCGTAGGTTGTGTACTTCATTATCATCTATATGCACAAAAATTACCC
>JAYVNQ010000333.1:0-8281 GCA_043758365.1 Chitinophagales bacterium
TTATCTTATACTAATTCTGACCGAAGAAATCACCAAATACACTGAATTTATACACTAAAATGTTTGGGATTTTATAAGTTAATTATGACAGACTACTTACAATAAATTAATAGATAGAATTCTCATTGATAATATTGGTACAGCTAACATTGAGTAAAAGGGTTCTATTAGTTTAATTTCTTACCATCGTAATAGAGCACTTGCCCAGGTAAATCCACTACCGAAGGCGGCTAAGCAAACTAAGTCGCCTTCTTTTATTTTGCCTTGTTCAAAAGCTTCGCATAAAGCAATTGGCACACTTGCAGCCGTGGTGTTACCATATTTTTGAATATTGTTAAATACTTGGCTATTGCTTAAACCCAACTTTTGCTGCACATATTGAGCAATGCGTAAATTGGCTTGGTGTGGTATCAACATATTAATGTCGGTTGGCTGCAAACCGTTGCTGTGCAAAGCTTCCATTATAACTTCAGGAAATTTTACAACTGCTTTTTTAAACACACTTGGCCCATCCATATAAGGAAAATTTTGGGCATTATCAATCATCTCGTGGCTCATAAACATTTCACCAATTTCGGCTTCTGTAAACGTTGCGTAGTTTTTTGTACCCCAATGGTTGGCATGAGTACCAGGGTTATACATTGCCAAAATCTCTGCACTTTCACCATCGCTATGTAGGTGCGTACTTAGTATGCCCTGATTAGCTTTCTCTGTTGGTTGCAGCACTACCGCACCAGCACCATCACCAAAAATAACACTCACATTTCTACCACGGGTACTAAAATCAATTCCAAAAGAATGCTTCTCACTACCAATAACCAATATGTTTTTGTACATGCCAGTTTTTATAAATTGATCGGCAACGCTTAATGCATATACAAAGCCGCTACATTGGTTTCTAATGTCCAAAGCGCCAATCTCTTTCATCTTCATGGCACGTTGCACCAACACACCACAGCCAGGAAAATAATAATCTGGCGAAAGGGTTGCAAAAACAATAAAATCTATGTCCTGTGGGGTAATGCCAGCTCGTTCAATGGCAATAGCGGCTGCATTTACAGCCATTGTAGTGGTAGTTTCTTCTGTACGATGAGCATAGCGACGTTCCTTAATACCAGTCCGTTCTTGAATCCAATCATCGTTGGTATCCATATATTTTGTAAGGTCGTTATTGGTAACAATATTTTCGGGAACGTACATGCCTATTCCGGCAATTTTACTTAGTGGCATTGGCAAGGTTTTGAAGGACAGCAAAAGTAAAGAAGTTTCACGCAAAGAAACAATGGATGCAAAGCGACCAAGAAATTTTAAATCAGTTTGCAAGAGCATTGCCTGTTTGTTATTTGCCTTCTTTGTTTCTTTGTGTGAAACACAACTAAAAACAAAATTTATTTAAAATATTTCTGTTTTAACAAAAAGTATATTTTTGCATTCGTAACTAAAAAATAATAACAATGTCAGACATCGCAACAAGAGTAAAAAAAATTATCGTTGATAAATTAGGAGTTGATGAAGCAGAAGTTACAAACGAAGCTTCTTTTACCAACGACCTCGGTGCCGATTCATTGGATACCGTTGAATTAATCATGGAATTTGAAAAAGAATTCAATATTTCTATTCCTGATGAGCAAGCTGAAACCATCACTACCGTTGGACAAGCAGTTGCTTACTTAGAAGAAAATGCTAAGTAGTTTTACTCGCTTTTATTAAAGAATAATTTTAAATCCGCCTTACTTAGGTTAAGCCAAGGTAAGGCGGATTTCTAACTTAAAGGCTTCTCCCGTATGGAACTTAAAAGAGTAGTTGTAACTGGCATTGGTACTTTAACACCAATTGGTAATAATTTAGATGAGTATTGGAATAATTTGGTGAATGGCGTATCTGGTGCCGATAAGATTACACTATTTGATGCCTCAAAATTTAAAACCCAATTTGCATGTGAGGTAAAGGGCTTTGACCCAATAAATCACATGGATAGAAAGGAAGCCAAACGCATGGATAGGTTTGCACAACTCTCAATTGTAGCAAGCGATATGGCGGTTTTAGATAGTGGTATTAATAAAGAAAATATAGATGTTGATAGAGTAGGTGTCATTTTTGCGAGTGGCATTGGCGGTATCAACACGTTTCAAGAAGAAGTGATGAACTTTGCCAAAGGCGATGGTACACCTCGTTTCAATCCTTTTTTTATCCCTAAAATGATATTGGATATTGCCGCAGGGCAAATATCTATGCGTCATGGTTTTCGTGGTCCTAATTACGCTGTGGTAAGTGCTTGTGCAAGTAGTACCAATGGTATTATTTCTGCTTTAGATACTATACGTTTAGGTAAGGCGGATATTATTTTATGTGGTGGTGCCGAAGCTGTTATTTGCGAAGCTGGAGTTGGTGGATTTAACGCCATGAAAGCCATGAGTGAACGTAACGATGACCCAATCACTGCAAGCCGCCCTTACGACAAAGACCGTGATGGTTTTGTGATGGGTGAAGCTGCTGGGGTTTTGGTATTAGAAGACTATGACCATGCTGTAAAGCGTGGTGCCAAGATATATTGTGAAGTGGCTGGCGGTGGTGCTACTGCCGATGCTCACCATTTAACAGCCCCACATCCTGAAGGTTTGGGTGCAAAAAATGTAATGATTGCTGCATTGAAAGATGCTGGCTTGCAGCCAGAAGAAATTGACTACATTAATACTCATGGTACATCTACACCATTAGGTGATGTTGCCGAGATAAAAGCTATTATAGATGTGTTTGGCAATCATGCTTACAAGCTAAATATTAGTAGTACAAAATCTATGACTGGCCACACATTGGGTGCTGCTGGTGTTATTGAAGGGATTGCCTGTATTCAAGCAGTAATACATGATATTGTACCACCAACCATCAATCATTTTACTGATGACCCTTGTTTAGATAATAAATTGAATTTTACTTTTAATAAAGCTCAAAAAAGAACCGTAAATGTTGCACTTAGCAACACGTTCGGATTTGGTGGTCACAATGCTTGTATCATCGTTAAAAAATTCGTAGCCTAAAGTGGTAGAAATAATAAAACGGTTACTCAAAAAATCAACTACCAAAACATTTGAACAAAATGTAAAAAATACCTTGGGTATTGTTCCCAAAAACATGGGTATTTATTACACCGCACTAAGCCACCGCAGCGTAAAAGATAGCCCCGAAGAAAATAATGAGCGTTTAGAATACTTAGGCGATGCTGTACTTAGTGCTGTGGTTGCTGATTATTTGTTTAAACGTTACCCATACAAAGGAGAAGGTTTTTTAACTGAGATGCGCAGCAAAATGGTTAACCGCCAGCAGCTGAATGACATTGCCGTAAAAATGGGACTAAAAAAAATAACACTCTTTAATAAGTTTGATAATTCGCTACGCAGTAGCCAAATTTTTGGTAATACCCTAGAAGCAATTGTTGGGGCTGTTTATTTAGATAAAGGCTACCTAAAAACACACCAATGGGTGTTAAAACAGATTGTTATTCCACACATGTTTGTTGATGATTTAGAGTTAATAGACATTAACCTAAAAAATAAATTGATTGGTTGGGCCAGTAAAAATGGCAAGGTTTTAACCTTTGATTTGGTTGAGGAAAAATTAGAAAGCGGCCGTCGCATCTTTATCATCAACACGGTTATTGATGGCGAAATAATTACCCAGGGTAAGGGCTTTAATAAAAAAGATGCAAGCCAGGTTGCTGCCCAAACTGCTATTGAAAAACTGGGCCTGTAATTATTTTTTAGTACAGATAATGCTGTTTTCAGCCTACTCAAAAAATAATACTACTGTAGAGTCAATAAGTAACTGGGTTGTACAAAGGTTGGGCTTAGAAACATCAGGTTTTAGCGACGAAAAAAATTGCAAGGGCTGATGTTTATTCATACTACTTCAAAGCTGCTTCTTTTACTTGAAGAATTCTCTAAGTCCGTCTTCTTATTTCCTGCCCTATAAATTTCAAATGGCAGCCAACCAGTAATCTTTAAAGCGGGAATATTTTACAATAGAAATGTATTGCCCACAACGTGGACTTTTGCAAAGCAGAGGTAGCTAAAAGTCAATTATCCCATTCATCCATTCAGGGTCTAATGTAGCATTGAATTTTTTGTAGAAATTGATAGCGGGTTCGTTCCAATCTAATACTTGCCAGCACATACGTTTAAAGCCTCGGTTTTTAGTTTCCTCTATCACGGCTTCAAATAATAATTTGCCAACGCCTTTACCACGGAAAGACTCTGTAACCAATAAGTCTTCTAAGTATATGCACTGGCCTTTCCATGTGCTGTAACGAATATAATATAACGCAAAGCCTACTACTTCTTCTTCCCCACCTTTGGAGGGGTTGGGGGCGGTAGCTACAAATGCCCACCACACAGGGGTTTCACCAAAACCACTTTTTTCAAAGTGAGATAAAGTAACAACAACTTCATCGGGTGCTTTTTCGTAGTTAGCTAACTCTTGAATGAGCTCTAGTAAACGGTTACAATCTTCTTTTATGGCTGGCCTTAATGTCATTTTTATTACACAAATTTTAAAACAATTTCCTAATTACACGAATTCTTACATGAATTTACTTTGTCTACTTTACCTCCTTTGTTTCTTTGCGTGAAATTACTTGGGTATCAAATCCTTTACAGCTTCTGCACAACCAAATGCCAAAGTAAAACCACTGCCACCATGCCCGTAATTATGAATGATATTGTTGTTTGGTTCTTGCTCCAATCGCACTGTTTCTCTAAACGGACGCAAGCCAGCCCAGCTACCAACTATTTTTCTATTTTTCAATTCTGGAAACACGGCAGAAGCTTTATCCAATAACTGTTCTAATGTTTTAGGTTCGGTTATCTGATCGGCAATATGTTCCTCATAAGTGCCGCCAATAATAGTAGCATCTTTTCTTGGAACAATATACGTTGGCGTTTGATTATCTAAGAAAATGGAGTCTGGATAACCCGGTTCTAACAACAGCACTTGCCCACGCACAGGTAATATTTTTTCATCGTTACACAAGGTTTTTGCACCAAGCCCTGAGCAATTAATAACAGTATTAAATTGATTAGATATGTCTGACAAATCGGTTATTTCTTTTTCAATAAAAGCAACGCCTTTTTCTATTAATTGTTGTTGTAAATATGGTAGAAAAATTTGTGTTTCTATCAATGGCACTTCAGCTTCAAAGCCTTTGCTATAGCCAGTTGGCAGTTCGTTAACTAATAATTCTCTGCAAGTATTTAGGGGCATAAATTGTATCCAACTATCATCATCTACAACACCTGCTTTTATACCCTTAATCAGTTTTATAAAACTAATACCTGAATTTTTATCTGTTGCTAATTGCTTGTAAAATTGATAGCTTTTTTCAACCCAAACTATCGCCCTTTTATCACCACGAACGTGGTATGGAAACCAAAAAGCCGCTGCTTTATTTGATGTGGTATTTGGTGAAAATGCTTTGGCTAAAACAGTAACCTGATGGCCTTCATTTACCAAAACAAAAGCAGTTGATAAGCCACTAATACCTGCACCAATTACAGCAATATTTTTCATTTTTTCATTTTACCACATAGGCATTTAGACACATAGGTTTGTGCTACTTTTTGCCTTTGTGTTTTTGTGGCCATTAAGCTAACGCTTGTTCAAAATCAGCTAAAATATCGGCTACATTTTCAATACCCACACTCAATCTTATCAATCCATCTGTAATGCCAAATTTCATACGTTCTTCTCTTGGCACGCTAAAGTGTGTCATACTTGCAGGATGAGAAATTAAAGTATCAACTGTACCTAAACTCACGGCTCTAACACACATTTGCAGTTTATTAATAAATCTTTTGCCAGCTTCTAAACCACCTTTTAATTCAAAACTCATTAATGCACCAGGATGCTTCATTTGTTTCATACTCAAGTGGTAATCAGGATGCGTAGGCAAGCCTGTATAGTTTACCAACTCAACAGCAGCATGGGTGCTTAAATATTTGGCCACTTTCATGGCATTATCGCAGTGGCGCTCCATTCGTAATTCCAAAGTTTTCATACCAGTAATTAACAAGTAGGCATCAAACGGATTACCATTGCCACCAAGCAAGGCATGCCATTTCCAAACCTTGGTTTTCATTAGTTCAATATCTTTTCCTACAAGCACACCACCAATTGCTGTGCCATGACCATTTAAAAACTTGGTGGTACTATGAAATACAAAATCAACCCCATATTTAAACGGTTGTTGCAGGTACGGTGTAGCAAACGTATTATCTACACTTACTAGAATATTGTGTTGTTTAGCTAGTTTAGTTATCTCATTAATATCTACACATTGTATGGTAGGGTTAGCTGGTGTTTCTAAATGTACCAATTTAATGGATGGGTTATTTTTAAGAGCGTCTTCTGCTACTTTCAAATCTCTTAAATCGGCAATAATTATTTTTATGCCAGTTTGTTGCAGCACTTTATGAAATAACTCGTAAGTACCACCGTATAATGAGAAATGTGATAAAATGGTATCGCCACTTTGCAAGTTTGCCATAAATAAAGTAGCCATAGCAGCCTGTCCACTAGCATGAAGCAAGGCTTTTAACTGCAATGGTGTACCATCTTCATTAAATAAATTAAAGGCTTCTAAGGCTGCAATAGTTTGTTCAGCATTTTTAAAAGTCGGATTGCCCCACCGGCTATAAATATTTTCTTTATCCAAACTAGCAAAACGTTCCATGCCTTGTTCTGCTGTATCGAAAGTAAAAGTTGATGTTGCGTAAATAGGCGTTAGGTGCGATGACTCTGCGTGCTTATTAGCTGCACCATGAATGGCTACTGAACTAATGCCTGTTAATGGGAAAGATTTGCTCATTAGGTTAATTTATACGGTGATAAATCAAATGTAATGCTAACGAGGATATTTTTAGTTTATGATTGATGATTGGTTGCTTTTAGTTACCACATAGGCAGTTAGGCACATAGAAATGATTATCAGATTTTAAATCTATTCACAATTTTGTGAGGTATTGTTATTAGAATTAGTTGCTAAATACTATGTGCCTATGACTCTATTTGGTAAAAAACATCTGTTAGTAAAAATCTTATTCCGCCAATGGGCAAATCCAACTTTTACCTAAAATAGAAAAACCACAGAAGTAGCCACGCAATTTTAATTCCTTACCGCGGTGAATAATAACGCCACAGTAGGTTTTACCATTTGCTGGGCTGTACACGGTACCGTTTTCGTAAATGCTTGTGTCTGATTTGCTACGAGTAAAACCCTTTAAAATAACTGAGTTCATTATTGGTTGGGCTTTCTGTTTAGTATCTGGGTTAAACTTATCAAGTTTAGGTTTGCCTTCGGCATCTAATGGGCGTATCAGCCAAATAATTTTTCCATAAAAAATGCCATCGGCACCTTTGTAAATTTGAATCTTTGAAGTCTTCTCTTCATTATACCATACATGCTCAATTTTATCTTTTTGAGCATGTATGATGTTACTGAAGAACAATATTGATATAATAAGTACAAATAATTTCATTTGCACATAATACAGCATTTATTTTAGATAACTGCGTATGAACCAAGCCATTTTTTCGTGCTTTTCCATCAAACCAGTTACAAAGTCAGCACTACCAGCATCTTTACAGTCATCTTGAAAAACGTTAATTAATTTTCTTAAGTTTTTTATAACAATTTCATGGTCACTTAATAGGTTATTAAGCTGTGTTTTTTGATCTGTTGTGTATTCGGGTTCGTCTAAATGCGTTAACTTTATATAGTCCTTCAAACGACCTTCTGCAAAATGCCCAATGGCTCTAATTCGTTCTGCCACTTCATCAATTGTCTCATCCAGTTCGTCATACATGCCTTCGTAAAACTTGTGCATTTCCATAAAATTACTACCCTCAATATTCCAATGATAGTTATGTGTTTTTGTGGCCAGTATAAATTCATCTGCCAAAACTTTGTTCAATTCTAAAGCAATTTTTGCTGAATTTTTAGCGGTTAAGCCAATGTTTGTTTGCATGTTTTTTATTTTTTTATAATCAATAATTATAAATAATCGTGCCGTTAGCAACGGGAAGAGTGTTGTATAAAATGATTAAATTTTTTGTGATAATAATACCCACACTTAAAAGCTGGTTGCGTTAATTAATATTTTTACCATCAGGTATATTATTGTTAATTAGATATAAGTATTCTGTCATAATTATCTTATACTAATTCTGACCGCAGAAATCACCAAATACACTGAATTTATATACTAAAATGTTTGGGCATTTTATAAGT
>JAYVNQ010000334.1:0-2622 GCA_043758365.1 Chitinophagales bacterium
TAACGCCTGTAAGACGTTTGAAAACAACGGGTGAACAGTCTTGTATATCCTTATATAGCATAGTGCTATAACGAAGAAAAAAGTAAAATATTGAATATCCAAATTATGTTAGAGGTCTATTGTATACTTCGTTATTTCAAAGCTCCAAAGCTTTTAACTTTATTTATAATTTTATAAAAATTATGAGCATGAACACTGATATGCCGCAGGCTGATGGTGAAATTTTACAAAAATTAGTTTCGACTAAAATGCCTTTTGGAAGATATAAGGATACATTAATTTGTGATTTACCAGAATTTTATATTGAATGGTTTCAGCGAAAGGGATTCCCAAAAGGCAAGTTGGGTGCATTATTAGAAACTATGTATGACATAAATTTGAATGGGCTTAGAGGGTTACTTGAACCTTTAAAAAGGAAATATTAGCCAATAAAAAAACCGTTGAACAAAAGTCAACGGCTGTCTGTATAAATAAACAAGATTTTTTAGGCAACTGCCAACTTAACCAAATCGGCAGCCTCACTTAATTGTATTGCCGATTGTACTTTTAAGCCACTTTCATCAATTAATTTCTTAGCTTCTGTAGCGTTAGTGCCTTGTAAGCGTACGATGATTGGAATGTTAATATTACCTAATTTATTGTAAGCTTCAATAACACCGGCAGCAACTCTATCGCAACGTACAATACCACCAAAAATATTTATCAATATTGCTTTTACGTTAGGATCTTTCATAATTATTCTAAAACCAGCTTCTACAGTTTGCGCATTTGCCGTACCACCTACGTCTAAAAAGTTAGCAGGTTCGCCGCCAGCTAATTTAATCATATCCATTGTAGCCATTGCAAGGCCAGCACCATTAACCATACAACCCACGTTGCCGTCTAATTTAACAAAATTCAGGTTGAACTGACCAGCTTCCACTTCGGTAGCATCTTCCTCAGTAACATCACGTAAAGCAGCAATATCTGGATGACGCATTAAGGCATTATCATCCAAATTCATCTTACAATCAACCGCAATCATTTTATCATCGCTAGTTTTGAAGAATGGATTAATCTCTATCATACTTGCATCTAAACCAACGTAAGCGTTGTACAAGTTGGTTACAAACTTTACACAACTCTTAAAGGCTTCTCCTTTTAAACCAAAATTAAAAGCAATTTTTCTGGCTTGAAAAGGTAATAAACCACCACTTGGGTGTACCAATTCTTTAAATATTTTTTCAGGAGTGCTATGTGCCACTTCTTCAATATCCATACCGCCTTCAGTACTATACATAACTACATTTTGTCCTTTAGAACGGTCTAACAAAATGCTTAAATATAATTCTTTGGTAGGGTTGGGGCCATCGTAATAAACATCCTGAGCTACTAATATTTTATTTACTTTTTTACCAGCTTCGCCAGTTTGAATTGTTACCAATGTGCCACCTAAAATACCATTTGCAAAGCTTGAAATATCTTCTACACTTTTACCAACTTTTACACCGTTCATGCCAGTTTCTATCACTTTTCCTTTACCGCGGCCACCAGCGTGAATTTGTGCTTTTACAACAGCAAATTTGTTATTGGTTTGGGTTTTAATTTGGCGATAAGCTTCTTCTGCTGCAGCAACTGTTTCTACTGCAATACCTTCTTGAACAGGAACATTATATTTCTTTAATAATTCCTTTGATTGATACTCGTGTAGGTTCATATCGTTAAAAAATTTTGGCGAAGATAAGTGAAACTAGTACTGCCAAAAATGAATTGGTATTGAATTGAAACAATTTATTTACGCCATCGTTACCATGTAAAAATTTACTTGTTTGAATAATTATTTCTATTTTATTATTATTATAACATTAGTTAGGTTATTTTACACTCAAATTTAAAAACTTCAAACTTCATCATTTATGAAAAAATTATTCTTGGCTATTGCAGTTATAGCAAGTACAGCAGGTATTTACTCGTTTACAACAAAAGCAGCCGATGCTTATACAGTAAATACAACAACCAGTAAAGTTGAATTTATTGGTTCAAAAGCAGGTGGTTACCACCCAGGTTATTTTATGTTGAAAAGTGGATCTGTAATGATTGACGGCGGTAAATTAACTGGCGGTAGTTTTGTTATTGACCTATCTACCTTGAAAATTACAGACGATGCTGGGGCAAAATTAGAAGGGCATTTAAAATCACCAGATTTTTTAGATTTTGGCAAAGGAACTGATGCTATGTATTCTATTTCTAGCGTAAAATATATTAGTCCAACTAAAGCCGATATTGACGGCATCCTTACTTTAAAAGGTATTACTGCACCAGTAAAATTTGTTGCAAATATTCGTGGCATTGATGCTGCAAAGTTTTTTGCCGAGGCTACTTTTAGCTTAGATAGAACAGCTTTTGGTGTTACTTATGATCCTACTAAAGTTGCAACCGATGTACAAGTAACTGTGCATTTATTTGCTACAAAATAGTTCGTTAATTTCTTCTAAATCCCCTTTAGAAATATTTCTAAAGGGGATTTTAATTTGATGAAATAACTAATTTGGTAATGTACTGAAAAATAGTTGGTGATATTTTAGATTAAAACACTTTAATTGCCTTTATCAGCTAAAAGAGGAAGCAAGCTCTGCTGGAGAG
>JAYVNQ010000335.1:0-8229 GCA_043758365.1 Chitinophagales bacterium
GGATCGCCTGGGCCATTTGATATAAAATAACCATTGGGGTTAAACTCTTTTAAACGAGTAATGGACGTTTTTGCAGGATGAACCCTTACATGTGCACCACGTTCTACCAAACAGTTCAATATATTTTTCTTCACCCCAAAATCTAGCACTGCAACTTTTAAAGTAGACGTTGCATCGCCCAATTCATATTCTTCTGTGGTACTTACAGTGCTTGCCAGTTCCAAGCCATCCATATTAGGGCATTCTGTCAATAAAGTGTTCAATTGTTCAACATCTAAAATTTCCGAAGAAATGATGCAGTTCATCGCACCTTTTTCTCGCACATGAGCCACCAAAGCTCTGGTATCAATAGCTTCTATGGCAACAATTTTGTTTTTTACCAAATATTCTTCTAGAGATCCATTGGCTTGAAAACGGCTGAACAATTCTTCTAAATTTCTGCCAATTAAGCCCCTAATTTTTACAGTATCACTTTCTACATCAGTGGTTTTTACGCCATAATTACCAATATGCACATTATTCATAATTAATACCTGACCAGTATAACTTGGGTCTGTAAATACTTCTTGATAGCCAGTCATGCCAGTATTAAAACAAATTTCGCCTGTGGTTGTGCCCACAAAACCAAACGCTTTACCATGAAAAACATGCCCATCGGCTAAAACCAAAATTGCAGATTGTTGTGTTGTAGCCATTACGATATTTTAAATTTTTGCAAATTTAAGCCCCCCATAATTAACGCACGTTGTAGTTATTGTAAAACTTATGCCCAATTAAATCAGTTAAATCGCTCTATAAAAAAATACTTTAGGATTAAATAATTTATCAATAATGATGACATATTTAAACTCACTACCAAAATGCTATTTGGTATTGCTATAAATCGTCTTCCACATTTCGTTTGCTACCAACAAATTACCAGCACTTGTTAAGTGAACACCATCAACGGTTAAGATGCCCTTTTCTACATTATTGGGGTTATTATTTTTAAGATCGTCACCAAAAGCAACCCTTAAATCGCATACTGGTAACGATAAATTTTTAGCAATATTCCTAACCATACTGCTATATAAATTTAGGTCGCCTTCTTGCAAATTAGTATCATCATTTTTCTCACCAATAACAGTGGGAGTACAAAGAATTACTTTAATATTCTGGGCTTGTAATTTTTTGATAATTGCCCTATAAAATTGCTCATATTTTTTAGGATCAGTACCAGTGCCAGATGTTGTTTTATGCCACACATCGTTAATGCCAATATAAATAACAACTACATCCGGTTTCTTATCTAGCACATCGTTTTCCATACGTAGATAAAGGTCGTAAACCTTATTGCCGCTCACTCCTGCACCAACAAGCTCATAATTGTCGCTAAGGTTTTGTAGCTTAATTAAGCTGTCCATTTTAGGTATAAACCCATTTTTTCCTACACCTTGTTGCGTTATTGAATCACCAAAAATTATAACTTTAGTTTTCTTTGGTTGAACGAAAAAAGACATTAATGCCATAGTTGCGAATAAGTATATTTTAGATACTATTTTCATGTTGCAGTTTTTGTATTACTTAAAAGATTTAGGCATAAAGCCAGATACCTATTTAACCAAATTAGGCGTTAATGATTTGCACAAATTCATCAACAATTAAAGAGGCACCACCTACCAGGCCACCATCAACATCGGGCTGAGAAAATAATTCAATAGCGTTATTAGCTTTAACGCTGCCACCATACAAAATAGAAATATTATTGGCCACTTCTGCACCATACTTTGCTGCCAGTTGAGACCGTATGAAAGCATGCATTTCCTGGGCTTGTAAACTTGTAGCAGTTTTACCTGTGCCTATGGCCCAAATTGGTTCGTAAGCGATGATGATTTTTTGGATCTCATCTGCTGATAAATGGAACAAACTTTCTTCTAATTGTGTTGCTACATAAGCATTCTGTGTGTTTGCTTCACGAATTTCTAAAGCTTCGCCACAACAAAAAATTGGGGTAATATTATACGCCAAAGTAATGTTTACTTTATCGGCCAGAAAAGTGTTTGATTCGCTAAAATACTCACGCCTCTCCGAATGGCCAAGCACCACGTAATTAATACCAATTGATTGCAACATTTCAACGGAAATTTCGCCAGTAAAAGCCCCATTTTTTTTACTGTGGCAGTTTTGTGCAGCCACTTGTAAGTAGGGATTTCCAGCTAACTTTTCTTTCGCTAAAAGTAAGTAAGGCGCAGGCACAGCAAACACAGCAATGCGGTTGTCATTTACGTTTAGTGTTGCCGATGCAAAAGCATTTAACAAAGTGTTAGCTTGTTCTAAAGTGCCATTCATTTTCCAGTTGGCAGCAGCAATTTGTTTACGCATAGATTTTATAATTTGTAGTCTGGTATTTGTAGCTTTCGTAGCGTGTACACAGTAACCGCATCGTATTTAAAATTCATTTTATTACATCCACTGTGTCAGGTTGTGAAATTAAATTTTCGAATTTTCAAAGATATGTTTCAACACATCAATTTCAGCGTCGGTTAATGATTGATGTTTCATTTGTTTCCAATTATTAATATCTATAAACGCTTTTTCAATATCATATTCTGATAAAGTACCCCATGTGAAGTTGGGTATTTTTTTAGGTAATAACCCAGAACTAAAAACGTTACAACACACGCCAATAAAGGATCCTGTGTTAATGGATGTGTTTATAGCAGTTCTACTATAATCACCCATTAGCACGCCACACTTTTGTCCGCCAGAAACAAAATCTTGCTCACCATCGTTCCATATTTTTACTTCCCCACCAGTATTTTTAATGTTGCTATTGCTTGTGCCAGCACCAAGGTTACACCATTCACCAATTACACTATCGCCTAAATAACCATCGTGAGCTTTGTTGCTATGCCCCTGGAAAATAACATTTTTAATTTCGCCACCAGCAACACAATTCGGACCAATAGTGGTGGCCCCATAAAATTTACTACCCATTTTTATTAAACTATTTTGTCCAATAACCAACGGACCACGTAGCATTGAACCTTCCATAATTACTGCATCTTTTGCAATATAAATAGGCCCTGTAGAAGCATTTAGTATACAAAATTCAAGCGTTACGTTATCTTCTATAAAAATAGCTTGCGCATTTATAACTTTATTGGTATGTGATATTGGTTGCGATGTTTTGCCGTCGGTTAATAACTTAAAATCTTCACGAATCATTTTATCGTTGTAATGGAATAGTTGTTGTGGGTATGTTATACAATCAACATCCAATACATCGTAAATGCTTGTAAACCAACTTAAGCTGGCACTGCTATTAAAAGTGTAAGATGGCTCAAGGCTTCTGCCAGCAAGCAAACCACAATCGTTTGCAATGGCTTCGCCTATGTTTAAGGCCAAAATTCTATCCAATAAATCATTGGTCATCAATACAGAAGCATCTATCCAAATGTTATCACCTTCAACAATTGTTGGATATACATTTTGTAAATATTTCGCAGTATGAACAAATACTTGTTGCCCTGTTCTCAGTGCCCACCTTTCAGCAATGGTGATAATACCAAAACGTAATGCAGCTACAGCTTTTGTAGCAGTAAAAGGTAATAAATTTTGTCGTCGGTTATTATCAAAAATAATAATGGCCATAGTATATGTTAGTTAAGCTTTGTGGCTGTAAACTTACAAAAATGATAGCAACCAATACTAATAGATAGCATCAAAAATAACATCAGTTTTATTGATAAAAATTGGTCTATTTTCTGTAAAAACTGAGAATATATTTTAATCGTCTCAAATAAGTTTAATCTGCGTTGCCATTCTTTGTTAATGCTTAATTTGCAATCTTAAAATTATATACCATGAATTTTGGAACATTCTCTTATCCACTACCGGCCAACGAACCAGTGTTACAATACGCACCAAACAGCACTGAAAAAGGAGCTTTAAAAGCAACGTTAAAAGAGTTAAAAAAAAAGCCAATTGATGTGCCGATGTACATTGGTAACAAAGCCGTTAAAACTGCCAATAAAGTAGCCATTCACCCACCACACGAAACTGCTTTTACGCTTGGTTATTTTAATATGGGTGAAGAGAAACATATAACCTTAGCCATCAACGCAGCCCTTGCTGCCAAGGAGTCTTGGGCAAATATGAGTTGGGAGGCAAGAGCCCATATATTTTTAAAAGCGGCAGATTTATTGGCTTCAAAATATCGTTATCACATTAATGGCACTACTATGTTAGGGCAAAGTAAAAATGTTTACCAAGCAGAGGTTGATGCTGCTTGTGAACTGATAGATTTTTTGCGTTTTAATGTGCATTATTTGAGTGAAATTTATAAGCAGCAACCCATATCATCACCTGGTATGCATAACCGTTTAGAGTGGCGACCTTTAGAAGGGTTTGTGCTGGCTATTACGCCATTTAATTTCACGGCTATTGGTGGTAATTTACCGGCAAGTGCGGCCATGTGTGGTAATGTGGTGGTTTGGAAACCGGCTGACGCTCAAATTTATTCTGCACAATTATTTATGAGAGTAATGCAAGAAGCCGGCTTACCAGATGGCGTTATTAATATGATTTATGTTGATGGTCCTACACTTGGTAAGGTTTGTTTTTCTCACCCCGATTTAGCTGGTGTGCATTTTACTGGTAGCACAGCTGTGTTTAATGCCATTTGGCAATCGATTGGTACCAACATTGCCAAATTTAAAACTTACCCACGCATTGTGGGCGAAACCGGCGGTAAAGATTTTATTATGGTACACAAAAGCGCCGATATAGATGTGGCAGTTACAGCCTTAGCTCGTGGTGCTTTTGAGTTTCAAGGGCAAAAATGCAGTGCTGCTTCAAGGGCTTATTTACCCAGTAATATAGCTGATGCCATTAAAGAAAAATTGGTGGCTGCATTAGCCAGTATGAAGATGGGTAGCGTAGAAGATTTTAGCAATTTTATTACCGCCGTAATTGACGAACGCAGCTTTAATAAAATTGCTAAATACATTGATGCTGCCAAGGCAGATAAGAAAGTAAAAATTATTGCCGGAGGTAATTATGATAAGAGTGCAGGCTATTTTATTGAGCCAACTATTATTGAAACCAACGACCCCAAATATGTAACCATGTGTGAGGAAATATTTGGGCCAGTATTAACCATTTATGTGTACGATGCTGATAAGTATGAAGAAACCTTAGCCATTGTAGATAGCACATCTACTTATGCTTTAACGGGTGCTATTATTGCCCAAGACCGCTATGCCATTGAAGTTGCCACCAATGAGCTACGCAATGCTGCTGGTAATTTTTATGTAAATGATAAGTGTACCGGTGCAGTGGTTGGTCAGCAGCCATTTGGTGGGGCAAGAGGTAGTGGCACAAACGATAAAGCAGGTAGCCAATTAAACTTGTACCGTTGGTTAAGTGCCAGAACTATTAAAGAAGTTTTTGTGCCGCCAACCGATTATAAATATCCTTTTGTAATGGAAGCGTAAACTTCTTTGAACTTTAATATAATATTGGAATAATTTATTAGAAATAATGTGAAGCCTCCAGCAAATGCGGGAGGCTTTTTAAATAGCAGCTTTGTATTTTAGAACTATGAAGACAAAAATAAAAACTTGGATTTGGCAAGTACCTATTGGGTTGATACTATTAGGTACGGGGTTATCTATGGCGATAGACGCAGGTAGCCAAAAAGCCAACGGGCAGCCTTGGTTTTGGTATGGCACTTTTGCTTTAGTACTCTTTAATGCCGGGCTTTGTGTATTTGGCGATGCCGTTGTAAAACGTGTAAAATATGAGATGAAGGGTAGTTAATGTTTGATTTTTAAAATTTATTAGCTAAGGTCTGCCTGTTCACAAAAGGAAAAAGTAGGATATTAAGAATGGTACGTGAAGACACGAGAATCAAGGCTGAGCGTATTAATTGGGGAGCTTTTGGAATTTGTGAATTATAAGAGTATCTATTTTGTCGGCCTTAATCATCATTATTTGCGTGTTCTTAAAATCACTGAAAATGAAATATTTTTCAGTGATTCCTAATAATTTCAGTGTGTCAGCTTTTTGTTTAGTGAGATTGATTATGTAATCATAACTAATATTATTCTTTATGTCATCAGCATTTTGAATTCCCGAAAATAAAGAGGTTAGCGGTAAATAGGGTACAAAAAATAGTATTAATAATCTTAAAAGTATGTTTGGAATATATAAACACACTAACTGGGAATATACCATACTCAATGGACCTATTGTAGCAATTACTAGAGGTATATAGATTAAACTACCTGTTTTAGAATAATTTAGTACTAATGAGAATAACATAATAAGCCAACCTATCATAAAGCCAATTTGACGTGCATTAATCATGTCTTTTTTTGTTTGTAATGATAAATTAGGATCAGACATAAGCTCTTCTCTTGGATTATTTGAAAATGTTCCTTTTTTTACCCTTTTCCTAGCCATTACAAATCCGAAAGAAAGAGTGATTAATAATAATAAAAAATTGAGGAAGCTTGTTGAAACAATTGGATAAATTGAAGACTTTAATACATCTGAAAAACTGATGTACGATAAACCATTCAATCCAAAATCACCCCAATATGCCAAATGATATAAAAAGCCATTCATTATAAAGAATGGAATGATTATGAAAGAAAGGTCTTTTAGTTTAGTTAACTTATCCATAATCTTTTAAGCAATTAAAAGGGAAATTTCAAATAAAAATTTTCGCTATAGTTGGTGTTGCTTTCACTAACTACTTTAATTAGATATGAAGGTCAAATGTATAACAACTACTGAGTAATTTAATTATTGGTTCACTGAATCTCGTGGTTGTGAAATATCTACACTGCGGGAAAAAGCTGCAGAGCGATAAGAACGTACAAGTAAGTGACACAACCAAAGCAACATAGTAGTACAAAAGCTGTTTACATAAAAAAGCCCCGCACTAATTTTAATGCAAGGCTTTGATTTATTTATCATTGTTGTCCGACAAAAAATAAAAGGGTAGCATTTCTGCTGCCCTTTTTGTTGTTTTGAAGTTACTGCGCTTTAAAACAATGAATCAAAGTAACAATTATTTTGGACAGCATTTATTTCTCAGTTAATTTCCTTGTGTAACAAGTCTATTTTAAGCCCAGTAATAGCAAAAAGCAAAGCCAATCATTACTACAAACACCTAAAAACGTACGAACATTTTGTAGCAATGTTGTATTGTGTGGTTACAGGCAGCACATCACTTCGTGAAATTGAAGCAGGACTTGGCATTGCACAAGGTAAACTCAATCATTTAGGAATTGATTATGTGCCACCTCGTAGCACCTTGAGCGATGGCAATAAAAATAGACCTGCCGATGTATTCAGATCTATTTACGAAGCGCTGTATGCTTTATACAAACCAAATTTCTCGGACAGCACTTTAGCTAAACCTATTTTAGCTAAGCTATTTTTAATGGATGCTACTGTTTTCAGTCTGTTTAAAGCCATTCTTAAAACCAATGGAAGGCATAGCGATAATGGCAAAAAGAAAGGTGGTATTAAAAAGAATACTGTTTTACACGGCAGTTCATTAATGCCTCACTTTATAGATTTTTCGGCAGCAGCCGATAATGACCAAAATATTTACAGTAAACTACAACTACCACAAGGTTCATACTTGGTGTTTGATAAAGGATACAACAACTGTAAACAGTATGCAAAATTTACAGAGCAGGGCATCTTTTTTGTTACCAGACAAAAAGAAAATGCTGTGTATGATATTGCCCTAGAATGTTTACACGATGACACTACTTCATCCAATATTTTACAAGAAACGATCATCACCCAAACCTATAAAGACGAATTGAACAACCTACAAACATTGAAGTTGAGGCGTATTGCTTGGTATGATGAAAAGCAAAATAGAAGCTATGAATTTATTACCAACAACTTTGAACTTGAGACAGAAACGATAGCTCTGCTATACAAATACAGGTGGGAAATCGAGTTGTTTTTTAAAAAGTTAAAGCAAAACTTCCCTTTGCAATACTTTGTTGGTGACAATCAAAATGCTATTGAGATTCAAATTTGGGTTGCTTTAATTGCACTGCTATTGCTAGCGGTAATACATCAAAACAATAAAACCAAAATGGCTTTTAGTGTGTTTGTAACCATCTTTAAATTACACCTCTTTAACTATATCAGCATCAAACAACTACTGACAGAATACAAGAGAAAGAGGTCAGCAAAAACCAATCAAACTAATAT
>JAYVNQ010000336.1:0-23503 GCA_043758365.1 Chitinophagales bacterium
TATCTTATACTAATTCTGACTGAAGAAATCACCAAATACACTGAATTTATATACTAAAATGTTTGGGCATTTTATAAGTTAATTATGACAGACTACTTAATAACTATCACTATATAGGAATTAGCAAGAGATGAATTAAAAAAAGGAAAGACAGAATTACTAATGACTATATTGAATTCTGTAAGTGATAAAATAGTATCTAATAAATGTGAAATGTGGTGCAGCAGTCTAATGGATTATGAGGCAAAAGAGCAAGAATTGGAACAAAACTTTTGTGTTGCTTTCATTGTAAAAGCTGTAAGAATATTTATTTTTCAAGTACAAGAAATGCTAAAAACGAAAAGACCTCGAAATATTCGAGGTCTTTTTATAAAACAAGTTATATATTTAAATTTTGAAGTGAGAAAAAGCTTTGTTAGCTTCTGCCATACGGTGAATATCTTCTTTCTTTTTGTAAGCGGCACCTTCACCTTTGCTAGCTGCAATTATTTCATTGGCTAATTTATCTGCCATGGTACGACCATTTCTTTCACGGCTATAACGTATTAACCATTTAATGCTTAAAGAGGTTTTTCTATCAGCACGTACTTCAGAAGGGATTTGGAAAGTAGAACCACCAATTCTCCGACTTCTAACTTCTACAGCAGGTGTAACATTAGATAATGCTTTTTTCCAAATTTCATAACCATCTTCATTGGTTATTTTAGATACCTTATCAACAGCATCGTAAAAAATAGTAATAGCTGTACTTTTTTTACCTTGCCACATTAAATTATTAATGAAACGTGTAACCAATTTGTCGTTAAAACGACCGTCTGGTGCTAAAGGTAATTTTTTTGCTTGTGCTTTACGCATGGCTTAAATATTGTAATCTGTTTAAATTATTTCTTTTTTCCTGTTGGTGCTGGTGCTGCGCCTTTTTTGGCACGTTTAGTACCATATTTACTACGGCTCTTTTTACGGTCTTTAACACCTGCAGTATCTAAACTACCACGAACAATGTGGTAGCGTACCCCTGGCAAATCCTTCACACGACCACCACGTATTAAAACAATAGAGTGCTCTTGCAAATTGTGACCTTCACCTGGTATATAAGCAATCACCTCAAGTTTATTTGTCAAACGTACTTTAGCTACTTTACGTAACGCAGAGTTTGGTTTTTTTGGTGTTGTTGTATACACTCTGGTGCAAACACCACGACGTTGCGGACAAGCATCTAAAGCTCTTGATTTACTTTTTGCTCTGATGATTTCGCGACCTTTTCTAACTAATTGTTGTATTGTAGGCATTCTCGACCTTTATTTTTTTTCGGACGGCAAAAGTAACAGACTAAACATTATGTTCCAAATATTTTAAGTTTCTATTTTAAATTTAATGATAGCCATCCATAAAATCATTAAAAAAATAAAATTATACTTTAAATAACCAACCATAGGTATCTTCTATTAAACCGTATCTAATAGCATCTAATTGGATTTTTATTTTTTTTGCAATTACTGCATTATCCGTATCAAAATACATTTGAGTACTATTATATCTAAGTTCCTTAATAGGCCCAATGGTTGCAGCGGTTCCAGCGCCAAAAGCCTCGGTAAAAATACCTGCTTCATAAGCTGTAAGCAATTCGTCAATATTTATTGGTCGTTCCTCCACTTGCATCCCCATATCTTTTAATATAGTAATGGCACTATTTCTTGTAACACCTTGCAATATGGTACCCTCTTCTAAAGATGGAGTAATAGCTACATTATTAATTATAAAAAACACATTCATCATACCAACCTCTTGTAACCATTTATGCTCAAAAGCATCAGTCCACAATACTTGGTCGTAACCTAATTTTTTTGCTGTTTGTGCAGCCTTCATGCTGCCACCATAATTACCCGCATTTTTAGAAAATCCAACGCCACCCGGTGCGGCACGGGTATATTTTTCTTCTACATATATCTTCATTGGTTCTGCATAATATGGACCAGTTGGGCTTAATATTATCATAAATTTATATGATTCGCAGGGTTTTACACCCAAAACTGTATCTGTACCAATCATAAAAGGACGGATATATAACGAGTGTTCCTTTTTTGCAGGAATCCAATTGCTATCTAATGCAACTAATTGACGCATACCTTCAATAAAAATTTCTTCTGGCACGGTAGGCATGCACATCCTTTCGGCAGATGTATTGAAGCGTTTAAAATTTTCAAAAGGCCGAAAAATAGATGCTTCCCCAGCTTCATTTTTATATGCTTTAATACCTTCAAAAATAGCCTGCCCATAATGAAAAGTGGCTAATGATGGATCGCACAATAGCGGTTGGTAAGGTTTTATTTCAACATTGGTCCATTCACCATTTTCATAATCCGCCTCTAACATGTGATCTGTAAAATATTTGCCAAAAGGGATATTTTCTAAGCTAAGATTATTTAATTTACTGGTTTCAGCTTTTGTAATATTGATGTCTAATGCTGCCGTCATACGTATATATTTGATACAAATAAACACAAAAATAAAAACTAACAAGCGTTAATATTTATAAATGGAAAGTAGATTTGGAAAAATACAATTACCAGATTTTTTATTGGTTGATTTATTTAGGGATAATTTGGTAATACATAATGATACAAGTGATAGTAATAAATTGGTACCCTTAAAAAAAGAAAAGCCACAAACAACTGATGAAATACCTATTCAAAATCTGCCAGAAATAATTGAAGAAATTGTAACCAAAAAATGGTTTTTAGGTGATAATAGTAAGCAAATAACTATCATGGTAAAAGATAATGAGGCCGTATATTTACGAGATGAATGGCTGAATTTTTTAACTGCTCTTTTAGGCGCTTGTAAGCTAAATATAGGCGATGTAGCCATTGTAAATTATACAAATACCCCAGTAATGTTACCTGCTTTAAATGAGCAACTGAAGCCAACATATTTTTTATTGTTTGATATTGCTGCACAAGATATTCAGCTACCATTTACAGTGCCTAACTATCAGTTACAAAAGTTTGGCAATACCACATTTTTATTAGCACCTTCTTTAGCCATGATGCAAGGCAATACCGAAACAGTAAAACTAGAAAAAAGCAAGCTCTGGTTGAGTTTGAAGAAAATGTTTAAAATATAACCGCTGATTAAACTGATTTGACTATGATTAGCTATGATGTTATCTGTGCAAATAATCATAACAATCATTTACATTATTTTATCACAAATACAATCATGGAAAATCAAATCAATCAATCAAATCAGCGGTTAAATAAACACTCTAATCAGCGATTAATTTTTGCCACCAACAACCAACATAAAGTAGATGAAATAAAAATGGTGATTGGTACGCAGTTTAATGTAGTTACTTTAAAAGAGGCAGGCATTGATATTGATATTCCTGAACCACATGATACATTAGAAGCCAATGCTACCGAAAAATCAATGACCATTCATTGCTTAACGGGTGAGAATGTATTTAGTGAAGACACCGGTTTAGAAGTAGCGGCTTTAAATGGTGAACCAGGCGTTAAAAGTGCTAGATATGCTGGTGAAGGCAGAGATTTTCAAGCAAATATTGATAAGCTTTTGGTCAATTTAGAGGGCATTAAAAATCGTAAAGCACAATTTAGAACGGTGATTTCATTACTATTAAATAACCAAGAATTTTTGTTTGAGGGTATTTGCGAAGGTGAAATTATTACCCAACAAAAAGGCTTAAAAGGCTTTGGTTACGATCCTGTTTTCATACCAGATGGTAGTAATAAAACCTTTGCCGAAATGACGATGGAAGAAAAAAATCAATTCAGTCACCGTAAAAAAGCAACTGATAAATTAATAGCTTTTTTGAAAGAAAATGTTGTCGCAGATGTCGCAGATAACACGGATAAAATAATATAATTTTTGCGCTCAAAGCATTTGAAAATTTGAATAAGAATCAAATATTTTTCAGCGAAATCCGCGTTATCTGTGAAAACAATAATCATAATCAATCATAATAAAATCATTATTAATCAGCGGTTAAATATGGAACGCATCAAAATAAATCTACCCGAAACCTTTCCCTTCTCAACCACAATAAAAATTCGTATTACAGATATTAATTATGGTGGTCATGTTGGTAACGATGCTTTTCTCTCGCTAGTACACGAGGCTAGGCTACAATTTCTTGCTAGCAAGGGTTTTAGCGAAATGGATGTAATGGGCGTAGGTTTAATTATGGCTGATGCAGGTATAGAATTTAAAAAAGAAATGATGTATGGCGATACCGTAAAAATTTCTGTTGCTGCTACCAATTTTGATAGAATTGGCTTTGATATTTTTTACTCACTAGAAGTTGAAAGTGATGGCACATTTATTACCGCAGGTAAAGCTAAAACTGGTATGATGTGCTTTGATTATACCAATAAAAAGAAGGCTATAATTCCTACTGAGGCCATTGAAAAATTACAGTCTAATTAATATGATTAAATATACACTGAGTTATAAAAATTTTGTAATTGCATCTATCCTCACTTTGGTTAGCGCCATTACTTTACTTCTTATAAACAGCCTATTAGGTAATGAATCGTTTTTCTTGCTATTAAACAATAATTATGGTTCTTTTGCCGATGCTAGTTTTGCATTTATTACCCATCTTGGAGAAGAGGCTGGCTGGGTAACATTATTTTTATTCGTGTTAATTTTTAGACGACAGTTTTTGCCCCTAACTATTATGGCACTTATATTCTCAACAATATTTGTTCAAGGTTTAAAAAATAGTTTACCCGAACAAGCACGGCCAACAAAAGCTATTACCGATCAATCAATTATTCATACAGTAAAAGGTGTCAGTTTACATACCATACAAAGTTTTCCATCTGGGCATACAAATGCTGCATTTACAGTATTTTTATTAGCTTGTTTACTCATCCATAAAGGATGGATAATTGGTGCAGGATTTATATATGCATTAGCAGTTGGCTACTCCAGAATTTACTTGGCACAACACTTCCCGAAAGATGTTGCTGGTGGCATGTTGATAGCGATTATTTCAACTTGTTTTGCCGTGGCTTTGCAGCAAATAATTGCCAATCGATTTTTTAAAAAGACATAATACCTAGCAATCACCAGTTCGGCAATATTGCTTGTACAATTGTTCATATACTGGCACAATTTTACTAATGTCAAATAAACAAGCTTGCTTATAGGCAGCCTCTTTCATTTGTTGCAATTGTTCATCATTTTGCAATAAACTAACTGCATAATTGCTCATGGCTTCAACATCGCCAACATTGGCCATAAAGCCTGTAACACCATGAATATTTATCTCAGGTAAACCACCAGCATTGGTACTAATAACCACCGCTCTCGCAGCCATTGCTTCCAGTGCCGATAGGCCAAAACTTTCGTATTCGCTTGGTAACAAAAATATATCGCTAACGGCCATAATTTCTTCCATTTGCTCTTGCTTTCCCACAAAACGCACATCATCAATTACACCCAAATGTCGACTCAATTCTTCAGCCGCATGGCGTTCAGGACCATCCCCAACCATCAATAATTTAGCCGGCATTTGTTCTCGAACAGCTGCAAATATTTTTATCACATCATCAATGCGTTTTACTTTTCTAAAATTACTGGCATGTACCAAAATTTTCTCTCCATTGGGAGCAATTACTTTTTTAAAAGCATCAAAGGGTTTCTTATCAAATCGGCTCACATCCACAAAGTTGTAAATCACATCTATGTCCTTAATGATAGGAAAGTTTTTGTACGTTTCATCTTTCAAATTTTGCGATACGGCAGTAATGGCATCGCTTTCATTTAACGAAAAAGTAACTACAGGTTCGTAAGTTTTATCACGGCCAACCAATGTAATATCTGTACCATGCAAAGTGGTTATTACGGGCACATCCCTATCAATTTTTTGCTTAATAATTTGCTTCGCCATATAAGCTGCCGACGCATGTGGAATGGCATAATGCACATGCAATAAATCCAAATCGTAATTCATAATTACATCAACCATAGTACTTGCCAAGGCAATTTCGTAGGGTGGATAATCAAACAATGGGTAAGTTGGCACTCGCACCTCGTGGTAAAAAATATTAGTATTAAAAACGTTCAATCGCACAGGCTGCTGATACGTTATAAAATGTACTTGATGCCCCTTATCTGCCAATGCTTTTCCTAACTCAGTAGCCAATACCCCACTGCCACCAAACGTAGGGTAGCAAACAATTCCAATACGCATAAAGATCAATTGATAGTTGATGAATGAAAGTTGATAGCTGAACTATGACCTATCCCTTATTACCCCAATGAATATGCAAATAACAGCTATTTATCCATGCAGTTCATCCACACATCATTTACTACGCATTTAGTAATCTTTCAAACCATTATCTTTAAACCTATGAAGAAATTACTACTGCTTATTACTGCAATACCTTTTGTGGTTGCAGCCCAAACCAATCAGGATTCTATTTTCATCAAAAAATTAAGCGATGAAATAATGCGTAATGGTAAAGCCTACGATTGGCTGCATGATCTTACCAAAAATATTGGTGGTCGTTTGGCAGGTTCACCACAGTTTGCCAAAGCCATTCAATGGGGCAAAACCACTATGGAAACTACTAAGGCAGATAAGGCATTTTTACAAGAATGTATGGTACCACATTGGGTGCGTGGTGGCAAGGATAAGGTGATTATTACATCGGTAAATAACAAAGCCGTAACCAAAGCTTTGGATGCGTTGGCTTTGGGTAATTCTTTAGGTACTGGCCCAAAAGGATTAACCGCTGAAGTGCTTGCTCTTAAAGACTTTGACGAACTTGAAAAACGTAAAAACGAAGTAAAAGGCAAGATTGTTTTGTTCAATTATCCATTCAATCCAACTTATATTATTCCAGGTCGTTCTTATGGCGAAGCTGGTGCTTACAGGCGTGGTGGCCCAAGCCGTGCAGCTAAGTATGGTGCAGCCGTAGTTTTAACCCGTTCATTAACCGAAGCAACCGATAATAATCCACACACTGGATCCACAGTTTACGATACCACACAACCTAAAATTCCGTGTGCCGCTTTGGGCACAATGGATGCAGATTATTTATATAATTTGGCTACAACATCCAAAGTAAAAGTGGCCATTACTACCAATGCACATTTTTTACCAGACACAATAGCACACAACGTTATAGGCGAAATGAAGGGTTCTGAATTTCCCAATCAATACATCACCATTGGTGGGCATTTAGATAGTTGGGATGTGAATGAAGGTGCCAGCGATGATGGTACTGGAGTGGTACAAACCATGGAAATTGTACGAGCTTTAAAAGCATTGGGTTATATCCCTAAACACAGCATCCGTTTTGTATTATTTGCCAATGAAGAAAATGGTTTACGTGGCGGTTTAAAATATGCCGAAGTTGCCAAAACCAATAACGAGGAACATATTTTTGCATTAGAAAGCGATGAAGGTGGTTTTACCCCACGGGGCTTTAGTTTTACTTGCAGCGATGCACAATTACAAAAAGCAAATTCATGGTTGCCATTATTAAAACCTTATGGCACAGAGACCATGAGCAGCGGTGGTGGCGGTGCAGATATTGGTCCATTGGCACGCACTTTTAAAACGCCTTTATGTGGTTTTGTACCCGATAACCAACGCTATTTCGATTTGCACCATGCAAGAACAGATGTATTTGAAAAAGTAAATAAACGTGAGCTTTTATTAGGTGCAGTAAATATGGCCGGGCTTATTTATTTGGTTGATAAATATGGATTTTAAAATTTTATTAAAATAAGTTTGCTTAAAATAATCGTATGTCCACAGATACAAACTCACCCAGTGTAAAAACGAATGGTTTTGCCAAATTTTTACTAAAAGCTAGCCTTATCTTGTTAGTTATTCTAAGCATACTTGTTTATTGGTTTTATTTTAATGTGTATAGCGATGGTGACAGAACAGGCACACTCACTAAAATTTCTCCTAAAGGCAATGTTTTTAAAACTTATGAAGGCGAGATACTGATTGGTAATATTACCCAAGAGCCAACGGGCTTGGTGAATGAGAAATTTTATTTTTCAGTGGTTGATAAAAACATAGCAGATACTTTAATAAAATTACAAGGGCAACGTGTAACATTAAAGTATAATCAATTTAGAAAACCCCTTACTTGGAATGGCGATTCTGAATATATCATTGTTGGATTTGCCAAAGTGCAGTAATACCATAAAAATTAATAGTGCAAAAGCGGTTGTATTAATGTACAGCCGCTTTTTTAATTTTTCTACACGCCGGCAAACAATAAAAAAATAGCTAACCGTTTGTGAATATCAATGGGTGTTTGTTTCCATTGCTTAATTGTTTTTGTTTTAATGCTTTCACTTGAAGCAGTTATATCTACAGCAATACAGAGTTGCGTATCGTCTTTACAACTAGTTAATATTTCTTTTATTAATTGATTATTCCGGTAAGGTGTTTCTATAAAAATTTGAGTACAGTTATTTTTTGCTGAGTAATTTTCTAAGTTTTTAATGGCAGTTTTTCGTTCCAAATTATCAATTGGCAAATAGCCGTTAAATTGAAATTGCTGGCCATTCATACCGCTTGCCATTAAAGCCAATAAAATAGAACTTGGCCCAACCAATGGCTTAATAATACCACCCATTTGTTGTGCTTTATTCACTAAAATTTGTCCCGGATCTGCAACCCCAGGGCAACCAGCTTCGCTGATAATAGCTATATTTTTTCCCTCGGTTAATAATTTATGAAAAGCTTGCTGTACCTCAATTTCAGCTTTATGAATAGTAACCCATTGCTGGTTGTCAATTACAATTTGTGGCCATAATTTTTTTAAATATCTACGGGTAGTTTTTTCATTTTCTACGAAAAATACCGAGCAGCTTTTTACTGCATCTAATACGTAGGCTGGTATTACTTCCAAGGCGTCTTCATGCAAAAAAGTAGGGATTAAATAAACTGTACCTAAAGCCATTGAATTATCTTTAAAATATTACTAATGGTTGCTTGTTACTTCTTATTGGGTTTTAATAACTAGCAATTAAATTACTGCCTTTCTTTAACGGCAATTAAACTTAACGTTGCCGCTACTACCGAATACGCCGGGGCTAATACCCAACCAATAATTGGCACCATATGCATAATGTAAAAAACTAGTCCGTTACCAATGGCTAAACCCTTGTGTGAGCCAACGTAGGCAATGCTTTCGGTAGTTGATTTTTTATTGCGTTCCATACTATAATCTAGCATTGAAAAACCATAGTAATAACACTCTACCAATAATGCCATAAAAGGCATTAACCAACCTATTACTGGTATAATGCTTAGTATTAAAATGGAAATGCTGTAAACCGTTTGCCACAAGGCATTTCGCCCTGCAATACTAACCCCACGAATGATATCTTTTGTAAGTTGTAGAAAACTAAAAGGGTAAGGTTTCCCTTCAATAATAGCCTCTGTTTTTTCGCTCAAAAATGCAAAAATTGGTGAGCCCACTATGAGGAAAAAATATTTGAATAAAGAGAAATAAAACAACATCATAGCCAACCATAACATTAAACTACCTAGCGTAAATAGAAAGCCAAGAAGGCCGCTATTTATTTTATCAAGCCAAGTTTTTAGTCCTGTTTTTAAACTTAAAAATTCGATAAAATTATTACTCGTTTGCCCCAAATAATACATGCTTATCATAAACAAAACACAATAAATAATGCCGGGTATAATTATCCATTTCCACAATTTATGTTGCTGTATAAATTGGTGAGCTTTGAAATAAGCTTGTATGGCAATAATGATTTCTTTAAGCACTTTCAGGGATGTTTTTACGATTGCAATGTAGTAGTTTTGAAAATGATTTTTAAGATTAAAATGATATAGAATGATTACCCGGCGTGATGGTAAAATATTTGATAATCACTAACCTAAATACCTAAAAACCAATTTAAAAAAATTATTGATAATCTCTAAAAGCCTTATGCAGCAAGGATGGAACAAAATAGAAGCACCATTTTATTTACAAAGTGATGTACTACAAATTGCTAAAGAATTGATAGGTAAAATATTGGTGACGAACTTTAATACTATACTAACCGCAGACCGAATTGTTGAGACCGAAGCCTATAATGGTGTTGTAGATAAAGCATCGCATAGTTATGGTGGCAGGCGAACAAATCGTACCGAAATTATGTACGCACAAGGTGGCGTTAGCTATGTGTATTTGTGTTATGGTATTCACCACTTATTTAATGTTGTTTGTAATGTTGCAAATACCCCACAAGCAGTCTTAATAAGAGCTTTAGAACCTCTAGTTGGTATTGAGGATATGTTGATTAGGGCCAATAAAAAAATACTAGACAATACATTAACCAAAGGACCAGGTAATGTATGTAAAGCCTTAGGCATAACTACAAAACACACTGGCGGTAGCTTATTACAAGAAAAAATTTATATTGTTGACGATGGTTTTACATATGATGATAGTAATATCATGGCCACGCCAAGAATTGGGGTAGACTATGCTGGTGAACATGCCCAATTACCCTATCGGTTTATAGTAAAAAATAATAAATATGTGAGTGGTAAAAACAGGTAGCTATTTCATTAGCCGCAATAGCTGATACACTGTTTTAAATGCTGTTATGTATCAAAATTAAACAAGGCAAAATAAGCGGCTCCTAATAATGCAGCCTGATCATTTAGAATCACATTTATTGGTGTGCTATTTACCAATTCATCCATTCTATCGCATTGCCGAAACGTTTCTATAAAAATATTTTGTTGCAATAATTGTAATATTTTAGGAGGAATGCCACCACCTAAATATACTCCACCAGTTGCTTTAAATTTCAATACTAGATTAGCAGTTTCTTGTGCTAAATACTTTACAAATAATTGCATTGCTTGTACGCATATCTCAGTATTATTTTCAATAGCAGCTTTACTAATAGTCGCAGTTTTATCGCCTGTTAACAAAGCATCGGATAACCATTGGGGTTCGTCCATATTTTTAATATCCCGCAAAAATTGATAAATGCTAAACGTGCCTGGTCCAGATACAACATGCTCCCAACTAACCACCTTATTTTGCTGCTGCAAATACTGTAACAAATCAATGTCAAGCTCGGTTCTTGGCGAGAATCCTGTATGTCCACCTTCAGTTGCAAATGGATGGTAAGATTGCCCGTTAAAATACATCCCTGCTTCGCCCAAACCCGTACCAGGTGCAATTATAGCAATATTGCCTACAATGTTTTTATCGCCTTTTTGAAGGTTATAAAAGTCATGTTTATCTAGGCAAGCAATGCCATAAGCCGTAGCTTCTAAATCGTTAATAATAGCAACGTTTTTTACACCAGTTTGCTTAGCTATTTCCGAGCCATCAACCTGCCAAGATAAATTGGTAAATATTACCTTATTACCATGTACTGGACCAGCAGCACCAATGCAAACAGCAGTTGGTTTTAAAGTATTATTAGCTGCCAAAAATTGCTTGATAACTACTTCAATTGATGTATAATCTTTTGAGTGGTATTTTGCCGAACAAAGTATTTGTGGGGTATTATTTTTAAAGCCACAAAGTGCCAAGTTTATTTTTGTACCACCAATATCAGCAGCTAAAACAATGGCATTATGTGCAGGCTTTTTATGTAGAGCAATGGCTAATGGTATCAATTTAAAAATTTGTGATTGAACAATAATTTCCGTTGATGAAAGTAATGGAGATATAGCAAATAAAATATGAAAAATATGCTTTGAAAACTTAAAAATCCATCAGCGTTTCAATGCACTCACCTAGCCTACTTTTTGCCAAAAAATTTTGTTCTAATTCACTGTTAAATGGTACGGGAGTATCTAAACTTGCGCAGCGGATAATTGGGGCATCTAACATTGCAAAACAATGCTCACTTATCCATGCACTAATCTCGCCACCAAGCCCGCCAATCAATGTGTCTTCATGCAGTAACAATACTTTTCCTGTTTGTTTTACGGTTTGTGTAATAGCTTCATAATCCAATGGCTGTAAGGTTCTTAGGTCGAGTATATGCAAGCTTATTTCAGGATGTTGTTGCTGATATTCAGAAGCCCAATGTACACCAGCTCCATAAGTTATCACACTAACATCATCACCCTTTTTAACCAAATTTGCTTTACCTATTGGCACTTCATAATACGCTTCTGCCACTGTACCTGTAACACTTCTGTACAATGCTTTATGCTCAAAATACAACACAGGGTTTGGGTCGTTTATAGCAGCAATTAGTAACCCTTTTGCATCGAAAGAATTTGAGGGATACACGACTTTTAAACCAGGTACATGCGTAAACCAAGCTTCATTACTTTGGCTGTGAAAGGGGCCTGCACCAACACCTGCACCTGTTGGCATTCTAATAACTACATCAGCATGTTGCCCCCACCGGTAATGTAATTTGGCAAGGTTGTTTACTATTTGGTTAAAGCCAGCCGTTACAAAGTCGGCAAACTGCATTTCTACCACACTTTTTATCCCTTCTAAACATAGCCCCAAAGCGGTACCAACAATGGCACTCTCGCATAATGGGGTGTTAAAGATTCTTTGTTTTCCAAATGAATCTACAAAGCCTTCTGTTATTTTAAAAACACCACCATATTCAGCAATATCCTGACCCATTAAAATTAAATTCTTATGCTTTTGTAGCGATTGAAAAAGACCTTGCTTTATGGCATCTACAAAACGTAATTCAGCTGATTGCACATCATTTGCAAAGCTTTTAAAAACAGTTTCATTATCGTAAGATTTTACAGTTTTAAGCCAGTTATAAGTGCTTAACCTATCAGCATAAACATTCGCCACTTCCGTTGCCGTATCAACCTTAAATTCATAGGCAGTTTCAGCCAGTTTTAGTTCAGTATCAATGTAGGCTTTGGTTTCATTTCTAATATCTGCAATCTCCATTTCAGTCAAAGCTTGCTCATACACCAAAAACTGTTCAAAGGTTTTTACAGGATCTTTTCTACTCCATTCTTCTAGTAATTCTTTAGGTACGTATTTTGTGCCGCTAGCTTCTTCGTGACCACGCATCCTAAAAGTTTCGCACTCAATTATGTAGGGCTTTTGTTTTCGGATACAGTAGTCGCGTGCAGTTTTTACAGTATCGTAAACCTCCACAATATTGTTGCCATTTATGTTTGCACCTTCGATGCCATACCCCTTTGCTTTGTCTATCAAACGTTCGCAACGGTACTGCTCGTTACTTGGTGTACTAAGCCCATAACCATTGTTTTCAATAATAAAAATTACTGGCAAATCCCACACTGCTGCTACGTTTAAGGCCTCATGAAAGTCGCCTTCGCTAGTGCCACCATCGCCAGTAAACGCTACCGCTACTTTTTGTTGCTGCTTTAATTTGTAAGCTAAGGCTACCCCATCTGCTACTGCTAATTGTGGCCCAAGGTGAGAAATCATACCACAAATAAAATGGGCTTTACTACCAAAATGAAAGCTTCTTTCTCTGCCTTTACTATAACCATCTTGGTGGCCTTGCCATTGTTTAAATAGTTGATGTAATGGCATCTTTCGAGTTGTAAAAACGCCGAGGTTTCTATGAAGCGGCATTATCCATTCATCATCTTGCAAAGCTAAAGTTACACCAACACTAATTGCTTCCTGACCAATACCGCTGAACCATTTACTGATTTTTCCTTGCCTCAATAACAACAACATTTTATCTTCAATCATGCGGGGCAGCAATATGGTTTTATAAAGATGAACCAACTCATCGTTATATAAGCCAAGGCGGTTGAAGTACATATTTTGGTTGCTTTAAGTGTTTATGGAAAGATAAAACTATTATATGTATTATTGGCTATTGAGATAAAAATTACAGGATTTATCCTTTGATTAAATTAATTTAACCAGTGGGGCAATTAGAAATATTTACGCAATAAAAAACCGGACTAATTTCTTAATCCGGTTTTTGAATATTTCAGGTTTATGACTTAGTTCCTTTTGGCGAAACGGCTTAGTAATTTTAGCATTTCGATGTAGAGCCAAACTATGGTTACCAACAAACCAAATGCACCATACCATTCCATATATTTTGGTGCGCCTTGCTCCGCACCTTGTTCAATCATATCAAAGTCTAAAATTAAATTTAAGGCCGCAATTGCCACTACAAATAGGCTGATGCCAATACCTAATAAACTATTGTCGTACATAAAAGGCATATTCACACCAAACAATCTAAGCAACATACTTAACCCGTAGAATATAGCAATACCAACGGTTGCAGAGATGATGACACTTTTAAATTTTTCTGTGGCTCTAATAATCCTAAAGTTATATAGCAAAAACATAGCTATTGAAACACCAAATGTTAAACCAACCGCTTGCATTACCAAACCAGGATAATTTTTAGCAAAGGCTGCATTAAAAATGGCAGAAATACTACCAATAAAAAAGCCTTCTAACAAACCATAAGCTGGTGCTAAATAGGGCGCCCAAGTTGGCCTAAAAGTTATGGCCAACGCACAAATTAATCCACCGAAAATACCAACATACATCAAGGTCATCATCAAACTTTGGTTGTTTTGCTCGTACAAATGCCAAGTGTAAGATGCAGCACCAATTAACATTAGCATCATAAAACCAAACTTGTTAATAGTACCACGAACACTCATTGTGCCTTGTAGCATAGCTTCGTTGGTATAACTCTTGTCAAAAATCTTTTGGGTTAATGTAGGATTACCCGATTTAAACAGTTCCATAATTTTTATTTTAATACACGAATTTAAGAAGACTTATACTAATTGAAAACCAAATACAATGATTGTATAAATTTTCACTTTTCGTTTTCAATTTTTCGCTCATTCCCTCACTATTTTCACTCCGGGATAATGGTCAACAGTTTCAAAAATATTTTTAGGATTTTGCTTTAATAAACTAATAAATCTTGCTAAGCTATCTGTATAATTTGGGTTTCTAAACATACGGTCATGCATTAAAATTACTAAGTGATTTTTTGTGTGTTCATGCTGTTTTGCCAAAGCACTATCTATAATATTTATCATTTTTTGCGGGCTTTGTATAGGTGTTTCTTTTTTGTGGTTAAAGCTCCACTCAACATCCCAACCTATCACATTATAACCAGCACTATCCAATAAAACACAAGTACTATCTACTAAATGTGATGCTTTTACTTTGTCTTTCATAACCCAAGCACTATTGCCAGGCAAACGAATTATTTTATACGGTACATTTAATGTTTGTTGAGCCTTATAAAAATCTTCCGCTGCCATTTTGGGATGATGATAAAAATATTTGTAATGCCCTGAGGCATGTGTGGTACTATGATTGCACAATAATATTTGTGGGTATGCTTCTCTAATGGCTGCAACAATGGCTTTTGTTTTTGAGCTATTGGCATGCTGACCCACCATAAAAAAACTAGCTTTTACACCCAGTTGCTTACACAGCTCAAAGCAGGCAACAGTGCCGTTTTGAGGCCCATCATCAAATGTTAAATAAATGTAGTTTTTAGTACTATCGTAGGTAAATGGTTGAAATTGAAACTTATCAATTACTTGCGATTTTTTGACTGTTGTATCTGTAGTTGCAACTGTAGAGGCGGCGTTATTTTGGCAACTTGTCATACAACAAAAAAACAAAAATCCAAATGCAATCATCGTCATTCTATTATAAAACATCATTTAAGATTAGTAAACAAAGATAGACGGCTAACGAGCATTTAATAATTATTGAATTAGGAAATTTGCTTTTACAGCATTTCTGCAACTATTAACTTCGCACCTTGTTTTAGGATAGACTTTATTTTAATCTGTGCATGTTTCTAAAGGCATGTACCTTATTTTTTAGGATGAATACACAAGAACAAGTTTTACAAGATGTAGTAATAAAATTTGCTGGCGATAGTGGCGATGGTATGCAATTAACTGGTCAGCAGTTTACTAATAACACAGCTTTGCTAGGCATTGATTTGGCAACTTTCCCAGATTTTCCTGCCGAAATTAGAGCACCAATAGGTACGGTACCAGGCGTTAGCGGCTTTCAGGTGCATTTTTCTAGTAACCAGGTTTTTACCCCTGGCGATATTTGCGATGTATTGGTAGTAATGAATGCAGCTGCTTTGAAGGTGAATCTAAAAAGCATTAAACTTGGTGCAAAAATTATAGCCAACATTGAAGGCTTTGATAACAGAAATTTACGTTTGGCCAATTATCCCGAAGGCATTAATCCATTAGAGGATGGCAGTTTGGATAATTACGAACTAATAAAAATTGATGTTACAAAATTGACACGTGAAGCCTTAAAAGAGTTTACCGATTTGGGTACCAAAGAACGTGACCGTGCCAAAAATATGTTTGTACTTGGTTTTATTTATTGGATGTACAATAGAAAACTGGACAATACGATTGACTTTTTAGAAGAGAAATTTGGCAAGAAGGAAACCATTTTACAGAGCAATATAAAAGTATTGCAAGCTGGCTACAACTATGGCGATACGACAGAAACTTTTACTACAAGATACACGGTTGAAAAAGCTAAAATGAAGCCCGGTTTATATCGTAGTATCATGGGTAATCAAGCATTATCTTACGGTTTAATAGCTGCTAGCGAAAAAAGTGGCTTACCAATATTTTTAGGTACCTATCCAATTACACCTGCGTCAGATATTTTGCACGAACTGAGCAAGTACAAAAACTTTGGTATTCGTACGTTTCAAGCTGAGGATGAAATTGCTGGTATTACCGCAGCCATTGGCGCAAGCTATGGTGGCAGCATTGGTATTACTACTACTAGCGGCCCGGGTATGGCTTTAAAAACCGAGGCAATGGGGCTTGCAGTTATGTTAGAAATTCCACTACTAATTATCAACATTCAACGCGGTGGACCATCTACAGGATTGCCTACAAAAACTGAGCAAAGCGATTTGATGCAGGCTTATTATGGTAGAAACGGTGAATGTCCTATGCCTATTATTGCCTCATCTACACCAAGCGATTGTTTTGATGTTGCCTTTGAAGCAGTGCGTATTGCCGTGCAACACATGACTCCGGTTATTTTACTAAGCGATGGCTATATAGCCAACGGTGCCGAGCCTTGGCATTACCCTCAATCTGCCGATTTGCCAAAAATTGAGGTAAGTTTTAAAACAATGCTTAGCGATGGTGAGGATAAATTTTTGCCATATAAAAGAGATGAAAAATTTGTGCGTCCATGGGCAGTGCCTGGTACTGCTGGTTTTGAGCACCGCATTGGTGGTTTAGAAAAGCAAGATGTTACTGGCAATATTAGCTACGATGCGGATAATCACCAGCACATGGTAAAAATTCGTCAGGCTAAAGTAGATGCAATTGCCAATTATATCCCAGATCAAAAAATAGAATGTGGCCCTGAAAAAGGCAGGGTATTGATTTTAGGTTGGGGCAGCACATTTGGGGCTATTAAAAGTGCGGTGTTAGATTTAATTGCCATGGGTCACGCTGTAAGCCATGCACATATCCGTTATATGCGACCTTTCCCTAAAAATTTGGGCGAACTCATTCACCGTTTTGATATGGTATTGATACCTGAAATTAATAATGGTCAGTTAGTAAAAATAATCCGTGACCAATATCTGGTAGATGCAAAAGCTTACAACAAAATAATGGGTATTCCTATAACCAAAGGCGAGTTGATTGATGAGGTCTTGAAGATGGTGCATTAGGCTAGTTATGAATTATAAGTGATGAGTTTTTAAATAGAATAAAGCGGTTGCAGTAATTATTGCAGCCATTTTTATTTGTATAACCGCTAACAAACCGCTTATCAAAAAAATATTTGCAACAACGTTGTAATTAATTACAGTTCTCTATATTTGCAACAACGTATCAAATATTTGAAATTATGAAGAGAATAATTACAACAACATCGGTTTGTTTATTATTAAGTAGCACCTCTTGGTCGCAAAACATTACTACCAACCCAACTACAGTTTTTGTAAGTGCAAAAGCTACTTTAAATGGTGTTGTTACTGATGCCAAAACTAGTAAGCCTTTAGTTGGTGCAGCTATCTTTTTACATGATGCAAAGATTGGCGTTACAAGCGATGCAGATGGCAATTATACCATTGCAAATATTCCTTCTGGTAGCCATTTAATTGAGGTATCGTTTATAGGTTATAGCACCATTATTGAAACTATAGACATTGAAGCAACTACCACAAAAAATTTTAGTCTAAAGGAATCTGCCATAGAGCAAGAAGCTGTAACCGTTACTGGTGTTGCATCTGCCACAAAAACAAAACAATCGCCACAACCAGTAACCATTATACGAAAAGCAGATTTATTACAAACATCTTCTATTAATATCATTGATGCATTGAGCAAATTAGTGCCAGGCGTGAGTGGCTTATCTACCGGACCAGCCATTTCAAAACCAGTTATTCGTGGTTTAGGTTACAACCGGGTGGTTACGGTACACGATGGCATTAGACAAGAAGGTCAGCAATGGGGTGATGAACATGGTATAGAAGTAGATGAATATAGTGTGCAACGGGTGGAGGTTTTAAAAGGCCCAGCATCGCTAATTTATGGTAGTGATGCGATGGCTGGTGTAGTGCATTTAATAACCAACGTACCAGTTGAAAAAGGTACAGTTAAAGCCAATATTTTAGGAACGTTTTTAGATAATAATGGCCTCTACGGTGGTAATGCAAACGTAGCGGCACATTTTAAAAATGGTTTTAATTTTAATGTTTACGGCACATATAAATCAGCGGCTGATTATCAGAATAAGTACGATGGTAAAGTATTTAATAGTCGCTTTAATGAACGCAATTTTGGTGGATATATTGGTATTAATAAAAGCTGGGGTTACAGCCATTTGCTCATTAGTAATTTTAACCAAAACTTAGGTGTTGTAGAAGGCGAGAGAGATGCTACCACAGGGAAATTTCTAGTATATTCAGGAACACCTGCCGAACATACTGCCACCAATAGCGAACTAACAAGCAAAACATTATTTAACCCTTACCAACACGTAACACACTTTAAAATTGCTAGTGATAACAATATTGCTTTAGGCAAAGGCAGGTTGGCTATTCACGTTGGCTATCAACGCAACCAACGCAGAGAATTGGGTGATTATACGCAGCCAAACGTGCCAGATTTATACTTCGATTTACAAACAATTAATTACAGCATTCAATATTTATTTGCTGATAAAAATGGATGGAGAACTGCCATTGGCGTAACTGGTATGGAACAACAAAACAGTAATAAAGGCGAGAAAGTTTTGATACCAGCATACAACCAGTTTGATATTGGTTCGTTCATTTCTACAAAAAAAACTTTCAACAATAAATTAACTCTAAGCGGTGGCATTCGTGGCGATTATAGAAACGTAATTGGTAAACAATATTTTCAAGGTGCCGACCTTAAATTTTCGCCCTTTAATAAAACCTTTGGCAACGTAAGCGGCAGTATTGGTGTAAGCTATAATGCATCGGCGGCAACAACGCTGAAACTGAATGTAGCAAGAGGTTATAGAAGCCCAAGTGTAAGCGAATTGGCAAGTAATGGTGCTCATGAAGGTACTAACCGTTACGAGTATGGTGACAATAATTTAAAAACAGAAACATCGTTTCAAATTGATGGTGGTATAGAAGTAGCAACCGAACATATCAGTTTTGGTGTAACTGCATTTTACAACAACATCAACAACTATATTTTTTACAGTAAACTAGAAGCAAAAGCCGGTGGAGATTCTTTGGTAAAAGATGCTAATGGAAACTTTATAGAAGCATTTAAATTTAGGCAAACAACTGCAACGTTGTATGGTTTTGAGGCTAAATTTGATATTCACCCACATCCATTAGATTGGTTACATTTTGAGAATAGTTTTTCGCTAGTTGCTGGTCATTTTAACCAAACTTACGAGGGCTCAAATAAGCTACCTTTTATTCCTTCACCAAGGCTACAAAGTGAATTGCGTGGCGATTTTAAGACGCTAGGTAAAATTTTTAAAAAACTATATTTAAAGTTTGAAATGGATAATGTAGCCAAGCAAAAAAGGGTATTTACAGCTTACAATACTGAAACGCCAACAGATGGTTATACCTTATTTAATATTGGTGGTGGTACCGAAGTTGTAAGCAAAGGCAAAACATTATTTAGTGTAAACTTGGGCTTAAATAATATTACTGATGTGGCATATCAAAGCCATTTAAGCCGCCTAAAATATGCTGGTGAAAACCTTGTAACTGGTAGAACTGGCGTGTTTAATATGGGTCGTAATTTGAGTGTAAAAGTGAATGTACCATTAAGTTTTAAGTTGAAATAACAAGTTTTAAGTTTCAAGGCGTAAAGATTAAAAAAAACAAATCTGTTGCAAAGTCTTGAAACTTGTTTCTTATTCCTGATTTTTCTTATTCTTTAAAACGTGTTTTTTTCTATCTTTCCCTAATGGATATTTCGATTAATACACCCGCTTTGTTATTCCCTGCCATAAGTTTAATTATGTTGGCTTACACCAACCGTTTCCTAGCCTTATCCAGTAGAATTAGGCAATTACATGATAAATATTCAAAAGATAATGAACAAAAACACATCATTCATGGACAAATAAAAAACCTACGCTACCGATTAAAATTGATTAAAAATATGCAGACTTTAGGGGTTACTACATTTCTAGGATGCTTGCTGTGTATGTATTTCATCTATACAGAATATTTCACAATTGCCAGATGGATTTTTGCAGGTAGCCTACTATTATTTGCCGCATCTTTAGCATTATCATTACTAGAAATTCAGCTTAGCACAAAAGCTCTAGAATTGGAATTAAGCGATATGGACGACCTTGAAGACCCAACCGTATTAGAATATTTAAAGAAAAAATTTGAGAGGGAATGATCGTTTGTGCAAAGAATTGTTGTGTAAATTTTAAATAAATTTATTGAAAATACAATTTGTTAGTAGTTAACACATTACTTTGCCTACATAATGTATCGCCAAATTGCTACCATATTATTACTCTGCCTATTTGTATTCAATATTATTGGTTATAGATTAATTGTAACCTTTTCAATGGCTAAAGCTGATACTAATTTGCAAATTGCTTTAGACAACAAAACCTATAACCAAGCTGATTTATTTCTTGTAAAAATACCCATCAATTTGCCTTATCAAAATAATTGGACGAGCTTTGAACGTATAGATGGAGAAGTAAATTTTGAAGGCGAAACTTATCGTTTTGTTCAACGCAAGGTAGAAAATGATACCATGTATTTACAGTGCATTCGTCATGCGGAAAAAATTAATATTCAGCAAAAAGCCAACGACATTTTTGGCAAAACAACAGATATTGCCAGCAACAATTCTTCAAAAAAATCCTCTTCAAATCAACCAACCGTTATAAAAAATATGGTTGAAGATTTTATTAATGATGATAACCAATGGCAGTCGTTAAGTTTTAATAATTCAATTATTTACTATAGCAATCCCAACAACAGCAATGGTTCCAGCCATCTTCAACAAGTAATAAAACCTCCACAAGTGTAGTTTTTAAAAAAATATTGTCTGCATTAATAGCTACCAATATTTGGCATGCTACTATTTTATCGCTTAAAAATCATTCAAAGAAATGAAGTCATTTTCTATATGCCTATGCATAACGGTAGGCTTATTTGCCTGTAAACCAAATACAGCTTATAAAACTTACTTACACGATCCACAATTGTTTTCTAATACGGTACATGAGTTAAATAGTGTGGTAATGGGCAATAATTTTCCACCAATGATTGCTGCTAGAAATTATACCTACGCAGCCATTGCTGCATACGAAATTGTGGCCGCTGGTTATCCTAACAAATACCAATCATTAGCCAAACAAATTAACGGTTTAAAAATGGTAGCAAAACCTGTTGCCAATGCCCCAATAGATTATGAATTAGCAGCCCTATTAGCCTATATAAAAGTGGGCGAAGCGGTTACTTTTCCTGAGGGTAGTATGCAATTGTACAAGGATAGTATTTTAAAAGTAGCCCGTAATAAAGGGTTGCCAAAAGATATAGAAACTGCTTCGCAAATTTTTGCAGATAGTATGAGTATGAGCATTATACGTTGGAGTAAAAAAGACAATTATGCCCAAACCCGCAGTGCCGAAAAATATACGGTAAAAGATATGCCAGGCCGTTGGGTACCTACACCACCTATGTATGCGCAAGCTGCCGAACCACATTGGATGGAAATAAGAACATTGGCTATTGATAGTGCTTCTCAGTTTATTGCACCGCCACCAATTGCTTTTAATATGACCGATAAAAAAGGCGCCTATTATGCACAAGTAATAGCTATAAAAAATGCAACAGATAGCCTTACAGACGAGCAAAAGCATATAGCTGAATTTTGGGACGATAACCCTTTTAAACTCAACGTATCTGGGCATTTAATGTTTGCGACTAAAAAGTTTTCGCCGTCTGGTCATTGGATGAGTGTAATTGGTATTGCCGCTAAAACTGCTAAGGTAGATTATGCCAATACGGTATACGCCTATGCCAAAACATCTATTACATTATTTGATGCTTTTATACAATGTTGGAATGCAAAATATACCTACAACACAGTACGCCCAGAAACGGTTATTAACAAATATATAGATCCAGAATGGCGACCCTTTTTACAAACACCTGCTTTTCCTGAATACACTTGTGGGCACTCTACTATTTCATCTGCAGCTGCAGAAGCCTTAACCGATGTATTTGGCGACAACTTTGCTTATACCGATAGTACAGAATTAGAATTTGGTATTAAAAATCGACATTTTAAGTCGTTTAGAGATGCAGCAATAGAAAATAATTCAGCTAGATTTTATGGCGGTATTCACTTCCATCCATCGTGTATAGTAAGTACAGAGATGGGTAAAAAAGTTGGTGATTATGTTGCTACAAAATTAAAAATGAAAAAGTAAGTGGTTAGTTAAGTTGTCTTCATAATGCTATTGAATATCAGCTACGGAATTAGCAAATAAATCAACTATTCATATTATTAAAAAATAAATTATTATGAAATTATACGTCAAAATTTTACTATTACTGTTGCTGTTAAATGGCCTAGTGCAACCAGCGATAGCACAAAGTGCAGATGATGGCTTTACAATGATTAAAGGACAAATATGTGTTGTTGCAGCCTACAAGCAAACCACTTGGACAAATTATTGGGAAGGCGAAAAGCTAAGAGACAATAAAAATGTGGGTGTATTTACATCAAAAATGGTGATGCCAATGGTTGCTTATGGTATTACTAATAAATTAAATGTTTTTGCATCATTACCATATATAAATAATAGCAGCGATGCTGGTACTATGACGGGCAAAAAAGGATTTCAAGATATTTCGGTTGAAGCTAAATATGTAGCAATAGATGTAACAAAAAAGGGGTTACAGTTTAAACTATTTGGTACAGTTGGCTTTTCATTGCCATCAACTAATTATGTGCCCGACTATTTACCTTATTCAATTGGCATTGGTTCAAAAACAGCCG
>JAYVNQ010000337.1:0-2610 GCA_043758365.1 Chitinophagales bacterium
GCTTTTGTACTAATGCACAAGCTTTGCAAGGGTAAAGTACCAGTATTTCACAATGATATTATTGACAATAAAGACAAGCAACTAATAGTAGACATTAAAACGGCGACTACAAAAATAGAAGTCTTAATAGAAGGTTATAAGTTTAGAGAGGCTTTGTTTGAAGTGATTGATTTGGCAAGGAAAGGAAATAAATATTTGCAAGAAAAAGAGCCTTGGAAAAAAGTGCCAAAAGATGGCAGCTTGCCCCTAATTCCAGAGCAACAGCAGATTGATAATTGCTTGCATTTAAGCTTACAATTAACAGCTAATTTGGCAATTCTCATCCATCCATTTTTACCATTTACGGCCAAGAAATTATGCGGTATGATGAAGGTGGTTAATAAGATGTTGGACTGGGAAAATGCTGGCAATATCAATTTATTAAAGGTTGGTTATAGCTTACGTGAACCACAATTATTATTTAGAAAAATTGAGGAAGAAGAGATACTAATTCAACTAGAAAAATTAAAGCAGAAGTCAATGGATAACAATGAACAGTCAATAAAAAAAGAACCAGAAGTAAAGTTAGAAACACCAGTAAACAGCAGCTTAAAACCAGAAATTATATTCGATGATTTTGCAAAAATAGATTTACGTGTAGGCACAATTGTAGCCGCTGAAAAGGTTGACAAAGCAGATAAATTATTAAAGCTATCTATTGATTTAGGGTTTGAAACTAGAACCATTGTATCTGGCATTGCATTGCATTTTAAGCCAGAGGAAATTGTAGGTAAACAAGTAACCGTGGTGGTTAATCTTGCACCAAGAAAAATGCGTGGTGTAGAAAGTAATGGTATGATTTTAATGGCTGAGGATAACAAAGGAAAATTACATTTTATAAATCCTGAAAGTGAAATACAGGTAGGTGCTGGCGTTAGTTAAACCATTACAACTATAAAATTATAGCCATCAAAATAACTTGATGGCTTTTTTATTTGCTAACTTTCAAAAACCTTCTAACTTTGAGAATAGTTGCATAGCTAACTAATTTTATTCTGCGTAGTTCGCGAGAATAATAAAAATATAAATGCTTACATATGAAACGTTCTATCAAAAAAGTTGCGGTGTTAGGCAGTGGTGTTATGGGCAGCCGTATCGCCTGTCATTTTGCAGGCATTGGTGTGCAGGTATTGTTGCTAGATATCATAGCTAAAGGTGCAGAAGAAAGTACTAAGCCAGCAGAACGAAATAAGCTTGTAAATGATGCATTAGTTGCTGCTATAAAAAGTAGCCCTAGCCCCGTGTTTACAAAAGATGCGGTAAAACGTATTACTCTAGGCAATTTCGATGATAACCTAAAAGATATTGCCACTGTTGATTGGATTATAGAAGTAGTGGTTGAACGCTTGGATATTAAGCATCTTATTTATGAGAAGGTAGAGCAGTTTCGCAAGCCAGGTACATTGATTACTTCTAACACTTCTGGCATCCCAATTCATCTATTAAGTCAAGGGCGAAGCGAAGATTTTAAGAAAAATTTCTGTGGTTCACACTTCTTTAACCCACCACGTTATTTGCGTTTGTTAGAAGTTATTCCAACACCAGATACCGACGCAGAAGTGGTAGACTTTTTAATGCACTACGGCGATTTGTATTTAGGTAAAACAACGGTACTTTGTAAAGATACTCCTGCCTTTATAGCCAATCGTATCGGGGTTTTCAGCATCATGAGCATCTTTCATATTATGGATATGTTGGGCTTAGGAATTGATGAAATTGAGGCCCTAACCGGACCAATTATTGGCAGGCCTAAATCAGCAACATTTCGTACTGCTGATGTTGTGGGTATTGATACTTTGGTAAAGGTTGCCAAAGGCGTTGCCGATAATTGTTCTAGCGATGAAGCCAAAGCTATTTTTACCATTCCAGCTTGGTTAGAAACCGTGCTTGTTAACAATTGGTTAGGCGATAAAACTGGCCAAGGTTTTTTCAAAAAAATAAAATCTGCCGCAGGCAAAGAAATATTGACGTTGGATTTAAAAACGATGGAATACAAAACTCGTGTTAAACCCAAATTTGCAACTTTAGAAACGGCCAAACCTATTGAAGATTTACGTAAACGCATTAAAATTGTGTGTGCTGGCGCAGATAAAGCTGGTGAATTTTATCGTCAGTTTCACTACTCATTGTTCTCATATATTTCTCATCGTATTCCTGAAATTAGCGATGAAGTATACCGTGTAGATGACGCCATGATGGCTGGCTTTGGTTGGGAAATTGGAGCGTTTGAAACGTGGGATGTTTTAGGTGTTGCTAAAACTGTTGAAGCCATGAAAGCCAATGGTAACAAGATTGCCGAATGGATTGATACTATGCTGGCAAGCGGTGCTACCTCATTTTATAAAATAGAAAACGGTAAACGTTTATACTACGATATTGCCACAAAAACGTACCTGCCAATTCCTGGTGGCGAAGCATTTATGGTGCTAAAAAATAATAGCGATAAGCTGGTTTGGAAAAACAGTGCTTGCAAATTGTACGACATTGGTGATGATGTTGTTGGGCTTGAATGGAGTACCAAAATGAATAGTATTGGTGGTGAAGTTTTAGAAGGTATTCAGAAATCTATTG
>JAYVNQ010000338.1:0-2609 GCA_043758365.1 Chitinophagales bacterium
AACTAGCGATTGGGTAATTGAAGGTCCAAGAGAAATTAGTCGTCAATCAGTTATTTCGCAAGGGCATTATGCTGGAAAAATTGGTACAACTGTGCCAACAGAAACATTTGAAGCGGTAAATGCTGGTCGTTTGCCGCATTTACTTTTAAATATTCATGATACTAGCGATGTCAATAAACCAGAGGTAAAGTTGAGTTTAATAGATGGGCCAGCGCATTCGAATAATTTTAAGGACTAATGATTAGATATGAAGTAATTATTTATTGGAGCGGTGCTGATGATCTTTTTGTTGCTGAAATGCCTGAGTTGAAAGGCTGTGTTGCACATGGTGAAACACATAGCGAGGCTTTAAAACAAGTAAATGTTTTGGCTAAAGAGTGGTTAAAAATTGCAAAAGAAAAAGGATGGAATATTCCTGAACCAAAGGGAAGGTTAGTTTATGCGTAATAAATTTAAAGACTAATTGTAATATATATCATGACACTATTGGCATTGGATTGGTTTTTATTAATAGAAAAATTAGTACTCATTGCAGTAATTATTTTTGCAAGTTTGGGTATTGCTTTATATACGACTTTCGCTGAGCGTAAAGTAGCGGCTATTTTGCAAGATAGACCCGGCCCTAACCGTGCCGGTCCTTTTGGTTTGCTGCAACCATTAGCTGATGGTTTAAAATTAATTACCAAAGAAGAAATTATTCCTAATACTGCTAATAAAGCCTTGTTTATTTTAGGGCCAGGATTAGCCATGACAGCCGCTTTAATGACTTGTGCCGTTGTGCCTTGGGGCAATAAAATAGACATGTTTGGTAGAGAAATTGCTCTGCAAATTGCTGATATTAATATTGGTATTTTATATGTGTTTGGGGTAGTTAGTATGGGTGTTTATGGTATAATGATTGGTGGTTGGGCTAGTAATAACAAGTTCTCATTAATGGCGGCTTTGCGTGGTGCCAGTCAGGCTATTAGTTACGAGTTGGCAATGGGTTTATCGTTGATTGCATTGCTCATGTTAACTGGTTCTTTAAGCTTAAAAAGCATTGTAGAACAACAAATGGCTGATGGTCGTTTTTGGAATATTGCTTACCAACCATTGGGTTTTTTAATATTCTTTATTTGTGCAATGGCCGAGTGTAATAGAACACCGTTTGATTTGCCTGAAGCTGAAAATGAATTGAACTTTGGTTATCACCAAGAGTATTCATCTATGAAATTGGGTTTTTATTTGTTTTCTGAATACATTAATATGTTTATCAGTAGTACCATTATGGCTACTATGTTTTTTGGTGGTTATGATATGCCATTTTTTAACGAGGCTGAACACACTGATTTAGGTAATTGGTTGGCTGTAATTGGTATTGTTAGTTTAATGACTAAAGTGGTCATTTTTATATTTGTGTTTATGTGGATTAGATGGACAATTCCAAGGTTTAGATACGACCAGTTGATGAATTTAGGCTGGAAGAAATTAATTCCGTTGGCTTTGGCAAATATGCTAATTACAGGTTTTATTGTTTTACTAAAAGATAATAATTGGCATTTTTAAAAAAGTTTGAAATAGAAACTGAAGCTCAAAAAAAATACAAAGCGTTGCAGTGAGTGACACAACGAAGATGAATATGGGACAAAAGTTTGTCAATAAAAAAGAAAAAAGTGTTACAGCTTAATAAAGTTGGTATCAATAGCTAATAAAAATAGTTTTGCGAACATTTAAAAATCATTTGAGGATAACGCAACATGCAGGCATTAACTACAAGGGCAAAACAGGTAGACCGCAAGCCACTTTCTTTTTTAGAGAGTATTTACTTGTGGAATATTTTTAAAGGCATGGCAATTACGTTTAGTCATATTTTTAAAAAACAACCTACTATTCGCTATCCTGAGGTGAAAAGAGAATTTAGCCCTGTTTTTAGAGGGTTACATGTTTTGAATAGAGATGCCGAGGGGCGTGAAAACTGCACTGCTTGTGGTTTGTGTGCGGTGGCTTGTCCTGCAGAAGCAATTACAATGGAAGCTGCTGAACGCTTGGATGGCGAAGAAAATTTATACCGTGAAGAAAAGTATGCAGCTAAATATGAAATTAATATGTTACGCTGTATTTTTTGTGGTTTGTGCGAAGAGGCTTGTCCTAAAGATGCTATTTATTTAAGCGAAACGATTACACCATCTGACTTTGCACGAAAGAATTTCATTTATAAAAAACAAGATTTATTAATTCCAAACCCTGTAACGCAACCCGCAGAATATGCAAAAGCAAAAGGGCTTAAGAATTAAGAATTGTAAATTAAGAATTATGAATTGCGATTTGTAACTCAAAGCTTATAATTCATAACTCATAACTTTTAAAATGGGCATCATACAACTATTATTTTGGTTTTTAACAATACTAGCATTGGTAAGTGCCTTAATGGTGTTATTAAGCAAAAATCCTGTGTTTAGCGTATTGTGGTTAATAGCCGTTTTCTTTGCTATTTCTGGTCATTATATTTTATTAAATGCACAATTTTTAGCCATTGTAAATATGATTGTTTACGCTGGCGCTATCATGGTATTGTTTTTATTTGTAATAATGTTGATGAATTTGAATAAAGAAACCGAGCCTCAAAAAAA
>JAYVNQ010000339.1:0-2601 GCA_043758365.1 Chitinophagales bacterium
GCAGGAATGACTTCACTAAGACCAATAAGCCCAATTGCAAAAGGTTCATTTGTAAGTTCATAAACCCACCAACCTACCAATGTGCCTAACATACGTAAGCCCATAATAAACGTAAAACGGCCAATTAAAAAGTTCCTAAATTCTGTTATTTGTAAAGCAGCAAAAGCATTGTATTTTGTAGGTAATGTTTCTGACATTTATAATTTAAAATTTATGTTTTTGATGTTTAATATTAAGCGATATTGCATTTTTAAACAAGCTGTGTTTTGCGTTAACTTGTGATGTTGAAAAGCGTAATAAACCGTTGCAGTGTGCGACGAAACGATGCTAAATTGAAACACATTAGATGGTTACATAAATCTTTTTTTTAAGGTAAGCTAAAATAATGTTGCCCATTTTCATAGTCTTTATCCAAGGCCTCCAACACCACTTGCAAATGCTTGGGATTGCCAAGGAAATCGGCGTTACTAGCATCTATAAAAATGGTTTTTATATTGTGTTGTTTTATGTAACTGGTATAGGTTTCTTGAATGCTGAAAAGATACTCGTCGGGTATATGTTGCTCGTAACTTCGGTTACGTTTTTTAATGTTTGCCTGCAATTTATTTACAGGTGCGTGCAGGTAGATAAGTATGTCAGGAAAAGTGATTTGTTGATGAATAATGTCGTAAAATTTTTGGTACAAACGAAACTCTTCCTCCGATAAATTGACCTTTGCAAACAATAAGCATTTGGTAAATAAATAGTCTGAAATAGTGATGTTTTGAAACAGTTCTTTAGTGTGCAGCATGTCTTTTAACTGTTTGTAACGCTCGGCCATAAAAAACAGTTCTACCGGAAAAGCGTATTGCTGTGGGTTCTCGTAAAACTTTGCTAAAAAGGGATTATCAGCAAATTCTTCCAACACAATTCTGGCATTAAAATACTTTGCCAATAAATGTGTTAACGTGGTTTTACCGGCGCCGATATTTCCTTCAACAGTTATAAAATGATGCTTCATTATGTTGGTAAAATTAGCCTCGATTAATTGGTAGCTAGCGTAATTTTTTGCACATCTAAACTATCAGTACAGGCTTGCAATAGCTGTGAAATAGTTTTTTTTTCAACAGGGTGTATCAAGTTTGGGGCAACTTCTGCCAAAGGCATTAAAGCAAATTTGCGTTGTGGTAATGCAGGGTGAGGCAAGTTTAATAAGTTGGTATTATTTGTTAGATCATCAATTAATAAAATGTCTATATCAATTGTTCGTGGGCCAAATTTTATTGCACGAATGCGACCGAGTTGCTCCTCAATTTTTAGTAGTTCTAACATCAGATTTTCTGGTGATAAACTGGTCTCAACTACCAAAACTTGATTGTAAAATGATGGTTGATTTATTAAGCCCCAAGCTGCTGTTTCGTAAATAGAAGATGCTGTTACCAGTGTGCCAGTATTGTTGATTATTTGTTGTGTTGCTTGTTGTAAATACAATGCTTTATTACCCAAGTTTGTACCCAATAAAAGATAGGCTGTGTGCATTAGGCAGGTTTAAATAATCGATTATCGAAATTAAATTGGCGTACTTTTTTAATGTGCACTTTTTTAAAAAAATCTTTGTGCATCGGGTTTAAAACAACGTTATTTTCCTCCTCAATTATGGCTGAAGGTACTTGCAAACCAATGGCATTACTATGAGTTAAAAAATCGTTGCCCATCAATTGAGAATATGGTGCATCCATTTGCCAATTGGCTTTTAATTTTTTATTTTGAATGATGTTTGTAATAGACTCATTGATTGTTATTTCTATTAACTGATTGGCTTTAATATCTTGAAAAGTATCTTTGTGTACAAACAGTTCTACTAATGCCAGCGAAATAGTAAAACTTGTGTAAACTGCGGGCAAACCAATACTGTTCCATCTGCCGCCGAATAACATAGCGCCCCTGCCAGATAAATCATCAATAAACTGAATAGGGGCAAACCTATAAACTGTTATCATGAATAAACATTGTAAAGTATGCGGCCAACTTGGTTAATGGTATCTTGAATGCCCTGTGTACTAGATAATGATTGAAAATTTACAACTTGCCCCATTACCATTTTATCTTTTTTTAGCCATTGATAAAAGGCATCAGCATTATTAAAAGTTTGCAACCCTAATTGTAGCAGTTGCTCAATATGTAATATTCTATCAACGTAAATCCCTTCAAAAGTGGTGTTGCTTTGGGCATACCGTTGTAATGTTCTTTCGGATAAATGTAAAATATTAGCCCAATCTTTTAGGGTAAAAGGAATGGTTGCTGAAATTTTTGAAAACTTTGTATACGTAAATGCTGTGCTTATCGCCATGCGTGGCATCGCTTGTATTGGTTGATATGAAACCATTGGTTCATGGGCTATATTATTATTATTGCTTTTTGGTGTTTTGTATTTTATAATTTTTGCCATAACCGTCATTTGTCACCAAATATATGTCATTTGTCTCGGTATTTTTATCACCTCCCAAATTATTTTTTTATATTTAGAAGCTGTTTGAGTTAATTATTTAGAAAAGGTTATTGGCCGATGTATTGATACTAAAAAAGGAAGCCAGTCGTTAAATTATTAATGACAAAAAAAAC
>JAYVNQ010000340.1:0-23262 GCA_043758365.1 Chitinophagales bacterium
GCCTTGTAAAAGTTTACTAGATGGGTTTTATGTAAAAAAGATAGATATGCAAGCATTGGCAAAAGAGTTTGGCTATACAAATGCCGACAATGCTAAAAATCAGAAGTACAAATGTTTGATGCGGTTAAAAAAATTGTTTTTTGCACAATATAATATCGGAGAATAATTACCATGAATATCCATAACGAAGACATTTTAATGTTGCAAACAATAGAACGCTACCTAGATGGCACCATGCTACCTGACGAGCAAAATTATTTTGAACAACTTAGAAAAAACACACCAGAAATTGACCAAATGGTTGTTGAGCATTCTATGTTCCTAAATCAAATGGACGAGTATGTTTTGGAAAGGAACTTTAAACATTCTTTGCATAATGCGCATGCCAAATTATTAGCAACTGGCGAAATACATGAGGGTGGTGAAATATCTACTAAGGGTAAAGTGGTGCAGCTGTACAATCGTTACCGTAAAGATTTGTTGGTGGCAGCTTCTGTTGGTGGTGCCATTGCTATATTGGTAAGTGGTATTGCTTTGTATTTATCACCTACGGTAAATGGCAGCCAATTAGAACAACTTGGTTCTAAAATGGCAAAAATGGAGCGTAATGTAATGGTACAAGGCATTATTTTAAATAACGTAAAAGACAAATTGCCCAATAATGTAAAATTTATTAGTGGTGGTACTGGTTTTCTAATTGATGTTAAAGGCTATATAGCTACAAATGCACACGTTTTGAAAGGATCGGATGCTATTGTAGTAAATAATAATGGTGATGAATTTAAAGCAACTATTGTGCACATTGATAAACAAAGCGACTTTGCTTTACTGAAAATTGAAGATGCCGATTATACCACATTAAAAACTTTACCTTATGCTATTGGCAAAGTAAGTGCAGATCTAGGTGAAGAAATATTTACACTTGGTTATCCAAGAGATGATAATTCGATTACCTACACACAAGGGTATTTAAGCTCAAAAAATGGCTTTAAAGGCGATACTGCCAGTTATCAAATTCAAATGAACTCTAACCCTGGTAATAGTGGTGGTCCGGTACTTAATAAGAAAGGCGAGGTTATAGGTATTTTAAGTAGCCGTCAGGTACAAGCAGATGGTGTAACATTTGCGATTAAAAGTAAAAATATTTACCAGTTAATAGATGATTTGAAGAAAGACGATACGTCGCTTGTAAAAATTAAAATGCCTTTAACTACAACGTTACGTGGTAAGGAAAGAGAAGCTCAGGTAAAGAAAATTGAAGAGTGTGTATTCTCAATTAAAGCCTATAATAAGGCCAAGTAAATTTTGATTAGCCATTTGCACTTATATTAAATGCCTTGCAATTTTTTTGCAGGGCATCGTTTTTTATATATCAATTTTAAATTATATTAAAATGCTATTTCCCCCAAAGGTGTGTAGGATATTCACCAAAAGTTATTAAGGCGTTCACGCTTTCTCTAACACCATCTGCATCTTTTTTATACGTTACGCCAAACCATTTTGCATCGGTGGCAATTACCTCAACTTTACCCTTGCCAGATTTAATAAATTCATCGGCAATTTTAGGTATGTAAAACTCGGATTTTGGAACCGTCATTTTCTCATCTAAAAAAGTACCAAACAGTTCTTCTGCTACACTGATAAAGCTTTTACCAAAACAATAAAAGTTCATACTCACCTTAGTAGATGCTGGTAATGGGCTTGTATGGTTTTCTTCTTCATATACAACAACGCCATCTTTTTTATATATTTTCTGCCGCTCGTTAATGCCCACCAAATTACCTTCTGCATCAATATCGCAAACGCCACGGCTTACACTACCATTTTCACTTAACGTGTTTATTAAACTATAACCAATTAATGCATATAGGTCGTCGCTACATTTTGTATTAATAAATTCTGCGGCTTTAGCAAAACCATCTTTACCATAAAAATCATCTGCATTTATAACTGCAAAAGGGCCATCAATTACTTCTTTACAGCAAAGCAATGCGTGCCCAGTGCCCCAGGGTTTTGTTCTGTCATCTGGTATTGTTCTATCGCCAATATAAGCATCCAGTTTTTGATAAACATATTCTGTTTCAATTTTTCCTTTTAATCGAGGTTCAAAAATGGCCTTAAAGTTTTCAGCAAATTCTTCTCTAATTATAAATACAACTCTGCCAAAACCAGCTTTTATAGCATCGTAAATAGAATAGTCCATTATCGTTTCGCCATGTGGGCCAAATGCTTCAACCTGCTTCATGCCACCATATCTGCTTGCCATACCCGCTGCTAATATTACTAATGTTGGTTTCATAATGTGTTTTTATGCTGTGGCGAAAATAAGGATAACGTAAGATTAGCCAATATATCTTTATTGATATTTTAGGATATGCTATTAATAAATCATGCCAATGTTTGCATTCAAAATATTGTTTTAAACAAGCTTAAAGGTAATATAAAATTAGCTGTATTAAGGCTTGATAAACTACACCCCATTATAAGTGGTAATAAATGGTTTAAGCTAAAACTACAATTGCAGGAAGTAGTAAATAACCAGTACGATGGCGTTGTAACTTTTGGTGGAGCTTATTCTAACCACATCGTTTCAGCTGCTTATGTTTGTAAGGTGCTAGGCTTAGAAAGCGTTGGAATTATTAGGGGTGAAGCACCCAAAAAATTAAGCCATACACTACTTGTAGCAAAAGATTATGGTATGGATTTACAGTTTGTAAGTAGAAGTGCTTATGATAATAAAAGCCTTTTGCAGCAACGACTTCAGAACAAGAATCTATATATTATACCCGAAGGGGGCTACGCAGTTTTAGGGGCAAATGGTGTAACTGAAATGTACCAATGGATTGATGAAACATGTACCCATATTGTTTGTGCAGTAGGTACTGGTACAATGATGGCTGGTTTAATAAAAGGGGCTTTGCCACACCAAAAAATAGTTGGCATAAATGTTTTAAAAGGGCATGATAAATTGTTAAATGAAGTAAAAAATCTCCTAACCGAACAAGAACAATTAAAGCAATTTGAGTTGATTGAAGGCTATCACTTTGGAGGGTATGCCAAGCATCCTCAAGATCTTATAAATTGGATGAACTTGATTTACAAGCAGCACCAATTGCCCACAGATCTTGTTTACACATCTAAACTTATGTACGGCGTAATTGATCTTATTCAGCAAAATTATTTTCCCGCAAATAGTAATGTAATGGTGGTGCATAGTGGCGGTTTACAGGGTAATTTATCTTTACCTAAAGGCACTTTAGTTTTTGATTAATAGTTGCACACTTTATATTTGCTTCAATGAAATTTTTAGTAATCTTCCTAGTAATAAATTTCTCTTTTTTGTGCTTGAATGCAGCTTTGGCTCAAGATACTTTGCCAAACTTTACTGTGAGGGAAATTAGTAAAACCAAACTGCTTATCAGTTGGATAAATCCATATCCTAACTGCATACAATTGGCCATACAACGTTCATTTGATAGTACCCGTTTTTTTAATACCGTCTATTCAGCCATTTCACCAAACTTGCCACAAAATGGCTTTGCTGATAATAAATTACCTGTAGGTTTAAAAGTATATTATCGTATTTTTTATGTGTTAGACGGGGGTACGTATTTCTTCTCAAAATCGCAGCAAGTTAGTACGCCAAGTAAAGATATTGTAGATAATAGGTATTTTGAAAACGACATACCTACACCAATTGATATCAACAAAATAATCAAGATTTATAACAGAGATAAACCCAGAGAAATTCTTGAACTAGACTACACTAAATACCGTAAATTTCGAGACTCGATTATTACCAAAACAAAAGATAGTATTTATATTGTAAGTGCAGAGGTGGTAATGCTGAAACCATTCATATCAAAGGGTTTCTTTCGACCATCATTAAACATTTATACTACCAATAAGGGCTATGTAAACCTACATTTACCTCTAGCAAAAACTCGTAAATACAGGATTATTTTTTACGAAGAAAATGGTACCGAATTATTTGAAATAAAGCAGATAAAAGAAACAGATTTAACACTAGATTATACCAACTTTATTCATGCAGGCTGGTTTAATTTCGAGTTGTTTGAAGACGATAAATTGAAGGAAAAAAATAAGCTTTTTTTGCAAAAATTATTTTGATTATTTATTACTCACTTCTACAATTAAAAATTTTAAATAGTTGGTGTTTTCCATCCCCCAAATTATAGGATGGTCGCTGGCTTGGGTTCTAAAAATTATCTGCCTAATTTTCTTTTTAGCATCTTTTGCTGCCGATTCAATGGTATGTAAAAACAGATCAGGGCTAACTAAGTTGGTGCAACTACTAGTTACCAAAAAGCCACCATCTTTTATCAATTTCATACCACGAAGATTGATTTCTTTATAGCCAATAATTGCCTTATCAATACTTTCACGGCTCTTGGTAAATGCAGGTGGGTCAAGCATTACAACATCATAAAGCTTGGCTTCTTTATCCCATTGTTTCAAGGCATCAAAGGCATTCATCGCTTCAAATTTGCAAATATTTTCTAAGCCATTTACTACTGCATTTTTATTGGCTTGCGCTACAGCTTGTTCACTTATATCTATACCAAAAACACTTTTTGCACCGTAGTGTGCTGCATGTATTTCAAATGTGCCAGTGTAAGTAAATGCGCCAAGAACATCTGCATCCTTTACAATGTTTTTAATGGCTCTGCGGTTGTCTTGTTGGTCTAAAAAATAACCGGTTTTTTGCCCGTTTTCAATATCAACATGAAATTGTAAACCATTCTCGTTAATGATAATATTGGTATTAAATGGCTCAGATAAAAACCCCTTTTGCTGTTGCAAACCTTCTAATTCTCTAACAGGCACATCGTTACGTTCGTAAATTCCTTTTGGATTAAATATTTGTTGCAAAGCCTTTACAATAGCGGTTTTCCACAATTCAATGCCGTAGGATAAAGTTTGGATAACAAAGTAATCGTTGAATTTATCAATTATTAATGCAGGTAAATAGTCTGCCTCGCCAAATACCAAGCGGCAGTTCTCGGTGTAGCCAATTTTTTGGCGATACTGCCATGCTTTTAAAATACGGTCGTAAAAAAATTGCGCGTTAATGTTTTCTCTTTCTCGTTTGCGGCTTAACAATCGAACGGCTATTTGAGACTTTTGGTTGATGTATCCACGGCCTGCATATTTATTATCAAAAAAATGAACATCTACTATAGTACCTGGCTCAACTTGTCCTTCAATCAATTTATCACTTTCATCAATAATTTTTTCAATTTCGTTGCCATATACCCATGGATGGCCATTTGCAACACGTGAGGCAATCTTTCTTCTTAAAAAAACCTTTATCATCCGGCAAATATAGTTGTTGGTTTTTGAAGGTTAGGTTTGACTGATGCTGTAAGTTTTAATCAATGTGACGTATTTAGCGGTAATTCAAATATTAAAATACATCTGCTTTTATAAAACCATCGTATATGCTGTTTCAATTTTGGGATTATCTATTTTTAAATAGCTGCAATATATTTGCGGCTTAATTTTATCAATCGAATTATATTTATTTTAATGAAATTTTTGCTGATTATATCTTTAATTATCTATACCCTTACAACTGTGTTTATTTTCTTGTACACCTTCATTCAAATACATTTATTGTACGGCTATTTATCTAGAAAAAAAAGCCAGCAACTACGCATCAGAACTTCTGAAGAAATGGGCAAAAATAACAGGTCATTTGTATCGATACAATTGCCCATGTACAACGAGCCATTTGTGTGTAAAAGACTTATTGATGCTGTGTGCAATTTTGATTATCCTTTGAATAAATTTGAGGTACAAATATTAGATGATAGTAACGATGAAACCATTGCTATTGTTGATGACTGTGTTACTTACTGGCAACAAAAAGGGATTGATATTACAGTGGTAAGACGGCCAATTAGAAGTGGGTTTAAAGCCGGCGCGTTGAAGTATGGTTTGGAAATAATAAAGGGAGATTTAGTGGCTATTTTTGATGCCGATTTTATTCCAACAAAAGACTTTTTATTAAAAACAATACCGCATTTTACCAATCCTAAAATTGGTATGGTACAAACGCGTTGGGGCCACATGAACAGAGATTATTCTGTTTTAACAAAATGTCAAAGTCTTTGGTTAGATAACCATTTTAAAATTGAGCAGACTGGCCGCAACAGCATGGGTTTTTTTCTAAATTTTAATGGTACTGCTGGTGTTTGGCGTAAGCAAACAATTTTAGACGCAGGCAATTGGCAGGAAGATACTTTAACTGAAGATTTAGACTTGAGTTATCGCTCCCAACTAAAGCATTGGGAGTTTTTATATTTAGAGGATGTAGTTGCACCAGCAGAGTTGCCACCAACTTTAGATGCATTTAAAAGCCAGCAGTTTAGATGGGTGAAGGGTGGTGCCGAAGTTGCTAGAAAAATGATCCCAACGATATTAAAATCTAAACAAACTGTGACCATAAAGTGGCATGCTATTAGTCATTTATTAAACTCAGGGGTTTATCTAGCCTTGGGTGTAAGTGCCATTTTTAGTTTGCCATTATTGTTGATAAAAAGTTACATACCATCGTTAAACAATTGGTTAAATATTGGGTTAGTATTCAATTTGAATTTTATCGTTTTATCTGTAACTTATTTTATTGCTAATAAAGATTATTTTATTACCAAAACCTTTGCTATACTACGTTTTATAGGTTGGCAGCAAATGTATTTAAGCCTATCTATGGCTATGAGTTTTCATAATTCTAGGGCTGTATTGTTAGGCTATTTTGGTAAGCGTACCGCCTTCGTACGAACACCAAAATTTAATATAGAAATCATGGGTGCTGATTCGTTTAAGCGATTTGAAAAAACTGGTTTGTATGCTGTATTTTTAAATAGCTTTTTGTGTTTATTATTTGCCAGTGCTTTTTTTTATGGCATTGCAACAAAAAACTTTGGGTTCATCTTATTTCATGGCTCAATAGCTTTTGGTTTAGGGCTATTAATTTATATGAAACTCAATGATCTTAACAACATAAAAACTGCCACAACTATTATTACTACCAATAAAAAATTAGTAACCAATACTGTTAGTCATGCGCTGACACCTGCCTAATATTTAGATTCTTTTCTACACCTTTATTTTAGGATATTTTGTGTATTGCCTACTATTTAAATACATAATTAATTAAGTGTAGATCTCTCAGTCTTAGTAATTGCTGTTTTTTAGATTTTTTTCCTTTTATTCTAAACCAACATTTCAATCAAACGTTGAAAGTATTGTGGGTATTGAATTTTAAGCGTTTTAAAATTTTACGCTATAGTATCTTTCATACAACTACATCAATCAATTTTAACAAAAAAAATTTTGGTAAAACCAAGGTTTATAAGTTGCCGTATGTTAAAATCGTTGACGCTAATTGTTCACCAAAACTACTTAGCCCATCCAAAAAACATTTATAACAATCAAACAAAAATCTATGAAATTAATTAAATGGTCGCTTGGACTAGCGTTATTAAGTGTACCAACTTTGCTTATGGCACAAAGCCCAATTGGTGGTTTTATGCAAGGCAAAGGCAAAGGAAACGTTGTTGTTTCCTACAGTCATGAAACCTATGATCAAGTGTACCTTGTACCCGAAAAAGTAAATGGTGTGCCAGTATTTAACAAAGTAACTACTGAAAGTGTATCAGCGTATGCAACGGTAGGGCTTAGTAATAAGGTAGATTTAATTGCTAACGTTCCTTATGTAAGCCGCCGTGGTGAAGCATCTCAGTAAGTGCTTACTAATTTAGGGTACACTAATTTAAAAGAAGGTTTACAGGATGTATCTCTTTACATTAAGTATAACCCTTACAATTTTAAAATGGGTAAAGGAAGTTTAGCTTTAATAGGTGCTTTAGGTATAGATGCACCTTTAAGTAACTATAATGTAAATGAAGGTTTACAATCCATCATTGCTATTGGCAACCGTGCAACAAAAATAAACGGTGTTATTTTAGCTCAGTACAAATCTAATTGTGGCATTTTTGTAAATGGCCAAGTTGGTTATAGCATAAGGAATAAGGATGTGCCAAACGCATTTACAAGTGAAGTAAAGGTTGGTTATGCTGCCAAACATTTTTATATAGATGCTTATTCTTCAACAATAGTTTCAACATCTGGCACTGACATTTTAAAAGAAAATTTTCAAGGCTTTTTCCTAGGTACAAAAGTAGTTTCAACAAAAATTGGTGGTAGTGTTTATGTCCCACTAGTACATGGTTTGGGTGTTGCTGGCGGTGTTAGTAGTTACGTTCAAGGGCGCAACCTGGGTATAGCTTCGGGTTATTATGCAGCTGTTATCACTCATTTTAATTTAAAAAACATTCTCAATAAATAACTAATAAAAAATAAATTTATGAAACTTAATATTCTATTAATAGCAGCTATTGCAGCAGTTGGTCTAACTGCTACAAGTTGCCAAAAATACGATGATCAAAAACCTACAATTGCTGGCATAGCTGTTGCTGGTGCAGACTTTAGCACACTAGAAGCTGCAGCTATTAAAGGTGGTGTTGCTATTATTTTATCTAATCCTAACCCAGGCGATCCATCTGGTCATTACACAGTATTTGCACCAAACAACGCAGCATTTGCACGTTTAGGTTTAGTAGATGAAGGATCGTTGGCTGCATTAAACACAACATTTTTAACCAATACTTTATTATACCACGTTTCTAATGGAGATTTGATGGGTAGTGCTCTAACAGCTGGTAGTACAAGCACATCTGCACTAGGACCAAAAAGAAGAATTATTATGCGGGGTACTGACAAATATATTAATGGTTCTAAAATATTGGCAACTGATGTATCTGCAAGTAACGGTACGGTACATGTAATTGATAAAGTGATGATAGCTTCTGGTGATAACATAGTAAACACAGCTATTGCAGCAAGCACTTCAAAAATATTTGCTGGGCCAGAATTAACATTTTTAGTTGCAGCTGTTGTGAAGTCTGGTTTGGCTGCTGCATTATCTGATCCTACTGCAAACTTTACAATATATGCACCATCTGATGCTGCTTTTATTGCCGCAGGTTTTAAAACACCAGCCGATGTTTCAGCTTTACCTGCATCAACTTTGCAAGCAGTATTACTAAACCATGCTATTGGTGGTGGTAAATTCACATCGGAAGTTAGTAGCACAACGGCAACAACCGCAGGTGGTGGAATGCTTACCTACGGTGCGTTTGATAATGGCGTATTTACTGTAAAAAGTAAAGGTATTACAACGCCTGCCAACATGGTGATACCTGATATTCAATGCACAAATGGTATTGTACACATTATTGACAAAGTATTGTTACCATAATTAGTTACCTTTTTTCACTTCAATATATTGCCCCATTTCTGGGGCATTTTTGTTGGTTGCATTTTCAAGCCAAAAAAATTTATTTTACAATTTTTCGATTGATTGATATAGAAAAATGGATATTTTTTTTTACAAAAATTTATTACTAATAGTAATAATAAATTAATTGAAAAGTAAATTCCTTTACTCTAAATAAACCATCTCATTGCCAAGGTGAACAAATCAGAAGAATAGCTGTGTCTGATTTTTTTACAAACCCCAAGGACTTCGGTCTTCTGTGATGTACTGAATAACTGTTGTATCCAAAATACTAATCAACTATTTACACCTTGGCTAAAGTTTGGGTTAAATAAAATAATTATAGGATAAATGCTCTTAGGTATTAATTCCCTACTCTTATCAATTATCTAAACCCTCTGGATATTATAATAAAAACAATAAAAAATGCCTCAAATTTTGAGGCACGAATTGATATTTTATAAAGATTTATTTTTGTGATAAAGCGTGTTTTTCATGCTAAGCTTCAACATTTAAAGCCATTTGCCTAATTACCCTTACAGAAATGATTATACTCAATTCGTATAAAATCCATAGTGGTGTAAACACAATCATTTGGCTCATAAAATCTGGACTTGGAGTAATTATCGCTGCAGCTAATAACAAAATAACAACAGCATACTTTCTTGTTTTACGTAAGTAATTTGGTGTAATAATGCCAAGACGTGTAAGTATATAAGCTATTACTGGTAATTCAAATGCAATGCTGCAACCAAGAATAATATTAGTCAGGTTATCAAGATAATCTGCCAATGTAGGCCTAGTTAACAAAGTGCCTTTTACGCCCAATTGAAAACCTCCTAAAAAATTAAATGTAAATGGTCCTAAAAGAAAAAAACCAAAGGCAGCACCACAAAAGAAAAATAAAGAGACCCAAAAATAACGAATCGAGTTCCATATAATTCTTTAGGGGTTAAAGCTGGTTTTACGAACTGCCACAGTTGCCAAAATACGTATGGAAAAGCAATGAGTAAACCACCCTCAAAAGCCATACTGATGCTACTTAAAAACTGTCCTGCAAAAGTAGTGCTTTGCATATCTATTTTTACAGGCGGCATACACAACGCATTGCCTAAATGTGCCCAATGACTGAATCTACATAAGCCTGAATAGGTTATAAAATCAGGATTTATTGGTCCAGTAATTATATAATCAAACACCCAGTTACGATAAACAAAAACAACCGCAGCGGCAATTAAAATAGCGATAACGCTTTTAATAATATGCCATCTTAAGTCTTCAAGATGATCTATAAAATTCATCTCTTTAGCAATGGCATTATTACCACTGTTTAATATAAAACCCATACTCTAAAGTTTCAGGATTCAGGAATAAAGGTTCAAGCATATGCGTTTTAAGGGCTAAGAAAATAAGTTAGAGTGTATAAAACAATTAAACTTCAAACTCTAAATTCCAAACTCAATTAGTAAGTCTAGACTACTGGCGGTGCCACAGTTTCCTTTTCCTTCATACCTTCTTTAAACTCTTCATGTACCTTATCTTTTGCCTCAGTAAACTCTCTCATGCCCTTACCTAAACCACGCATAAATTCTGGTATTTTTTTACCACCAAATAACACTAAGATTACTACACCAATGATGAGTATTTCTTGAAATCCTAAGTTGCCCATAAAATATTTTTAGTAAATTAGTAATGGATAAAAAAGGTGTCACCAAATTATTTGATGACACCTTTTTATTAAATTTATTTAAAGAAATTGCCTACTAAAGCAAGCACTGCATCTTTAGTTAATGGTTCATCAAAACACTCAGAAGCTGCGGCAGCACTAACGTTGCCGTTTACACTAGCAAGACTTGTAATAGTTACACCACCTTGTACCAAATTATCTTCACCAAGGTAATTACCATTGGTTCTAGAATCGATACCGCTAATTACACCAGTTATGTATGGTTTAACAGCAACACCACGTGCAAAACGCATTTGACGGACATGGGAAGCATGTCTTGCCTCAACGGAATGGATGTTTAATGCGGCTGTTAAATACGGCCTATTAGCTGTACCCTGCAAGTTTGGTGCTTGGCCTTTATAAGCTCTAACGCCGGTATCTTCAAACGCTTGAGCCACTGCTAAAAAGGTGTCATAATTGGTCATTACATCTGGAAAAGCACCCTTTGCAGTAAAATCAAAATTTGCAGCGGTAAATGAAACTGGCGTACCACCTAATTGTGTAACAGCAGTTTTCAAAAAATTAACGTGAGCATTTTCATGATTACGTATTTTAGTAAGTGCAATATTGGCAGCACCCGTAGGACCACCAGAACCTGCAATAATTGCCGCCGAGTTTAAACCAGCAATATAAAAGTTAGCTTCTAAATATTCTAATTGCAAAGCAAAATTCAAAACACCTGCAACGCCTGTAGTTGTTTGCCCATAAGCTTTTTGAAATAAGCTACCTATTGCAAAAGGTAAGGCAGCCATGGTAACTTTTTTTGTGGTAGAACCAAAGTTTTTGAAGATGCTGCGACGAGAATCTAATTTTTCGTAAACCTCTGGATCGATGGTTTCTATTTCTGATAAAATATTTGCGAAATTCATAACGATTAATTTAAAAATGATAAATAAATTTGAAATTTTTAGCTTGGAAGATGGCTAAAATCGATTGTGTTAGTAATATATGCTGAAGCAATTGCCAACACTTGAGAAGGCGATTTTTCTACGTCCAATGCATTTACGTCCAAGTCATCTGCAAACGAGCCATTGTTAATTAAGTCTCTAATCAATGCTGCATGTCTTGCTTCAACTGAAACAATTTTACCAGCTAAGGTTAAATAACCAGGATCAACAATTAATTGTCCGGCACCATTGTAAGCTTGTACACCAAGATCTTCAAATGCTTTTGCAGTAGCTAATACACTTGCTCTATCAGAAAAATTGATAGATGAAAAATTTGGTGTTAAACCGCCAATAGCGCTTGCACCTAGTGCTGCTTTGAAAAACTCTCTATGAGCAACTTCATGTTCACGGATGTCAGTTAAGTAACTTGTTTCTTGAGCACTGATGTTTGCGTACGGTGTTTTTGTTACTTGAATGTAGAAAGCTGCTTCTAATTGTTCAAGTGCATAAGCATAGTTTAAAATGCCAACGTCGCCAGAACCTAAATCGGTACCGCCCCCAACAAATACGTAACCATTGTCTTTTTTGCAGGCATTAAAAATTACCGCAGATGCTAATGTTGCTGAGCCGGCTTTTGCTAAAAAATTTCTTCGTGAAGATGAGAGAGGCTGTTGTGTTTTTGTTAGCACACTTTCTTCTACTGTTGATTTTGTGTAGTGCATGATGTTTAAGTTTAAAATGAATATGAAAAACAATTGCTGCTTAACAGGGGGATGCTTCAGATAAGATTATAATTTGAAAATTTAGTGCCAATACTATTTTGTTGAAATTAATACGCATTAACACAAAACTATTTAACATCAGTAGTTACGGTAGTTGTAGCAAATTGGTTTCTTTTGTAAATGTTATTTCTCACAACGGGTATTTGTTTTCTCAATTGTAATTTTATTGGGTATTTATACTTTCTCATCAATTAATCTATATCATTGATAAACAAAAAAATAAGGTAGTAGAATAGTTAGAACGGTTGAAAGGATTGCGGTAAACTAATCGTCTTACCAAATAGTATAGATTAATTCCAAACATAAAATGTATCAAAATAAAATTGTTAAGGTTTTAATACCAGCCTACAACGAAGAGCAAAGTATTGGCTTGGTATTACGGGATATTCCTGCTTTTGTAGATGAAGTTGTGGTAGTAAATAATAATAGTAATGATGATACTTTTAACGCTGCCAAAAGAGGTGGGGCAACAGTTTTAACCGAAATAAAAAAAGGTTATGGCAGTGCATGTTTAAAGGGGTTACAATACATTTCAGCAACCAATGGTTGCGATGTTGTTGTATTTATAGATGCAGATTATAGCGATCATCCCGAGGAAATAGAGATGCTATTACAACCAATTTTTAACAACAATATTGATATGGTTATTGGCTCTCGTGCATTGGGTAACAAAGAGCGAGGTAGTATGACACCACAACAAATATTTGGTAATAAACTAGCTGTGTTTTTAATAAAAATTTTCTTCAAATATAAGTTTACTGACCTTGGACCTTTTAGAGCGATTACATGGCAAAGTTTACAAGCCATTAAAATGGTTGATACTAATTATGGTTGGACAGTTGAAATGCAAGTAAAGGCTTTGAAACTTAAACTAAACTGCACTGAAGTGCCTGTTAGCTACCGAAAAAGAACATTGGGTGTAAGTAAGGTTAGTGGTACTATAAAAGGGAGTTTAATGGCAGGTTATAAAATTATTAAAACAATATTTAAGTATGCTTAAAACCAGCCATAGCCTACCACAAACTGTATTAGTAAAATGTGCAGTATTGTTGTTTTTATTATTGCTGGTTGGCGGACAATTGTTTTTAAAAAGAGAACAGTTTAATTATTTACTTACGTGGCAAATTTTTTTATACGGATTACTATTTTTTCTATTTAAAAAAAGGGAACAATTTACCTTACAACAACTAATTATTATTGGTGCTATTGCAAGGGTTGCTTCCGCGTTTATAGTGCCAACTTTAAGTGATGATATTTATCGTTTTGTTTGGGATGGTCAATTAAGCCATACTGGTAATAATCCTCTATTATCAACACCAAATATTTACCTGCAACAACTCTCAGAAACAAATAATCACAGCAGTTATTTTCATCAATTACATGGCCTTATAAATCATCCACAATACTATACTTGCTACCCACCATTAATGCAACTATTTTTTTGGGTAAGTAGTTTTGTTGGTGGTTATAATTTGTACGCCAATATTATTATTATTAAACTATTAATTGCTACGGTAGATATTGCCTGTATTGCAATAATATCAAGACTTTTACCTTATTTTAAATTGCCTATTACCATGGTTATTATTTATGTTTTTAATCCATCTGTAATTATAGAAGGTAGTGGGAATGCTCATTTTGAAGTGGTACAAGTAGCGTTAATCTGTACGGCTATTTATTTGATACTTTCTAAAAAATTTATTATTAGCGCTCTCGTATTTGGCTTGGCAATAATTACCAAGTTAATACCTATTTTACTTCTACCTTTATGGATTAGATATTTGGGTTTTAAAAAGGGCATTATTTTTTGCTTCATAGCTTCAACTGTAGTTTTAATTAGTTTTTTACCATTTGTAAATGCTACTTTTTTGCAAGGGTTTTCAAAAAGTATTGGCTTGTATTTTCAATCTTTCGAGTTTAATGCTTCGTTATATTATTTAGCCCGAAAAATCGGCTTTATTGAGAAAGGATTTAACTATATCTCTGTTTTAGGCCCAATGTTGATGGTTCGGTTTTTAAGTATTTATGCCATTGTTTTTTTTGTGTGGCAAAAGATAGGTATTAAACAATTTGCAGTACTTGGTATGATTATTCTAACCGTATTCTATGGGTTAAGTACCACTGTTCATCCTTGGTATATTATCAATTTGTTGCCGTTTGCATTATTCAGTAATAAGTTGTATGTTGTAGTGTGGGCTGGTATTGCTTTTGTATCGTACAACGCCTATCAATACACAAATTTCGCGGAAAGCACGGGCTGGATATTATTTGAATATGTAACAGTTTTGGGATTTATAATTATAAATACATCAATCATTAACAACAATACAAATTTTATAAATAAACATCTTACAACTACAAAACATCGTATTTAAAACAAACATCAAAACACACATGAAAAAGATACTTTTTTTATTAATGATTACTGTTACAATTTTTAATTTTTGTAAGGCATTGCCCAACGAAAATGATAAACCTGTAACTCACGAAGCTTGGAACAAACTTTTAAAGAAACACGTTAATACCAAGGGTTTTGTAGATTATAAAGGGTTTATAAAAGATAGCGTTGCCCTAAATAACTATTTAAAAATGCTGAGTGACAACGAACCTACCGAAAGCTGGACTAAAGATGAAAAACTAGCTTTTTGGATTAATGCTTACAATGCGTTTACTATTAAACTTATTACAGATCATTATCCTGTAAAAAGCATCAAGGATATTGGTTCTAAAATACAAATACCTTTTGTAAACACGCCTTGGCAAAAAAAGTTTATTCAAATGGGTGATAAAAAAATTAAACTAGATGATATTGAGAATAATATTATCCGTAAAAAATTTACAGAACCCCGTATTCATTTTTCAATTGTTTGTGCCTCTATTTCTTGCCCTAAATTACGTAACGAAGCATACGAAGCTTCTAAATTAGAAGCTCAATTAACCGATCAAGCTAAAGCTTTTTTAAGTGACCCAGTGCGTAACAAGCCTTCGGAAAATAAATTCTCACCTATTTTTAAATGGTTTGGTGGCGATTTTGAAAAAACTGGTCTAACTAAAATTGAATTTATTAATAAGTATTCGCCAGTAAAAATTAATGCGGATGCTAATATTGAATACATGACTTACGATTGGGGCCTTAATGAACAAAAATAAGTATAGAAATGTTTTACATTGGGCATTAGTTCAAAACTATTGCCCAACTTAATTCGTTAATAGCAGCATGGGTAATAGTACCACAGCAATAATAATTTTTAGTAGAACTGCTGCTGCAGAAACCACCTGTAAGCCTTTTTTTTGTGGTAATGGAACTGCAAATTTTAAAATGTGGGATTACTTATACCAAAAAACGTTACGAATTGCTAAAGAAACAGGGTTGCCATTAATTATTTGTAACGAACACACACAAAAGGGTGTTTCTTTTGGCGAAAAAATGGCAAACGCCCTTTCATCAGGTTTTGATTTAGGATATAAAAATTTAATAGTTATTGGTGGTGATTGCCCCGATCTTAATATGGCCACCTTACTTAAAGTAAATAGGCAAATTAATAGTAATAACGATGTGGTTTTTGGGCCTGATAGCAGAGGTGGCGTTTATTTATTCGCCATCAATAAATCTGTTTTTAGCGAAACTGCTTTTACGAATTTCGCTTGGCAAACAAGGCAATTAATCAAGCATTTTAAACAATATGTTACTTTATTTTCTGTTGTTATTTTATCTCGTTTAGGCGATATTAATACTATAGAAAATGTAATTGCATCTTTAAACAAATTCACAATTTCTAATAGTTGGCGGTTATTGCTTTCGCAAATTATTGCCACTAACAATGTTATTTACAACTGCCTAGTAAAAATATATCGGTCGCTATACCTCAACAGCAACAAGCCTTTAAGGGCACCACCTTTATTTTAGTACACTATTATCCTGATATTTTTTTAATTCAACTTGTAATGTTTTTATGAGTTGCCAGTTCATATTAATTACCAATCAACAACCCGATAATGAAGAAAATTATTACGCTAGTTGCCATGCTTATTATGGTACAGTCTATCTCGTATGCACAGTCTGTTTTAAAAATAAAAATCGCAGAGTCGACAACAAAAAAACCTCTAGTAGCTACAACATTCAACATTAAGCAAAGCGGTAAAATAGTTAAAACAGTTATTACCGATGAAAGTGGCACTGCAACAATCAACGAGTTAAAGCCAGGTAAATACTCCATTCAAATTGCAGAAACTGCAACCCTTTACGATTATGCTAAAGGCTTTGAAATTGTTGAAAATAACAATAAGGATATTGCTATAACACTACAACTGAAAGAATCGGTTTTAGATGAAGTAACAGTGTCTGATAGGAAGCGTTTGATAAATAAAAAAGATGCAACCGTAGCAGGGTTTATTACCAAAACAGAAATTGAAGCCTTACCAATTGAAGGTAGAGATGTTACTAAAAGTTTGATTCGTTTACCAAACGTTACTATTTCAACCTTAAGCTACAACGAGGCTCCAGGCATTTCTATCAACGGGTTAAGTGGTATTTATACCAACTATTTAATTGATGGGATAGATAATAACGAACGTTTTTTAGGTAACTCAAAATTTAATACGCCATTTGGCTTTACTGAAAATGTTACAGTTTACACCAACAACTATTCCGCCGAGTATGGCAACACTAGTAATGGTATTGTAAACCTTACAACACGCAGTGGCACTAATAAATTTGGCGGCGAAGTATTTTATGTTACAAGGCCTGGTTCAATCATAGATAGCAAGTCGGCTTTTGCAGGTGTAGATTTATATGGCAACCCTGTAAAAGATGGTTTTCAAAGGCAACAATTAGGTGTAGGTTTTGGCGGTGCTATCAAAAAAAATAAAACCTTTTACTATCTAAATTTTGAGCAAACTTTTGATATAAAAGATAACCTATTAAACTCGCCGCAATTGGGCATTAATGCTGCTGTTAGGGGCAATAATAGTTTTAGTTATTTGTCTGGTAAATTAGATCAAAACTGGAACGCAAACTTTCACAGTAGCTTGCGTGTAAATTATGGTTCGTTTGATATTGCACAGCAGGGTGGTGGCACTTCTAGCGGGGGGGTAAATTTCCCTTCATCAGCCTCTACCGAAAAAAATAGAACTTATTTGATAGCTCTAAAAAACGATTATAAAATTAAAGGTGACTTACGTGGTGAAACTAATATTCAATCATCGTATTTTAAATGGAACTACCGCGATAATCCAAATTTTGGCAAGCCTGGTGCAAGTGTACAAGGTCCTGATGGTACCACTATTGCAACTGTTGGTCCTAATGATTATATTTTTATTGATGATGAATATACTAATCAAATTCAACAAAAAATTAGTTACAAAACTGGCAAACATACATTTAAAGCTGGTGCAGAATTTACTACATCCAACTTCTCTTTGCTTGGTGCAGGTAACGCTTATGGCTACTACACGGTGCGTTTAACACAGGCACAAATTGATGCGATTAAAGCCAAAAATATTGGCGCTGCTTTGGATATAAATGATATACCATCAGACGCTCAGGTAAGAGAATATAAAGTAGATTTAGACAAGTCGATTTTTGGTACACGACAAAATGTTTTTGATGCTTATGTAGAAGATAATATTGCTGTAAATGATAAGCTAAACCTGAGTTTAGGCTTGCGTTTTGATTACGATAATTTATCAAAAGCCGGTGGTGATAAAGGTGATTGGAACAATATTGCACCACGTACAAGTTTCAATTATAAAATTGATGACAACAATATTATTCGTGGTGGTTATGGTATTTTTTACGATAAAATAAAATATTCCGTTACTAGTGATAACCTTCAATTCAGTAACAATTCTCCCAACTTTAAATTACAATTGGCCGAGTTACAACGACTTGGTATTTTAAGTAAAAATGCTAATTTAGATAAGATAACAAATCCTGGAAACTTAAGAGCTGTTTATCCATTCGGTTTTGCACCTGCTTATTTGCAAGGTCAATCATCTGAACAATTACAAGGCAATAGAGCCAACCAATCTAGCACCAATTTTCGCATTAAAAATCCAGATGGTTATCAAAACCCATACTCTCACCAATTTACTATTGGCTACCAACGTAAGGTTAGTGAAGATGTTACTTTTTCTATTGATGTAGTGCATACACGTACTGAAAATTTATTTAGAATCACTAATTTAAATACAGCATCTTCTTATGAATTAAATGATCCTGCAACGGCAGTTATTCGTACAACTATAGCGGCAAATTTGACACGTCCTGTGCCTATTAAACAAACTGCAAGTGGACAGTTTGTAGCAACAATAAATGGCACCGATTACCAAGGTATTGCAAGAGATGTATTTATGACTGAAACAAAGGGTAAGGCACGTTACACAGCAGCTAATTTTTTACTACAAAAAACCAAGGGTGTTAATGATAAAATAGCATACCGCGTTTTATATACCTTATCAACTTTTAAAACAGATAACGAAGGCATTAATGTTAGGGCAACAAATGCTAACAATTGGGACAAAGAATACAACTACGGTGATAATGACAGAAGACACGTTGTTAACGCCTTAATAACTTGGTACGCCGCAAAAAATTTATCATTAACACCAACTTTATTATACCAAAGTGGCCAGCCAATTACACGCTACGCAGATCCTACAAAATTTGGTGGTATATCCGATTTAAACGGTAATGGTGAAAATGCTTATGCTAATGCCGGACCATCAGATTATCAACCTGGTGAAATACGAAATGGCGGTGGCCGTTTGCCTGGTGCAACTACGTTTGATTTTTCTGCTAAATATAAAATTGCTGTTAACGGTAAACCAACGCTAGAAATATCAGCCGATATTTTTAATCTTCTTGATGCTGTTAATTTAACTGGCTACAATACTGGTAGAGGTGGCAATAATACAGTACAAATTGGTGCGGCATCTTTAAATAATTTAACCATTAGAGGTTCTGCACCACCACGTCAATTTCAATTTGGTGTGCGGTATTTATTTTAGTAAAATAAAATTATCTTCCCCTAAAATACAAGCACCGTGTTAACAGCATGGTGCTTCTGTTTTAATTTTATAAATATAATTGACCATGTATAAAAAAATACAATTCTTACTATTGATTATATTGGTTAGTAGTATTGGCTGCAATACAAATTCTACCAACAAAAAAGCTGATATTGCCAAACTTAATTGGCAGCAAATAATAGATAATGCAAAGGGTAAAACAGTTGTAATGAATATGTATGGCGGTTTTAAAAAAGCCAACAGTTACATGGCAGAGTATGCTATACCGCAACTGCTGAAACAATATAATATTACCTTAAAAATTGTACCAGCGCAAGGCAATGAAATAGTTAACAATATAATGGCTCAAAAGGAAAGTAACACAGAAAAAGGACAGATAGATTTGTGTTGGATAAACGGGGAAACGTTTTATCAAATACGCCAAATAAATGGGCTGTACGGGCCATTTATAAACCAATTGCCCAATACTAAATACATTGATCTTAATGACCCAATTATTAAGTACGATTTTCAAGAAGAAGTGAAAGGCTTTGAAGCACCTTGGGGCAAAGCAAACTATATAGTAATTACTGATACTGCTAGGGTTAAAAAAATACCAGTATCAATGCAAGATTTTGAGGCTTATTGGCAACAGCACCCTGGCAAGTTTACTTTAGCTCAAGATTTTATGGGGCTAACACTTTTAAAAAGTTGGCTGGTAGAATTGGCAGGTGGCATGCAAGTATTAGATGGTCCATTCGATGAAAAAAAATACCAAATTTATTCAACACAGCTTTGGCAATTCATCAATAAAAACAAAAAATATTTTTGGAAAAATGGGGAAACTTTTCCTACAAGTAATGTAACTATAGCCCAAATGTTTAGTAGCGGCGAACTTGATTTTTCGTTTGCATTTGGCAATACAGATATAGATATCAAAGTGGCTGAGGGCTTGTATCCTAACACATCTAAAGGCTATATACTTAAAGCTGGCAGTATACATAATACAAGTTATTTAGGCATACCTTATAACTCAGTAAATAAGGAAGCAGCTATGGTAGTTTGCAACTTTTTAATATCGCCGGAGGCACAAATAAAAAAGGTAGATATAAATAATTGGGGCACTACCATGATATTAGATTATAATAAGTTAGACAAACAATGGCAAACAGCGTATAATGCTATACCAAAGCTTAAATATGGTATTGATGAAGCAGAAATAAATGCAAAGTCTATTAAAGAAACAGAGCCGAGGTACATGATAAGAGTAGCCGAAGATTTTAGAAAATTTGTTATAAATACTAAGTGATAGTAAGGCTTAAAAATATCGTTCCTTTAGCATTAATTTTAGTGTTTGCGGTGTTACCATTGGTAGCAGGTATTGGGTATGCATTGTTATACAGTTTTGGTGTAATAGGTGTGTTAAACAATGGTTTTACAACCCAACATTGGCAAGCAATATTTGCCTCAAATGAAACCATATCCAGATTTATTTATACAATATTTTTAAGTGTAACATCAATTGTTTTATGTATAAGTTGTGCACTTTTTTTAGCACTGTTTATTGGTAAAAAATTGGGTAAAGGTTTTGTGGCTTACGCTATTTATTTGCCTATGGCATTTCCGTCTATTGTAGCTGCATTTTTCTTTTTTCAATTGTTAGGTAATGCAGGTTTCTCATCTAGATTATTTTACCATATTGGTATTATTAAAAGCACCAATAGCTTTCCTAATTTGGTGAATGACACTTATGGAATAGGAATTATTGTTGCGCAATTGTTTTTAAGTTTACCAGTTTTTGTGCTGCTATATTTATCTCTTGTAATAAGTGAAAATATTGATAATTTAAAATCATTAGCAGCATCGCTTGGGGCTACAAAAAAGCAGATTTTATGGCAAATAATATTACCTATTTTATTAAAAAAAAGCTTTCCAACAATTGTCTTGTTTTTTGTTTTTAAATTAGGGAGTTACGAAATTCCATTACTGTTAGGCAGGTCAAATCCTGAAACTATTTCGGTGTTTATTGCTCGCAAAATGCAACGCTTTAATTTAATGGATATACCACAAGGTTATGCAGTTGCAGTGCTGTATGCAATGATGGTTTTTATACTATTAATTACCAGCTTAAAAGCATCTAAAGCCACGGTAAATGTTTAAAGTAAAACCAATTATAACAAGTGTGTTAATAGTATGGTGTTGCTTACCAATACTACTTCTGTTATTTTTATCTATCTCAATTAATTATGCATTTCCACAATTATTACCAAGCCACTTTACACTACAACATTGGGCAACATTCTTACTAAGTAATAATGGTTTAAAACAGAGTTTTTTAAACTCGTTTATCATCGCTTTATTGGTAGCAATAGCAGCAACCTTTTTAGGTTTTATTAGTAGTAAATGGGTTGCTTATAATAATAGAAAAACCTTTTGGTTAACACTAACTTATTTTCCATTTGCATTATCACCAGTTGTGTTTGCTATATGCTTAAAGTTTTACTTTTTAAAAGCTGGGTTAGCAGGCAATATTGGTGGTGTTATACTAGCGCAACTTATTATAGCGTTTCCTTATGCTATTATTTTTTTTACCAATTTTTGGAATAATAGTGTAAACAACTATCAAAATATAGCTACTACTTTGGGCAGTAATAGTTGGCACACCTACACAAAAGTTATTTTTCCTTTAGCCAAACCGTTTTTAGCAGTTTGTTTTTTTCAATGCTTTTTAATGTCTTGGTTCGAGTATGGATTAAGTAGCGTAATTGGTTATGGGAAAGTGGAAACGCTTACCATTAAAGTATTTCAATTTATTAGCGAAGCCAATATTTTTTATGCGTCACTATGTAGTTGCTTGCTTATTATACCACCCATTATATTGTTGTGGCTCAATAAAAAATTCGTTGTTCAACAAAGCAGATAAATGTATTTACGTGTAGAAAATATTTCAAAAAATTATGGCAACCGCAAAGTGCTGCAACAAATATCGGTAGAGGTAAAAGCTAATACCACTATAAGTATTTTAGGCAAAAGTGGTTGTGGTAAATCAACTTTATTAAAAATAATTGCTGGCATTGAAAAAGGAGATAGCGGACAAATTTTTTTGAATCAATCAAACATTACTTCACAAAAACCTAATGAAAGAAATATCGTATATCTGTTTCAAGAAGCCTTATTGTTTCCACATTTGAACGTGTTTGAAAACATAGCTTTTGGCTTACGAATACGAAAAGAAAATAGCTCAAGCATTAACCAAAAAGTAAAAAATCTTTTACAACAATTAGGTATTGAAAATGAAGCAAAAAAAATGCCTCATGAAATTTCTGGTGGTCAAAAACAGCGAGTAGCTTTTGGCAGAGCATTAATTATTAATCCACCATTATTATTACTTGATGAGCCATTTAGTAGCTTGGATGTGGAAACTAGAGCAACTATGCAACAGCTCTATAAATCAATAGCAGCATCGTACAATATCACTGCATTATTTGTAACCCA
>JAYVNQ010000341.1:0-2566 GCA_043758365.1 Chitinophagales bacterium
GACGATTTTTTCTTAAACGTTTTTTTCGTTTGTGCGTCGCAATTTTATGACGCTTTCTCTTTTTACCACAAGGCATACCAAGACATTTTTAATTAGTTAGAAAATTCAATTTATAATGATAAACAACAGTATTTAGTATGTTATTTATTGTTTCAGTTGTTTAATTCTATTCTCTAGCTCCTCTTGTGCTTTAGGATTAGGAATTTTTTTCTTCACCTCACTATACCATATTATAGCGTTCGCCTTATCACCTTTCGCATCATAACATTCAGCCAAATTTAAAGCCGCTTCTAAATCGTTTGGTTGCTTTGTAACAATAATAGTAAATCGTTCAATAGCCTTATCAAATTGCCCACTTTTTTTTCCACCCAACCCTAAAATAAGTTGTGCGTATAAATTGTCAGGGTTTTTATCTGCAATTGCTTTTAAAGGTAAAATTCCTTGCATTGGATTGCTAGAAATATTACCCAAAATATAACAAGCACCTAAACCAATTTTGCTACTATCGCTATCAGGATTTAGAACCAAAGCTTTTTCTAAAAGATCTTTTGCGTTAGTGGCCAACCATGTTTGCATAGCTGGGTCACCTTCTATCATCAAGTTATCTAGAAATTGACGGGCGGCAAAAGTGAGGGTTTTTTCTGAATTTTCCAACTTTGCTGCTTCGGCTGTATAAAAAACATATAGTTCAAATATTTTAGCAGAATCTTTCCAAAAACGAGCAAGTTGGTGATAGATATGTAATTGCTGTTGTTTAACATCGCCACGAGTAACGCTATTTTCTAAACGGGTAATTCGTTCGTTTTGTTCTTGGGTAAGCCTTTGCTTAGCTTTACTTAACAAATCGGAAAATTGAATAACTGCTGAAGCCTGGCTTTGTGATGCAATTGGCGTTGTAACTATTGGCTTTTTAGGAGGCACGGTTTTGCCAAATAAAAATAAAATAAGCACTAATGCAATGCCACTACTAACCAATATTATCTGCTGTTTATTCACTAAAAAAATTTGTCGCGAATTTAGTCAACTTGTTCTTTGCAATTAGTTTTTACTTCTTCAACAAATTCTTTAGCAGGTTTAAAAGCAGGAATAAAGTGCTCTGGAATATTAACAGCAACATTCTTCTTAATATTTCTACCAATTTTAGCCGCTCTTTTTTTAGGGTAAAAACTGCCAAAGCCCCTTATGTAAATACTTTGCCCACTTGTTACAGCTTCCTTTACTTCTCTAAACATTGTTTCAAGAGTTACCAAAACATCTACTTTAGGAATACCCGTTTTATCAGCAATGTGATTTATAAGATCTTGTTTTCGCATTTTATGTTTAATTATAATTAGAGTTTAGGCAATATAAATTAAAACCAAATCAGGCATATTTACAAACTTAGTTAGCTATAAATGAAAATAGCTATAATGAAGATAATTGTAATGTTGATTCGCTAGTAATTTTGTACACTACATATTTTTATAAATAAAATGATGATGTGAAGGGTTTATTATTATGGCAAAATGAACATAATGGGCTTTATTAAAATATTCCGAAAGTTATTCACAATTAATGATTTATTTGTTATTGTTGGTAGTATAGATACAACTTTGTAATTCAAACTTTAGGGGTGCCGGTAAGGCTGAGATGATACCCTACGAACCTGATGCAGATAATGCTGCCGCAGGGAAAAGTAAGAATTACACATTCTACATTTTCGTCATTCCTGAAGTATCCGTTTACCTTCAATCATTCAGGAATGGACATAACGCTCAACAATCAGCTCAAATCAATTACACCTTCGCACACTATTTTGCAATTGGTCAATGATGCTATCGGCGAAAAGCAAAAAGGTATTGCTATTGCTGTAAATAATACGGTAGTCCCTAAATTAGATTGGCCCTCTTTTTTATTGCATGAAAAAGATGACGTGCTCATAATTAAAGCAACGCAAGGCGGATAGCTAAGTATTACCAACCACCTACTTAATACTAAAACAAATTATTTCTAACGATTAAATACAATTTATGAAACAAGAAGATCTTACTACAGAAAAGCATACCATATCTACAACGCCATTTCCTAATTCCAAAAAAGTGTTTATTAAAGGCAATCTGCATCCTATAAATGTGGCAATGCGGGAAATAACACTTTCTAAAACAAAACTTACAGGTGGTAAAATGGAAGACAATGCCTCTGTAATTGTTTATGATACCAGTGGGGCGTATACAGATGAAACCGCAGAAATTGATATCAAAAAGGGATTGCCCCGTTTAAGGGAACAATGGATATTGGATAGGAATGATGTGGAGCAATTACCCAATGTTTCCTCAGATTATGGTAAAGAACGTAAAGATGATGCTACGTTAGACCATCTTCGTTTTGAACATATCAAAGCACCTTTACGTGCCAAAAAGGGAGGCAATGTTTCTCAGTTGTATTATGCAAAAAAAGGGATTATTACCCCGGAAATGGAATACATCGCCATACGTGAGAACCAGCATCTTGAAGGGTTGAAATACAAACTCAATGGTCATTACGAGATGCTTACCCAGCAACACGAAGGCAATAGTTTTGGCGCTAA
>JAYVNQ010000342.1:0-8061 GCA_043758365.1 Chitinophagales bacterium
CCCAACCGCATCAATAACTACTATCCGCAAGAGTGGAGAATTTTAAAAGAGTAATTTTACTATCTACTTAAAAATGGTTTTAACATGACTTTTATCAAAAAAATATCGGCAGCTATTTGCATAGTATTTATAATTATTTGTAATAGCGCATCCGCTCAAAAAAACATTTCATTGCATACCATAAAGGAAGGCGAAACCTTATCAGCCTTAGCCAAAAAGTATAGTACCACCGTCGGTGATATTATGCGTCTTAACAGTATGAACAGTAAGAGCCAACTTAAAGTTGGTGAAGCTATAAAAATACCATCTGCCACAAGTGCAACGCCAATAATGGAAGTGCCAAAACAAGCAGTAATAAAACTACAGACAACACCTAAAAAACCAGAAACAATTGTAACAATGACTGACATTACTTACACTGTTTTGAAAGGACAATCGTTGTACGGTATTGCCAAACAATTCAAAACTTCTGAAGCACAATTAAAAACTTGGAACAATTTACTAGACGATAAGATAAAGATTGGACAAGTGATAATTGTAGGTAAAGAACCGATTGAAAGAAGCACCATACCTGTGGTACAACAACCGCAAACTACAAAGAATGTTGAAGACAAACCAGAACCAACTAAACCAGCCGTTCAGCCAACAAGAGATGATGATTTAACGACATTAAATGCAGGTTCAGCAAAGGTTACAAAGCCTGAACCTACACCAACGCCACCAGTAAAAGAGTCAGTTAAAACTGAACCGACAGCCATTTTATCGAATGTAAAATATATTGATAAGGAAGGCTATTTTGCAGGGTACTTTAACCGTAAAGAAAAATCATCAAACACTACCAATGGTGAGGCTAGTATTTTTAAAAGTACCAGTGGTTGGAACGATAAAAAATACTACGTAATGATCAGCAATATTACCCAAGGCACCATTGTTCGTTTAACAGCAAATAACAAAAGTATTTGTGCCAAAGTATTGGCATCATTACCAGACATTAAAGAAGACACAGGTTTACTATTACGTTTAAGCAATGCTGCTGCCGCGGTTCTAGGTGTTGAAGATGCCAAATTTGGTGTGACCATTAATTATTAGAACCCAGATTTTATAAACAAAAAACGTCCGAAGTTTTACAACCTCGGACGTTTTTTGTAGTCCACTTTTCACCACACTAACAACTTACTAACTATACATTTCTACCCTTAATTCTTGCACACGTTTATCTTCCATGTACTCATCAAAAGTCATCAACCTATCAATAATACCTTTAGGTGTTAATTCTATAATTCTGTTTGCAACAGTTTGTATAAATGTGTGATCGTGTGAGGTTAACAATACCACCCCAGGAAATGTATTACAGCCCTCGTTAAAGCTTTGAATACTTTCTAGATCTAAGTGATTGGTTGGTTGATCTAACACAATACAGTTAGGATTTTGCAACATCATTTTACTTGCCATACAACGTACTTTTTCGCCACCACTTAGTACGTTATTCTTCTTCATAATATCATCACCGCTAAATAACATTTTGCCAAAAAAGCCACGTAAAAATGGTTCATCAGCATCGGTAACATGCGCTGGCACAAAGTTTCTTAACCAATCTAACAGGGTTTCGCCACTAGTAAAAAACTCGTTGTGTTCTACTGGCAAATAAGCTTTTGTAACCGTTGTTCCCCATTCAAACTTGCCAGCATCTGCCTTAGCGTTATCATTTATTATTTCGAAAAAAGCGGTTACTGCCGAAGCATCTTTACTTAAAAAAGCAATTTTATCGCCTTTATTTACACTAAAATTTACCTTATCAAATAGCTTTCTACCATCAACACCTTTACTCAGGTTTTCAATGTTTAAAATTTGGTTACCTACCTCACGCAATGGCTGAAAAATAATGCCAGGATACTTACGGTTACTAGGTTCTATATCTTCAATGGTTAATTTTTCTAAGGCCTTTTTACGAGATGTTGCTTGCTTACTTTTAGAGGCATTTGCCGAGAAACGTGCAATAAAATCTAATAAGGCAGCACGTTTATCCTCGTTCTTTTTGTTCTTATCATTTAACTGACGAGCAGCTAATTGACTACTCTCGTACCAGAAAGTATAGTTGCCAGTAAAGGTTTTAATTTTCGAACGATCTACATCAGATACGTGGGTACAAACCGTATCTAAAAAGTGCCTGTCGTGACTTACTACCAACACAATATTTTGATAATCAGCCAAGAAGTTTTCTAGCCAGCCAATCGTTTCAATATCCAAACCATTCGTAGGTTCATCTAACAACAAAATATCAGGATTACCAAACAAAGCTTGTGCTAATAAAACTCTTAGCTTCAAATTACTCGGTATTTCCTTCATCAAACTTTGGTGGTATTTTTCCTCAATACCCAAGCTACTCAACAACATACCAGCATCACTCTCAGCCGTATAACCACCCATTTCACCAAACTCACCTTCCAGTTCACTAGCTTTCATGTAGTCATCTTCCGTTGCATCAGGATCCATATAAATGGCATCCTTTTTTTGCATCACTTCCATCATTTTTTTGTGGCCCATTAATACCGTGTTCAGTACCGTTTGGTCATCAAAAGCAAACTGATTTTGGTTCAAAACCGCCAAACGCTCACCAGGAGTAATTTCAACAGACCCTTTATTTGGTTCAATTTCGCCAGCCAAAATTTTCATGAACGTACTTTTGCCAGCCCCATTTGCACCGATAATGCCATAGCAATTACCCTTTATAAAATTAATATTTACTTCATCAAATAACACCCTTTTGCCATAGGCTAGGGTTACATTTCTTGCACTAATCATTTTTTATGTACGATTTACGAAGTTTATAAGTACGTTTTTTGAGTCGCAAAAGTAAGGTTTACAGCCTGTATTTTTTAAGTGGATATTTATGTTACTAGCAACCGCATTTCTATTAGGCTGCACAGGCGTTGTGGGTCGCAACTAATGCGAAATAGAAATACTAAAACTAGCAACCTGAAAATCTTTCTTTTCTTTTAAATCAAACCCCTACTTTTGCAGCCCCAAATATGTCTTGGCATATTCTGCTTAATACAATTTTAAGCTGTCCAATGGGATTAAAACCATTTTAAACCAAAAATTTTAAGTAATGAACAATTACGAATTAATGGTGATTTTCACACCCGTTCTTTCTGAAGAAGATTTCAAATCTTCTCAAAAGAAATATGCTGACTTAGTAACTGAAGCTGGCGGAGAGATTGTACACAGCAATCCTTGGGGTTTAAAATCATTGGCTTACCCAATCCAGAAAAAAACAACTGGTATTTATTGGCTTCTTCAATTTACAGCATTAGGCGATTTTAATGAGAAATTGAAAATCCAACTATTGCGTGACGAGCAAGTAATGCGTCACATGGTTACTAAACTTGACAAAAACGCCGTTGAGTACAACTATGTAAAAAGAAATGGCGGATTTAAAAACCTTGATAAAGCAACTGTATAATCATGCCAAAGAACGAAATAAAATACCTTACCGCAATAAAGCAAGAAAAGCCAAAAAAGAAATTTTGCCGCTTTAAAAAATACGGTATCAAGTATGTTGATTACAAAGACATTGATTTTTTAAAGAAATTCATTAACGAACAAGGTAAATTATTGCCACGTCGTTTAAGCGGAAATTCTTTAAAATACCAACGTAAAGTAAGCGATGCTGTTAAGAAAGCACGCCAAATGGCTTTGTTACCATACGTAACAGATTTAATGAAGTAATAATCTAATTTAGTAACCTTCCCTAATTTGGCTGAAAGGCTAAAGACAGCATAAACGCTGGGCTCTTGGGAACTAACAATACATATAATGCAAGTAATATTAATACAAGACGTTGATAATTTAGGTGGCCGTAACGAGTTGGTAACTGTAAAAAATGGTTATGCTCGTAATTATTTAATTCCACAAAAATTTGCTATTGAAGGTAGCCCTTCTAACCTAAAGCAATTGGCTGAAACCTTAAAAGTTAAAGCCAAAAAAGAAGCTGCAATGCTTGCTGAACTTAAAAAAGTAGTAGAAGTTTTAACTGCATCTCCATTAAAAGTTGGCGCAAAAACTGGTACTACTGGTAAAATTTTCGGTAGTGTTACATCTTTGCAAATTGCTCGTGCTATCCGTGACCAAAAAGGGTACGAAATTGATCGTAAGCGTATTTCAATTGCAGATGAAGTTAAAGAATTGGGTACTTATAAAGCCTCAATTGATTTTGGTAACGGCAGCACTACCGAAGTTGAGTTTGAAGTGATAGGGGAATAGTTTTTCTTAAATTTAAATATTTATCAAGAGCCCGTAGCCATTGTGTTACGGGCTTTTGTATTTCTGTTCACCGCCTGTTGTGTCACTCTCTTGTACGTTTATAACTTTATTCAGCAACGCAAGCAGGTAAAAAATGCCATATCGAATTATCGTTTTTGCCAAGCTTTTTTGTTAACACAAAAATAAATTTTGGCAAATCAATTAATATGATACTTTTACCCCTCACAATGGTCAGTTTTACAATTCTCTCGAAAGATTTCTACGTAATTATTCAGGGTTTTTGGTTACTGTTTTCCCATTGATTTATTTACTTTTTTTAATTACAAAAACATGAACATTTACGTTGGTAACTTAAACTGGGCAATGACCAGTGAGGAATTACAAGAACTTTTCACACCGTATGGTGAAGTAACAAGTGCTAAAATTGTTACAGACAAATTTAACAATAACCGCAGCAAAGGTTTCGGTTTCGTTGAAATGGCAGATGATGAAGCAGCACGTACCGCAATTAGTGCTTTGCACGATAGCGATATTTCTGGTCGTCAAATTGTTGTAAACGAATCTACTCCACGTCCTGAAGGCGAAAGAAGAGAAGGTGGCGGTGCAGGCGGATTTAAAAAACGTAGTTTCGGTGGCGGCGGTGGTGGTGGTAACAGCGGCGGCGGATATGGCGGTGGTGGTGGAAGTCGTGGCGGAAGCGGCGGCGGATATGGCGGCGGCGGTGGAAGTCGTGGCGGAAGCGGCGGCGGATATGGCGGAAGCGGCGGCGGAAGTCGTGGTGGAAGCGGAAGCGGCGGCGGTGGTTACAACAGATATTAATTCTAATTAACCACACTATATATCCTATCCAAATTTGGGTAGGATTTTTTTATGCTCTGTAGCCACGCAAAAACTCTTCAATCAACAAGCGTTTTTTAGCCTCTAATTGCATATCTAATAAATGGATAAAACCATTGCTACAACTGAATTTCAAGTAAGTTTTATTGTCTGTAAATACTTTACCAACTTTATGTTCATGAGAGGCTAATTCTTTACTACTCTTAAATATTTTTAGCTTTTTATTGTTCAAATTAGTAAAAGCACTAGGGTAGGGTGATAAACCACGTATTAAGTTATGAATCTCATCAACACTTTTTGTCCAATCAATAACACAGGTCTCAGTAAAAATTTTAGGGGCGTGTTTGATTTCTAATTGAGAATTGAGAATTGAGAATTGACTAATTTCTTCTAAAGTTCCTTCTGCTAAGCCTTGTATTGTTTTTATTAAAGTTGCTGCACCAATCAGTTTCATTTTATCGTGTATTTCACCAACGTTTTCTTCAGCGCCAATTAGTATTGATTGTTGCAATAGAATATCACCAGTATCAATGGCATGTTGTAGTTTAAATGTGGTAACGCCAGTTTCTGTTTCGCCATTAATAACAGCCCAATTTATTGGTGCAGCACCACGATATTGTGGCAGCAAAGAGCCATGTACATTAATGGTTCCCATCGGCGGCATATTCCAGACCACTTCTGGCAACATCCTAAATGCTACCACAACTTGTATATCTGCTTGTAAAGCTTTTAAGTATTGTAAAAACTCAGGATTTTTAAGTTTTTCTGGCTGTAAAACGAGTAAGTCCTTTTCTACAGCATATTTTTTTATAGCACTCTCTGTAAGCTGCATACCGCGGCCAGCGGGTTTATCTGGTGCGGTAATTACACCAACAATATTGCAACCAGCTTGTATCAAGGCATCTAAAGACGCCACAGCAAACTCTGGTGTGCCCATGAAAACAATTCGTAAATCTTTTAAAATCATTTGGCAAAAATACCAATTTGCGAATGAGAAAATGGGGCGATATATGGATAAGAAAATATGTAGATGTGGAAATATGCAGATAAGAAAATGTGCAAATATTTGCGGACTTTAATTTTCATACTTGCCCATTATTTAATCTGCACATTAGTTTTCATGTTTTCATTAAAATCTTTGCTTTTGTTTTTAGCGATGCTTAATGTTTTAAACTCGGCATCTTTTATTATTTTACCGATATATACAATTTGTCCAACATGATAAGGGTAATGTGCCAATTGTCTCAGTATGGCATCGTAGACTTGTAATGGCTCGCTACGAATAGTAATAGTTTTTTCTAAATCTGCCTCTGTTAGGCTTTCCAAGGTTTTTATAAAACAATTCCAGCCATCATTCCAAAGAGAAATAATATCAGCTCTACTCATTTGCATTGTTTCAAATTGAGCATCACGTTTACGCCATTCTTTCTCGCCATCTTCGGTTAAAAAATTTGTCCAGCGGCTTAACATATTACCATACAGGTGTTGCACAATAATGGCAATACTATTACTTTCGGGTGAAGGCTGGAATAGGAAATCTTTATCAGTTAATTGCTCAAATGTTTTATCGCCTAAATCTTTGTAGTATTTAAAGCGTTTAATGGCATCTTGTAAAAAGTTCATTTATCGCTGATTTAAAATTGATATAAAATGATGTAATATGATTTTTTAAAACATACACTAGAAAATTCCTTAAACCATTCCAATCAGTGATTTTCAAAACCCAGCCACACTATCATCGCCTCTTTTATCCGCGGCAGTTTCTAGTTTACCTTTTAAAATACGGATTACTTCTGTACGACCAATAGCAGTACGTGGTGAAACTTTATAGCCCATAGCTTGTAACTGAGTCATAGTTTCTTTTGGAAAATTTGGTTCAACAGCTACTTCATCTGGCTGCCATTGGTGATGAAATTTTGGCTTGTTCACCGCGTCTTCGGCACTCATATTAAACTCTAATAAATTAACCAAGGTTTGAAATACCGAGGTAGGAATAGTTGTGCCGCCTGGTGTGCCGCAAACGATGTAAGGTTTGCCTTTTTGTAGAACCAAGCAAGGGCTCATGCTGCTTAACATACGTTTATTTGGTTGAATAGCATTTGCTTCGCCACCAACTGCACCATACATATTTGGTACACCCGGTTTTAGGCTAAAATCATCCATCTCATTATTCATTAAAAAACCTGCGCCGCCAACAACCGTTCTGCTTCCGTAACCACCGTTTAAAGTGGTAGTTACACTTACCATATTGCCATTTACATCCATGGCACTTATATGTGTGGTTTCATCGCTTTCGTGAATAGCGCCAGCTTTAATAGCCGTGCTTGGTGTGGCTTTAGTGCTATCATAATCGGCCATGCGTTTTGCTAAATACGTATTATCAGCCAAAGTTTTTAAAGGTACTTTCCAAAAGTCTGGGTCGCCTAAATGTTCCGCTCTATCTGCATAAGCCCTACGTTCTACTTCTACCATTAATTGCACTGCTTTAGTAGATTGAAAGCCATAACTAGCCATTGGCTTTTTTTCTATCATTTTCATCATTTGCAATACAATAATACCACCACTACTTGGTGGTGGCATACCAATAATATTATAGTTTTTGTAGTTAAAACTTAATGCAGTTCTAGCTTTTGCTTTGTAATTTTTTAAATCTGCCAAACTAATAATGCCTTTGCCACGTTGCATTTCAGCAGTAATTAAATCTGCTGTTTTACCTTCGTAGAAACCTTTTTGACCCAAATCTCTTACACGTTTTAAGGTTTCAGCTAGTTCTTTTTGTACCAATGTGTCACCAGCCTTCCATTTGCTTTCTTTTACAAAAGCAGTAGGCATGGTTGAGTTTTTTATAAATGATTCTTTGGTAGCATTTAACCCATTTGCTTCACGTTCTGTAATTACAAAACCAAATTCAGCAATATCAATTGCTGGCTGAATGAGAGTTTTCATGGGTAATTTCGCATA
>JAYVNQ010000343.1:0-8054 GCA_043758365.1 Chitinophagales bacterium
TTTCATGGCATACCTGAAAGGCATATTAAAAAAACTGACCCAACAAAACAGCATTGTTTGCAAGTTGAAAATTGTTGTAATGTTGGTTCTGTAGCACACGAAACTTGCTACCGCCATCAGTGCTTAACTACAACGGAATTAACTGCAAAAGCATTGGGTTTACCAAAGGAAAAATATAGTTACGCTTTTCAATCGAGACTTGGCAGAGACCCGTGGTTAAAGCCTTACACAGATTTTAGGTTGAAGGATATGCCGAATGAAGGCATAAAAAAATTGTTGGTAGTTTGTCCTGCTTTTGTGAGCGATTGTTTGGAAACTTTGGAAGAAATTGCGATACGTGGCAAAGAAGATTTTATGGAAGCCGGCGGAGAAACCTATAACATGATTCCTTGCTTAAACACGCATCCACTATGGGTGAGTGCGGTGACTAAATGGGTGAAGGAAATGCCAATTGAATAATTAGATGATGTGATAATTTGATAATGAAGAATAGCCGATATGGGATTAAAGAATAACCAGATATGAAAAGCAGGAAAATCGGTTTGTAATTGGTAAGTTATAGCTTCGTGTGATTCGTGAAATTGTTTTTAAAATTCGTATAACCAGTTTTACTCTTTACAACGTACTTCACACATCATAAATTATACTTCAGTATATGTATTCTTACCTTAAAGCTCTTCATATTATTTTTATAGTAACTTGGTTTGCGGGTATGTTTTACATGCCAAGATTATTCATTTACAACATAGAAGCTGGCGAAAAAAAGGAAGAGATTAAACTGGCTCTGCGAGAACAGTTTGCCATCATGATGAAACGCCTTTGGTATGGCATTACTTGGCCTTCGGCGATATTGACATTAATATTGGGGCCTGCCATTTTATTTATGGGTCATTGGCAAAATACTTTGTTTGAATCGGGTGGCAGATGGCTGTTATTGAAGTTGATTTTTGTGGTACTACTCTATATTTATTTTTACACTTTACATGTAATTTTTAAACAACAGATAAAAGGTATTTTTCGCTATACATCGCAACAGATAAGGGTTTGGAACGAAGTTGCTACCATTTTTTTAATTGCTATAGTAATGCTAGTAGTAGTAAAACAAGCCATGAGTTTAGTGTGGGGATTGGTTGGTTTGGTGTGTTTTATAGCCGTGTTAATGAGTGCTATTAAAATTTACAAAGTGGTACGAAAAAAGTAAAACATTTGACATTCTTGCAGAAAACAAGACTGATTAAATAAAAGGATTCTACGAAAAAAACTATGTGCCTACTGTGGCTATTTGGTAAAAATAATTCTATGAAAATTATCTCAAAACTGCCGAATGTTGGCACTACTATTTTTACGGTAATGAGCCAATTGGCTATTGAACACAAGGCCGTAAATCTTGGTCAGGGTTTTCCAGATTTTATGATGAGTGATGAATTAACAGCATTGGTTTGCAAAGCCATGAAGGATGGTTTTAACCAATATGCCCACATGAACGGTGTACCATTATTAAGGCAACGCATCGCTGAAAAAGCAGAAAAATTATACCAAACAAATATCAATCCTGAAGCACAAATTACGGTTACGCCTGGCGGTACTTATGCCATTTATACTGCCTTAACAGCGGTGCTTCAACGGGGTGACGAAGTGATTGTTTTTGAACCAGCTTATGATAGTTATATACCAAATATTGAAGTGAATGGTGGTATTGCTGTGCGAATTCCATTGCACTATCCCGACTATTCAATTCCATGGGATGTTGTGAGGGCAAAGGTCTCAGCGAAAACAAGGGTTATAATGATTAATAGTCCACACAACCCTACAGGTAGTGTGTTAAGCGAAAAAGATATTACCGAATTGAAGCAAATTGTTGCCAATACCAACATCTTAATTTTAAGCGATGAAGTATATGAACATTTAATTTATGATGGCATCAAACACCAAAGCATTTTGCTGCATCCAGATTTATTAGAACGTAGTTTTGTATGTTTTTCTTTTGGCAAAACCTACAACTGCACGGGTTGGAAATTGGGGTACTGCATTTCATCGCCAAGTATGATGAACGAGTTTAGAAAAGTACATCAGTTTAATTGTTTTAGTTGCGATACACCTAAACAAATGGCTTTGGCAGAATACATCCAAAATGAAAATGCTTATTTATCACTGGGTTCGTTCTTACAACAAAAGAGAGATTATTTTAGAAGTTTAATGACTGCAACACCTTTTAAATTAATCCCATCGCATGGCAGTTATTTTGAGTGTTATAGTTATGATAGCTTAACTGATGAGGCAGATATGGATTTGGCTATTCGTTTAACCAAAGATTATGGCGTTGCAACAGTGCCAGTTTCTGCATTTTATAAAGATGCAACTGACAATAAAGTATTGCGTTTTTGCTTTGCGAAAAAGGATGAAACTTTGCAAAAAGCGGTTGAAGGATTGGTGAAATTCAAGGGGTAAATCAAAGTGTAATTATCCCTCTTTCAATTCATCAATTAATGCTTTCATTTTTCCTTCAATAAAGTCACGCACTTCATTAAATTCTTTTGGTTCCATATGCTTTGGGTCGGGGATTACCCAATCAACAAATTTTTTGGCAGGCATCCAAGGGCAAGCATCGCCGCAGCCCATAGTTACCACTACATCAAATGGTGCATAAGCTTTTACTTCATCCAAACTTTTACTGTCGTGGGTTGATAAATCGTAGCCTAATTCTTTCATAGCTGCAATGGCTTTTGGGTTTACACCACCACTTGGTTTACTACCAGCACTAAATGCTTCAAATTCGTTACTACCGTTAATGATGGCAAATGCTTGGCTCATTTGAGAGCGGTTACTGTTTTCGATACAAACAAAAAGTAGTTTCTTTTTCATAATAATTTATTGAAACCCACTGCCAATAACATACCTATTGGTGGACCAATTAAATAAATCCAAATCTGAAATAAATTTCCTGAAACCAATGCTGGTGTAAGTGACCTTACTGGATTCATACTGGCACCACAAATTGGCCCTGCAAACATGGCTTCTAACAACACCACCGAGCCAATCGCAATGCCAGCAAACAAGCCTTGTTCTTTAGAACCCTTGGCGACTTTTAAAATGACTAGCATGAGTAAAAAACTGAGTACAATTTCTAAAATAAATGATTGCATGTTACCGTTACGTGGCAATGATGCACCAAGAAAAATTGATGTTGGAAATAAATATTTTAGTAATAGTGTCGCACTAATAGCACCCAAAAATTGACTTGCCAAATAGGGTAGCACTTCTTTGAGCGGAAAGTTTTTATTTACCGTAAATGCGATGGTAACTGCTGGGTTAAAATGTGCACCCGATGTTTCGCCCAAAGCATAAATTAGCGACATAACAATTAGCCCCTAAGTAATGGCAACGCCAACGTGGGTAACGCTTCCGTTGGTTGTTTCATCTATTATCATGGCGCCTGTACCGCAAAACATCATGATAAAAGTGCCAATAAATTCTGAGTAATATTTTTTCATTTTTAGGGATAAAAATTAGTTAATGCCAACCGTTGAACTTCTTCTTTCTAGCGCAATATTATCTCGCCAAACATTACCCATTTTTCCAATCCTTTCTCTATAACCGACAATTTTAAATCCGTTTTTTTCATGTATTGTAATACTCGCTTTATTTTCTGGGAAGATGCCAGATTGCAAAGTCCAAATACCGTTTTGCTCACTTTGGTTTATCAATTCTTTAAGCAGCAACGAGCCGATATTTTTGCCTCTTGCATTTGCAGCTACATACACACTTACCTCTGCAACACCTGCATATACACACCTGCTTGAAACTGGTGTGAGTGCAGCCCAACCGAGTATTTCATTATCTTCTGTGGCAATAATTCTGCAAGTTTTTAGGTGAGACTCGTCCCACTCTTGCCAGCTTGGGGCAGTCGTTTGAAAAGTAGCATTGCCTGTGGCAATACCTTCTTCGTAAATTGTTTTTACAGCTTGCCAATGTTGCGGAAGCATAGAAATTATTTGTACCATACAGTTCTGTAACATGTTTGAATTTAGCAGCAACCACCACCTGGTGTGCAACTACTTTGTGTAGCCGTTTGTAATTCGGTCATCTGAATTTTTTGTTTTGCTGCCGGTACGCCACAAGCATCGCTAGCCAAGCAAGCCGTTTGTTTTGGAACTAATACAAAGTCTTTACCATTGTAATGCAAGCCATATTTACCAATCGTATCAGATTGATATTCTACTTCAATTTCTAAATTGCCGATGCCTAATTTTTCTTGCGATAGTTGAATGATGTGCAATAGTTTGGCTGGCTTTAAACGATGCTCAAAGTCGTTCGCATTCCACAATTGAAAATTGACTACTTTTTCTAAGCGTTCTGTACCGCCACAATCAATAAAATGCCTTGTAACCAAACCCACTTCTGTAATATGAAAATGTTCTGGCACAAAAGCCCCCGTTGGCAGTTTAAAGTTGACTGTTTCGGCTGTGGCCAAATGCTGTTTAATGTCTGATAGTTTCATTTTTCTTTTTTTTATTACTCAAAGTATTGGTTAGCAACACTTTGTATTGATAATTTCTAAACTGCTAAAAAGGGTATTAAACTGTGTTTTAAAACTGTTGAAAGCTGCCCAATTAATGCAGTAGCAACTTTTAGGGCCATCGATAGTGCCTTGTATTAAATCTGCTTCTTTAAGGGCTTTTAAATGTTGACTTACTGTTGCTTGTGCTAATGGCAGAACCTCCACAATTTCACCGCAAATACAAGCATTTTTTTTAGCCAAAATTTTTAAAATGGCAATACGGGCAGGATGTCCAATGGCTTTGGCAAAAGCTGCCAAGTCTTGTTCTTGGTGTGTAAACTCTGAGGATTTATCAAGTGACATATTTGCTAAATCGTTTTTATACGATAAAGCAAATGTAGCGGGAAGAGTTTATTAATCGTATTTCTACGATAAACAATTTTATTAAAAAACCTCGCTGTGAAAACGAGGCTTTTTGAGTATGCTAATCTTTATAAATACGCTCTATCGCCGCGGCACATTTTTCCATTACTACCTTGCGTTTTAAACTCAATTTTGGGGTCATTTCGCCTGTTTCAACGCTCCATTCTTGCGGTAACAATTCGAACTTTTTCACTTGTTCTACATGGTTGAAAAATTCGTTTAGTTCTCTTATAATGGATTGATATTTTTCTAAAACGGCTGGCTGTTTAATGGCTTCTGCATTGGTTGTAAATGACATGTCTTTATGCAGCATCCAAGCTTTTAAGTGGGTAAACGATGGTACAATTAACGCACCAACAAATTTACGTTCGCTACCAATAATCATTATCTGCTCAATAAAAGGGCTTTCTTTAAACTTGTTTTCAATAGGTTGTGGTGCTACATATTTGCCACCACTGGTTTTAAATAATTCCTTCTTACGGTCGGTTATTTTTAAGAATTTATCATCTACCCAAACACCAATATCGCCAGTATGAAGCCAGCCATCAATTACAGTTTCTGCAGTTAAATCGGGGCGTTTAAAATAACCTTCCATTACACTTAGACCAGCCACTAAAATTTCACCATCATCAGCCAATTTTACTTTAATTCCATTAATTGGCGGACCAACCGTGCCAAACTTTGTACCGCCTTTTGCTTTGCGATTAACGCAAATAACAGGACTATTTTCAGTAGGGCCGTAACCTTCGTACACTGGTATTTGGCCAGCATTAAAAATGCGTAACAATTTTACTTGACAAGCCGCACCACCAGTAACTATAAAGCGAATATTGCCACCCAAAGCTTCTCGCCATTTTTTAAAAATGAGCTTGTTGGCAATAGCTAATTGCAGGTTGTAAAACGCACCTCCATCTTCTAGATTATCATACTTTTCAGCCAGTGCAACAGCCCAATAAAACAATGCTTTTTTAATGCCTGTTAATTGGCTGCCCGTGGTCATTATTTTTTCAAAAACCTTTTCTAATAAACGTGGTACAGTAGTAAAACCTTCTGGTTTTATTTCTTTTAAATTATCGCCAATAGTTTCTAAACTTTCAGCGTAATAAATACCAATGCCACTGAACAGATAAATGTAGCTAACCATTTTCTCAAAAATATGATTCAGCGGCAAAAAGCTTAATACCTTACTATCTGGCGCATCTTCAAACGGAAAACTTTCTTTGCTCAATTTTACATTGCTATAAATATTGTTGTGGCTAAGCATTACACCTTTTGGTACACCCGTAGTGCCAGATGTGTAAATAATAGTTGCTATTTGTGAGGTTGGAATACCTGTTTTTATCTCGTTGACTTGTTGTAATAAAATGGGATTTGCCACATTGGTTAACTCACTCCAATGTTGATTACCATTAATGGTATCAAAACTGTAAATACCCTGTATTGACGGCACTTTCGGGGCAACAGCTTTAATTTTTGTTAGTATTTCTTCGCTACTAACAAACACATATTTTACTTGAGCATCGTTAAAAATAAATTCAATTTCGTTTGCGTTGGTTGTGGGGTAAACTGGCACTAGAATAACGCCAATTTGTTGGGCTGCCAGATCGATAAATAACCACTCTGGCCTATTGTTACTAATGATGGCAATTTTATCGCTGCCTTCTGCCGTCATATCATTACCACTTAAGTTCAAACTAAGTAAACCTGCACTTAAATTATTAACGATATTTTTTACTGCCTCTGTGCTATAGGTTTTCCATTGGCCATCTTCTTTGGCTGCAAACATATCTGGCTTAGGAAATTTTCGTAGTTGAAGTTCGATACAATCGAACAACCGCATTTTTTCAGTCATGGTACAATCGTTTAAAAAACAAGAAAAGCAAGAACGTAGGAACAAAAATTCGAGCTTCATGAAACAAGCTTCAAGAAGTAAGAAAAGAAAAAAGAGATACGATTGAAAACCTTGTGGCTTGAACCTTGTCTCTTGAGTTCTTGTCCAATGTTTTTTTAAAGGTATTTATCACCTTTCCTTCGCTTTACTTCGGCAACATATTCTTTTATCGCTTGTTCTTTTTCTTTTTTGCAAATCATCAAGGCATCCTTTGTATCAATAACAACAAAATCATCCAAACCTTGCAATACTAATAATTTACCAGATGGTGCACTTATCATACATTTTGTGGCATCAATGATAATGGTGCTATCGCTGGCCACAGCGTTGCCTAAATAATCTTTTTCAAGGTTGTCGTAAGCACTAGTCCAAGTACCTAAGTCCGTCCATCCAAACGATGAAGGAATTACATATACATTCTCCGCTTTTTCCATCAACGCCACATCTACCGCTACGCTTTTGCAAAGTGGATAAATACGGTCAATGGCATCTTTTTCGTTAGGTGTATTCAGATTATCTTTTTCTGTATCAAATAGCTCAAACGTATCTGGATCGTATTTTTCAAACGCATCAACTACATCCTTCGCTTTCCAAATAAATATACCACCATTCCATAAAAAATCGCCACTTTCTAAAAAGCTTTTGGCTATTTCTAAATCAGGTTTTTCAGTAAATGTTTTTACTTTAAAAATACCTCCACCGGCATCGTTTTCTTGATCAAATTGAATATAGCCGTAGCCAGTATTTGGGTACGTTGGCTGGATGCCCAAGGTTACAAAGGCTTTGTTGTTATCTACAAAATCTAACGCTTTTAAAGCAATGTTTTGAAACGTTTCCGTATCAGCAATCATGTGATCGCTTGGTGCAACTATTAAAGATGCATTTGGGTTTTGTTTCAATAGTTTAAAAGCAATATAAGCAACGCACGGGCCTGTATTCTTTCTACTAGGCTCGGCGATAATATTTTCTTTAGGAATTTCTGGCAATTGCGCTTCGCAAATATGGCTGTACTCGGTAGCTGTAACTACAAAAATATTTTCTTTTGGAATAAAGGCTGCATAACGCTCAAACGTCCACTGGATAAGGCTTTTGCCTGTATTAAGGATGTCTAAGAATTGCTTGGGATAGCCAACACGACTTTGTGGCCAAAAACGACTACCGATACCGCCAGCCATAATAGCTACATAGTGATTAGGATTATTCATAATAAATCTAGGTTTAAGATGTTTCAAATATAAATGG
>JAYVNQ010000344.1:0-23012 GCA_043758365.1 Chitinophagales bacterium
CATCGGGCTTATTGGTAGCTATGCACTGATTTACTTTTTCTAAAATTTGAGCTTCTATTTCTTTAGAAATGTCGCTGGTTAATTCTTCATCCAAACGCAGCATTTGTTGGTTACGACTAATAATGCGAATTTTATTGGTCGTAATTCTTTCATCAGAAGCTATTAAATAGCTCGTATTAATGCCTTGTTGCTGGTACAATTTGGTCAGCTCTTCACCATTTGCATCTGCACCAATAACCGATATAATAAAAGTTTCTGCCCCCAAAGCCACAGTATTTAACGCCACATTACCAGCACCGCCAATTCGGTATTCTTTCTTATCAACCGCTACCACAGGCACAGGTGCTTCGGGTGAAATTCTATCAACATGACCCCACCAATACGTATCTAACATCACATCGCCTACAACGGCAACTTTTATCTTTTTAAAATCATTAAACAAAGCCTCAAAATTCATAACTATGCTTGCTTTTTATTAGCTACTGCCATATAATACAAAGGAATACCTATCAACACAATTATCAACCCTGGCCACGTGTATTGTGGTTTAAAAATGATAAGTAAAATACAAAAAGCTGCACCCATTACCATATATAAAGCTGGTAAAATAGGGTAGCCAAATGCTTTGTAAGGTCGCTCTGCGTTTGGTAGTTTTTTTCGTAAGATAAAGATGCCCAAAATAGTGAGGATGTAAAACAAAACCACCACGAATGAAATCATATCTAATAAATCGCCATATTTTCCACTTAAACATAGTATAGAAGCTACAATACATTGTGCCCACAAAGCCCATTGTGGTACCGCATTTTTATTTAACTCACCTGCTTTTTTAAAAAACAAACCATCATTTGCCATGGTATAATATACTCTAGCACCAGCTAGTATTAAACCATTGTTACAGCCAAATGTAGATACCATTATTAGCAAGGCAATTAGTGTAGTACCAAACGATGGAAAGATAGCATTTGCAGCAGTTACAGCTACTCGATCATCTTTTGCAAAAGCTATTTCATTAAGCGGCAAAACGTTCAAATACATTAAATTAACCGAGATATAAATGGTAGTTACAATTAGTGTTCCTAAAAATAAACTCAAGCCAATATTGCGTTGTGGATTTTTCATTTCGCCAGCAATAAAAGTCACATTATTCCAAGCATCACTACTAAAAATACTACCTACCATACTACCTGCAATTGCCCCCAATAAAGCACTTCCAGAAATGCCCATCCAAGACACATTGGTAATGCTTAAAGCTTCAGAAACATTTGTAGCAGTAGCTTGTGTGGCTACAAAACCAGTTTGCCAGTTTTCTGCCCAATAACTATGTTTTACTAAAATAAAACCAAACACAATTAAGCCTACCAAAGCCAACAATTTTGCTGTGGTAAAAATGGTTTGTATAAACTTACCTTCTTTTACACCCCGAGAATTAATATAGGTTAATAAAATTATGATGGCAATGGCCACCAACTGACCTGAATAAATTTTGATAATGCCTAAATCGAATAGGAAATAATTGTTTCCTAATTCTGGTACTAGATAAGCCAAGAATTTAGAGAAAGCCACGCCCACCGCAGCAATAGTTCCCGTTTGAATGACCGAGAAAAAACTCCAACCATATAAAAAGCCCACCAAAGGATTGTACGCTTCTTTTAAATACACATATTGACCGCCAGCTTTGGGAAACATCGCACTTAATTCGCCATAGCTAAGGGCTGCAATGAGCGTCATAAAACCTGTTATAAGCCAAACTGCAATTAGCCAACCTGCACTGCCTACATTGCGGGTAATATCGGCACTTACAATGAAGATTCCTGAACCTATCATGCTGCCAGCAACAATCATGGTAGCATCTACTAAACCTAAAGTTGGTTTAAAGTTGGTAGTACTCATAAGTTGATAATTAAAAATCCCATCCTGTTAGTTTGGATGGGATTGAAAGATAATAATTTGCATTGGAGTAACTATTTTTTCTTCGGATATTTTTCGTTTAGTCCCTTAATTAAATCTTTGGTAATGTCGTAAGCACTGTCTTTATAATACATTAATTCCGATGAACTTGATAAGATAAAAGAGTAGATTTTGTTTTTGTTATAATCTTTTAAATAGTCTTCAATTTTCTTTTTAATGTCTTGTAATTTTTTAAAACGTTCGTCTTGAATTTCTTGGCTTTTTTGTTGTTCGTTGGCTTGTATGGCTTTCTGCCGTTGCTCTACATCTTGATTGGCTTTTGCAGCTTCCATCTGTGTCATACTTTGACCTTTGGCTTGATATTCTTTTACCTTTTCGATATAAGCATTTCTTTCGTTCAATAATTGACTTCTTTTTTGTTGTTCAGATGTTGCCAATTCTTTACTGATTTGCTTGTAATAATCAAAGCCAGTTTCTAAAGAATCACTTTCAAAATAAGCTATTTTAAAATTAGAAATTGCTGAACTATTTATTACCGATGCTGCAACTTTAACAGGCTTTGCAGACGAGAAATGTAAATAAAATAAAACTGCAACTGCTATAACCAAAACAACATTTAAACCAAGTGTAAAATTTTTCATTCAATAATTTTTGGGGTGTAAAAATAACGGCAAATAGGGTATTGTTTTGTTAATTCGTTTGAACGAGGATTTTTAATGTACGAGTAACGATGTGTGATGTACGATGTTTGTACAACTTCCGATAATCGATTTTAGAATAACGACTCTTTTCCTAAAAGCCCCACTTAATTAAAGTAGCACCCCAAGTAAAACCACCACCAAAGGCCGCAAAAACCAATTTATCTCCTTTTTTAAGCTGGCTTTCCCAATCCCATAAACAAAGTGGAATGGTTGCAGCAGTGGTATTGCCATAACGGCCAATATTTACCATTACTTTCTCTTTATCCAAACCTAAACGGTTTGCGGTTGCATCAATAATTCTAAGGTTGGCTTGGTGAGGAACAAGCCATGCAATATCATCACCCGTTAAGCCATTTCTTTCTAATAATTCGGCACTTACATCGGCCATACCTTTTACGGCAAATTTAAAAACGCTAGTACCTTCTTGGTAAATAAAATGCTCTTTTGCCAACACGGTTTCTACACTTGCAGGGCGTAACGATCCGCCACCTTTCATGTGCAACAAATGTTTGCCGCTACCATCACTTTTTAAAATACTATCCTGTACCCCAAAACCTTCGGTATTAGGTTCTAGTAAAACCGCACCTGCACCATCGCCAAAAAGTATACAAGTATTTCTATCGGTATAATCAATAATGGCACTCATTTTATCGGCACCAACTATTATCACTTTTTTATATCTACCACTTTCTATAAAACTTGCACCAGTGGTTAAGGCAAACAAAAAGCCGCTACAGGCTGCACTTAAATCGAACCCGAAAGCATTGGTAGCACCAATTTTTTCACCAATAACATTAGCAGTAGATGGGAATAACATATCTGGCGTAACGGTTGCACAAATAATACAATCTATGTCTTTTGGGTCAAGGTTTTTCTTGCGTAATAATTCTTGAATGGCAGGTACAGCAAGATCGCTAGTTGCAGAACCAGGTGTATTTAAAATGCGTCTTTCAGAAATGCCGGTTCTAGTTCTAATCCATTCATCGTTGGTGGCAACCATTTTTTCAAGGTCAAAATTGGTCAGTTTTGTTTCAGGAACATAGCCTCCAATAGCGGTTATGGCTGCAGTAGTTTTACTCATATCTTTTCGTAAAGTTTTAAAAAATCGTCGGGCGAAAGTACGGTTATTGCATCTGTTTTAAAATCTTTGACATTTCTGGTAATAAGGTATTTGATGTTCTTTTTGCTTAATGCACATTGCAGTTGTATTTGGTCTTCAAAGTCGTTTGTGTGTTTTTGAAGCACTGCGATGATTTTAGGCTCATCTATTTCAATAATTGAACAATGGGCACAAAATTTTTCTACTATTTGTTGTGATTGATTATTCCCCACTTCTTTTCTTAAAAGATAGTGGACATCTAAAACCGATTTGGCGGAAACAAAACCTTTAATGGCTTAGTCGTAAACTTTTGATAAAATTTTCTCTGCATTATCAACCAAATTATCTCTTTCTAAAAATAAATCTAGTAGCATGTCGGTATCTAAAAAAACATGTATCATCAGCTATGTTTTTTTAAAATTTCCGCTGCAATAATATCTTTATAGTTTCTGCCATCGTCATTTTTTATGATGCCCCTTAGTTTTCTAACTTCAGGATGAATCCTATAAGTATCGGTAGAATTAGTTGAGGGCATACCTGAAAAAAAGTCTTCTACCATTTTAGAAATACTCTTTCCATTTGTTTTGGTAATTTCTTTGGCTTTCTTTACAATATCTTCATTTACAGATAGGGTCAATTTGGTTGTCATACGTGTAATATTTTTTCGAAAATACGTGTAACATACGTCGTCAAAAAACCTATTTTCGCAACATATTATGATAGCTTTTGTTAGAGGAAAATTTGCTGTGAAAACACCTGCCCGTTTAGTAGTAGATGTAAATGGTGTAGGCTACGATTTACAAATTAGTTTGAATACTTATAGTGCTATTGCTAATAAAGACGAAGGCTTATTACACACGTACATTCATTTATACGAGAATGGACAAACCATGTATGGCTTTGCTGATGTGGCTGAAAAAGAAATGTTTTTACAGCTCATTAGCGTTTCGGGTGTTGGTGCAGCAACAGCACGTATGATGTTGTCTGGTATGAGGCCCGATGAAATAGCAAAAGCAATTGTGCAGGGCAACACAAAACAGTTAGAAGGCATCAAAGGAATAGGGAAGAAGAGTGCAGAGCGGTTAATAGTTGAATTGCGGGATAAATTGGGTAAGCAAGCCATGGAAACCCCATTGGCACACTTAACCGTAAGTTCTGTTGATTTGGATGCGATAAATGCATTAATTGCTTTAGGAATAGGAAAACCAATGGCAGAAAATGCGATTAAAAAAGTGTTACTTTCAAACCCAGATATAGCCTTAGAAGACATGATTAAACAAGCTTTAAAAAACCTCTAGTTATTGCAGTAAATTTTACTTAACCTAAGTGTAGTTGTCTTTTGAAGTCATCTCAATTTTATTTGCAGTTTTTTGTTACTACCGCCTTTTTTTGGCTTATGGGTGGTTCGGCAGTTTTTGCCCAAATCAAAGATAGTTCTGCTCCCAAAAAAGATATATTACGTTTCCCTATCAATGATAGAAGAGGCGATAGATTTACCTACCAAAACCGTAACCCTTTTGATATTAAGGACACATCATTTATAAAACAAAAAATAGAATACGACCTTAAAACTAACAGTTATTTTATTGTCGAAAAAATTGGTAACACAATCTATCGTAAGCCAACCTCGTTAACTTTTGAAGAATATTATGCCCTACAAAATAAGTTAGATGAAACAGCTTATTTTAAAGAGCGTGCCAATGCCTTAACCTTATTAAATCAAAAACAGCAACCGCCAAAATTGACTGTTTATAACAGTTTGTTCGATAGAATTTTTGGTGCAAAAGATGGGGTGAAACTAGATACCACCAAAACTAAAAATGGGAAGAAGAATTCCCTGAACATTGACATTAAACCGCAAGGTTCAGTAGATATTATGGCAGGTTATCAAGGGCAAAAAACCTTAAACCCAACCTTACCAGAATCTGCTAGAAAAAATGGTGGTTTCGATTTTAACATGAACACAAACTTTAACGTGAACGCTAATATTGGCGATAAGTTGAAGCTTCCAATCAGTTATAACACATTGGCTAATTTTGATTATTTAAACCAATTAAAACTAGACTATAAAGGCAAGGATGACGAAATTATAAAAAGTATTGAAGCTGGTAATATGTCTTGGCAATCTAAAGGCACATTAATACCATCTTCTCAAAATTTATTCGGGTTAAAAACACAGTTGCAGTTTGGTAAATTATTTTTAACAGGTGCTATTGCTACACAACGTAGTCAACGGCAAACCCAAACTTTAAAAGGTGGTGCAGCATCTACCACTTTCCAAAAAAAGTTGGATGATTACGAAGAGAACCGTCACTTTTTAATGGGGCAATATTTTAAAAATAACTACAATACTACTATGGCAAAATTGCCATTTGTGAATAGCCAGGTGCAAGTACAACGGATAGAAGTTTGGGTTACCAATCGTACAGGTGCTACTACGGATGCCAGAGATATTGTGGGCTTAATGGATTTAGGCGAAAACCAACCTTATAACCCTGCCAACCAGTCGCTTACTACAAGCACTTTACCAGCAAATGGTGCTAATAATTTGTACAACTTTTTAACGTCAGACCCTAATAACCGTAACCCATCTCAAATAAATAGCCGGTTAATTGCAAGAGGCTTAACACCAGTAAATGACTTTGAAAAAACCTTTGCCCGTAAGTTAAATACTAACGAATATTTCTTCAATCCACAAGCTGGTTTTATTTCGTTAAGCGGACAATTGCAGCCAGATGAAGTATTAGCAGTAGCTTATCAATATACCAATAATGGTAGAGTTTATCAGGTTGGTGAGTTTAGCCAAGATGTGTCGTTAGATACTAATAAAGCAACCTCTGGTGTACAAAAAGTATTGTTCCTAAAACTATTAAAAGCCACATCTGCACGTACCACTTTACCCATTTGGAAATTGATGATGAAGAATGTGTATAGCCTAGATTTATTTGGGCTAACAAAAGATGGGTTTCAGTTAAATGTGTTGTATCAAGAACCAAGCGGTGGCTTAAAAAGATACTTGCCAGAAGCAGCACCAAGTGTTGATGGAAAATCGTTATTGAATGTGTTAGGATTAGATAGATTGAACAGCAGAAACGATCCACAGCCAGATGGTATTTACGATTATGTGGAAGGCTTTACAGTTATTTCACAACAGGGTAAAATCATCTTCCCAGTTCTGGAGCCTTTTGGTAGCGATTTAGCTCGATTGGCCTTTACAGGCACACCAGCTTTACAGCAAAAATATGTGTACCAACAATTGTACGATAGTATAAAAGCGATAGCACAAACCTATGCCAACCTTAACCGTTTTGTTATGCAAGGGCAAGCAAAAGGCAGCGGTGGAAGCGAAATTTATTTGGGTGCGTTTAATATTCCACAAGGTTCTGTAAAAGTATCAGCAGGTGGGCAAAATTTACTAGAAGGTATTGATTTTAGTATTGATTATAACCTTGGAACGGTACGAATTTTAAACCAAGCTATTTTAAACTCTGGTGTTCCTGTAAATGTGTCTTATGAAAATAATGCACAGTTCGGGTTACAACAACGGGGCTTTTTGGGCTTACGAGCAGAGTATGTTGCCAATAAAAAATTACAGTTTGGTGCGTCGATGGTACGATTAAATGAACGACCATTTTTTACCAAGGTAAATATTGGCGAAGACCCTATTCGTAACACTATGTATGGTGCTGATATTAGTTATAAATCTGAATTACCAGGCCTTACAAGATTGTTAGATAAACTACCTTTTTACACCACTAAAACCATGAGTACTATTACTGCTTACGGCGAAGGTGCTTACCTAAAACCTGGGCATCCTGCGCAAATTGGTACTGGTGGTAATGGCTTGTTTTATATAGATGATTTTGAAGGCACCAGAAGTAGTTTAGACCTTCGCTTTCCTTTGGTAGCATGGGCTTTGGCAAGTACGCCACAGGGTAATCCTAAGTTTCCAGAAGCCACTTTAACTGATAGTGTTGACTATGGAAAAAATCGTGCAAAATTGGCTTGGTACAATATTGAACCAACCTTGCAAGATAAAAATAGTAGTAGTAATCCGTTAAGGAAAAACTTGGATGAATTGAGTGATCCGAGGACTCGTTTGGTTTACACCAACGAACTATTTCCACAACAAACAACAAACATAACTAACACCCAGCAAGTTACTTTTGACCTTGCTTATTATCCAACCGATTTAGGCCCCTACAACTTTGAAAATAATGCTTCGCAAATTGATGCCAATGGTAAATTGAAAAATCCAAAAGCCCGTTGGGGTGGCTTAATGCGTAGCATTGACCAAACAGATTTTGAAACAAATAATATTGAGAATATTGAGTTCTGGGTACAAAATCCATTTATAAAAAACCCAACTAGCACAGGTGGTACACTGCGTATTAACTTGGGAAATATTAGTGAAGATATTTTAAAAGATGGGAAGCGTTTTTACGAGAATGGCTTGAACACACCAACATCTCCAGCCGCAGTTGATAGCAGTAATACTTGGGGCAAAACGCCTGTAAATCCAATACAAATTACACAAGCATTTAGTAATAATCCTGATGATAGAGCTTACCAAGATGTAGGGTATGATGGTTTAGATGATGATGGTGAAAGACGTAAACGTGCCAACTACCTAAGCCGCGTGGCCACTACGTTTGGTGTTAATTCGATTTTGTATCAAAGAGCTATAAAAGATCCATCAAACGATGATTATGCGTGGTACCGTGATCCTGCATTTGATGCTGCTGGTACAGGCATATTGGGTAGGTATAAAAACTATAACAATCCACAAGGTAACTCGCCCATTGCAACAACTAATTCTCAGTTTTCATCAGCTGCAACATTGTACCCAGATAATGAAGATTTGAACCGTGATAATACTTTGAACGAAACTGAAGAATACTATGAATATCAGTTTGATTTAAAACCAGGCATGGCAGTTGGTACTACGAAATATATTACTGACAGCAAAGTGGTAAATGTGCAATATGCCAATGGAAGTGCTGGTCAAGAAACTTGGTATTTATTCCGTGTGCCTATTAGAGATTATTCAAAAAAAGTAGGGCAAATTCCAGATTTTAAATCCATTCGTTTTGTAAGAATGTACCTCACTGATTTTGAGGACTCAACCGTGTTACGTTTTGCCAAGCTAGATCTTGTGCGTAACCAATGGAGAAACTTTACTTACAACCTAGATACAACTGGTTCTTACACCCCAATTAACACGACTACTACCACTTTAAATACCCTTGCAGTAAACCTTGAAGAGAACAGTAGCAGAACGCCTGTAAACTATGTTATTCCACCGGGCATAGAACGTGTGCAAGTATTGAGCAATAACGGTGTAAACCTTTTGCAGAACGAGCAAGCGTTAAGTATGCAGGTGCGAAATTTAGCCGATGGCGATGCTAGGGCAACTTTTAAAACGGTTAATATAGATATGCGTCAGTATGGTACGTTATCCATGTTTACTCATGCTGAAAGTGTGTTGAAATTTACCCCTGTAAAAGATAAAGAATTGAATTTAGTGGTAAGAATTGGGCAAGATTTTTTGAATAATTACTACGAAATAAAGATTCCTCTAAAAATTACTTTACCAGGTGTTTATCCAAAAGCTAATGCCGATCAGGTTTGGCCTACTGACAATAATTTGGATTTTAATTTACAAGATTTAGTAAAATTAAAATTGCGACGAAATGGTGTGCGTACAAGCGTTACAGACATTTACCGAGAACTGATAGGTACTAAAACTTTCAGCGTTTTGGGTAACCCAAATTTGGGTGAAGTAACAGGGATTTTAATAGGTGTTGAAAATGCAAAAGATGCTAATGCAAACCCACTAAATGCAGAGGTTTGGATAAATGAATTACGCCTCTCGAATGTTGATGAAAAAGGATCGTATGCTGCATTGGGTAGGGTAGATATGCAGTTGGCAGATTTAGGAAGATTGACCGTTTCTGCAAATACTTACACACAAGGTTTTGGTAGCATTGAACAAAAAATTGGCGACCGTGCCAGAGATAATATGGTTCAATTTGATGCAGCCTTAACAATAGATGCGGGTAAATTAATGCCAAAAGCATCAAGACTATCCATCCCAATTTATACAAGTATTAATAAAACAATCCACACGCCACAGTACGATCCTTTTGATAAAGATGTACTGTACAATGATAAGGTTAGTTCGGCTAAAACACAGGCTCAGAAAGACTCTATCAAAAATGCAGCCCTCGATCAAACAACTATAAAAACCCTCAACTTTACCAATGTTAGGGTGATGCCAAAAGGTAGGTCAGGGTTGTTGAGTATTAGCAATTTTGATGTGAGTTACTCGTTTACACAAACAACTCAAATTAATCCTACGGTATTAAAAAATGAGATGAATAAGTACCGTGGTAACTTGGGTTACACATTTAATAATTCATCAAAGTATATTGAGCCATTCAAAAAATTGATAAAAAATAGAAGCCCTTGGTTAAATCCAATCAAAGATTTTAATTTTAACCTTAAGCCATCCTTACTAAGTTTTAGGGCTGATGTAAACCGTCAATTTGGGCAATATATTCCTCGTGTAGTGAATACCGATTTAACGGCTAGTAAAGTTGAAAGAGTGGATACCACATACGATAAATATTTTAAATTCGATAGGTATTATAACCTTCGCTGGGATTTTAGCCGTAGTCTTAATTTCGATTTTAAAGCCACCAACAATGCCTATGTCGATGAGCCAAATGGAGCATTAGATACTAAAGCAAAAAAAGATTCTGTTCGCGATAATTTTTTAAACGGTGGTAGAAATATTCAGTACAACCAAGAGGCTATTTTAAGCTATACAATTCCTATTAATAAGCTACCGCTAACCGATTGGATTACGGCACGCTACAATTATGGTACATCGTTCAGTTGGGTGGCTGCAAGCCGCTTGGCTGTTGGCATTGGTAATATTTTAGAGAATGGACAACGTAATAATTTAACCACCGAATTCGACTTTACACGACTCTATAGTAAAAGCCGTTGGTTACGTGCAATTGATAATGTACCACCACCAAAACCAAAGGTCAATCCTGTTAAACAGCCAACCAATGCTATTACTAAATCTACCACTCCAGCCAATGCTTTGGGTATAACAATTCCTACAAGAGATGAAGCGATACATGATAAAGATGGCAAGCTGTTAGTTGGTAAATTTAAAAAGGCAGCTTTGCAAAAATGGCGACAACAAAAACAAGATGTACGCATTGCTGAACGATTGAAAAAAGCTAATGAACCTGTTGATATGAGCGGCTTAGAAAGGGGTGCAGGTAAGTTACTAACACTGGTAAAACGTGCGTCCATTAACTACACCGAAAACTACCGCAGCCGTGTGCCAGGGTACTTAGATAGTACCCAATTTTTAGGGCAAAATTTTAAAACCAATCAACCCGGTTTAGATTATGTATTTGGTGCCCAGCCAGATACCAATTGGTTGAATAAAAAAGCGGCGCAAGGCGTTATTTCTCGAGACAGTTCTTTCAATGATTTTTATAGGCAGAACTATCAGCAAACTCTCAATTTTACAGCACAGTTAGAGCCTGTTAGGGAGTTCATTATCGATCTTAATCTTGATAAAAGTTTTAGTAAAGAATACTCTGAATTATTTAAAGATACCATTAGCAATAACCTTGGTAAAAAGCAACATTTAAGCCCTTATGCAAGTGGTGGTTTTAGTGTGTCTTATATTTCATTTGGTACTTTGTTTAATAGCAGTAATCCCAACGAAGTGTCGGCAACATTTAAACAGTTCGAGGCTAACAGGTTAGTGATTTCAAAACGTGTGGCGGCTGGCAATCCATATTACGCAGGGTTGGTAAATACAGATGGTTATGCGAAAGGCTATGGTCGTTATTCGCAAGATGTGTTGATACCAGCTTTTCTTGCGGCTTACACGGGTAAGGATGCGAATACGGTTGGTTTACTCAATCAAAATAATGGAAGTATTAAGTCAAATCCGTTTCGTAGTATTTTGCCAAAACCAAATTGGAGGTTAACTTATACAGGCTTATCTAAATTAGAGCAATTGGCTAAAACCTTTACCAGTATTACGTTAACGCATAGTTACAAAGGCGAGTTAAGTATGAACAGTTACACAAGTGCTTTAAATTATTACGATCCATTGCACCTTGGTGCACCTCAATTTATCGATACTGTTAGTGGCAATTATATACCTTTCTTCTTACTCCCAAACATTACCATTAAGGAAGATTTTGGCCCATTGATAGGCTTAGAAATTACCACCGTCAAACAGCTCAACTTAAAGTTTTTGTACAATAAAAGTCGGCAGTTAAGTTTAAGTTTAATTGATTATCAGTTAAGCGAAACCAATAGCTCCGAGATAGTAGTTGGTGGTGGCTATCGCATAAAAGGTTTACGCTTACCATTTAAGCTGCCGTTTATGAAAAACACTAAATTGGATAATGATTTGAGCATTAAATTAGATATTGGTGTTCGTAACGATGCTACCAGTAACAGTCGCCTCGATCAGCAAAATGCGTATGGCACAGGGGGGCAAAAAGTAGTCACAATTCAGCCATCAATTGACTATGTTTTAAACAGCCGCATCAACCTTAAATTCTTCTTCGATCAGCGACGTGTAACGCCTTATATATCTACATCTGCCCCAACTATTAATACTAGGGCTGGGTTGAGTGTGAGGGTAAGTTTGGCGCCGTAAAATCTTAACATATTCAAAGTTTTAAAAACTAGAATGTAGCCTTATCTAAAGTAACTGATTATTTTTTGTAACCAGCTTTTGTACTACTATGGTGCTTCGGTTGTGTCACTCACTTGCACGTTTATAACTTTATTCAGCGTTGCTCACATTATGTATTTGTAATTCTTTCAAGTCTCCGCCGTAGTTAGTAATTTGTTCCACCAACCATATACCATGAAAGAACAACAATTTACTAAGCCTTATTATTTTTTCTTTTTGGTATTGCCTTTTGGTATAAGCATCGGTTTTGCAACAGTTACTTTACCTTATTTGCTTACCCAACATGGCTTTACAGTGGCACAATCCGCTAGTATAGTAGCTATTGGTTTTTCAGCAAATGTGTGGCGTTTCTTGTGGGGGCCTCTGGCAGATTTATCACTCACTTTACGCAAGTGGTATTGGATAGGTGTTATAGCCTGTGTATCAACATTGGTGCTACTTTCAGTAATTACTTATAGTGTAAAAAATGCCACATTAATAACGTTTATTTTGTTTTTATCGCAAGTGGCGGCAACATTTGTGGTACTACCGTTAGGTGGGCTTATGGCACACAGAATTGAAGAAACTAAAAAAGGGTTGGCAAGCGGTTGGTATCAAGCAGGTAACTTAGGTGGTATGGGTTTTGGGGGCGGTGCTGGGCTTTGGTTGGCAAGTCATTTTAATGCAAGTATTGCTGGTATTGTGTTAGGCATAAGTTCATTAATGGTGGGATTATTTATTTTTAGAATTACAGATGTACAACGCACTAAAGCTGCAACAATTGGTGTAGAATTAAAAAATATGGGCAGCAGTTTGCTAGCCATTGTACGTGTGCCAATAGTACTGTTTATTTTAATCATGTTTTTAATGCCTATTGCTACTGGCGCAGCATCAAACCTATGGTCATCAATTGCACAAGATTGGAAAACCAATGCCGATACAGTAGCTTTAGTAACAGGAGTACTAAGTGGTGTAATTGGTGCTATTGGTTGTGTTATTGGTGGTTGGGTAGCAGATAAATTTGGCAATTGGTTTGCATTTTTCAGTGCTGGTAGTATCTGTGCTCTAGTAACGGCTATTATGGCTATTTTGCCTTGTACTCCTGTTGTTTATATTGTTGGCGTACTTTTTTATGCCTTTGCTTTAGGGTTGGCAAATGCAGTTTACACATCTTTAGCATTGTATGCAAGTGGCAAAACATCTGCTTCTACAAAGTATGCTTTATTATTGTCGTTAGCTAACATCCCCGTAGTTTATATGACTGCTATTGATGGTTGGATACACGATAAATATAATAGTAAATTCATGCTGCTATTAGAGGCTCTAGCAGGTATTATATTTATAATTATTGTTTACTTAGTATTGAGGTGGTTAATGGCTAAAAGCCTAGTGCTGCAAGAGATTCCGTAATAATAAAAGCTCCAATTGCTTGAAGCTTTTATTGCTATTTGTAAAATATTTTAAAATAATTGTCCAACTAATTTATGCGGTATTTTACAAGGATTTTGGCGTAACAATTTTATCTGTAAACATAAGTACAATACCTTATTTAATTGTGTTTGCAACTTCTTACGGATAGTAAAATTGGTAAATTTATTATCAATAATACGTCGATAACTATTTACTATCATTGTAGCAAGATATAAGCTGTTTTCAAAAGCATCTTCATGCTTTTTCATTACAGACACTACATTGTCTAGTTGTATTTCCTTAACTGTGTCTCTTGTCAGTTCTTTCCAAACCTCAATATCAATCTCTTTCAAATTGCTATTATTTAAAACTATCATGCTTTTTATCAAATCACTTAACTGCAAATCGTTAGAACTAATTTTTTTCAATTGATCTGTCGCACTATCAATAATTGATCTTAAATAAATCAATTCATCAAACAAGCTAAATGCATTGTTGATTGAAGGGTTGAGTACAACTTGCAATGGCATAAAATAAATTTAAAGCATAATAATTGATCGAGGTTTTACTAACCATAAAAACTAGGCTCGTTTTATAACCCCTAAAACTAAAGCTATGATAGCGATAACTAACAAAACGTGAATGATACCGCTTGTGTTATAGACAAAAAATCCAAGCAACCAACCAATTACTAAAATTACTGCGATGATGTAAAGAATACTTCTCATGATGTTTATTTTTTCTTTACTAATTAAACAATTATACCTGAAAAAATGGGTAAAATTTGGTACATATTTACTTGCAAAAGCCTAAAAAAAGAGTTTGTTAAATGGGGAATACTATTAGTAATATATGTTTCAAAAATAATAACAAGCAATGCAACAAAACCTAACTCTTATTCAATTTTTTCATTGGTACACACAAGGCGATAGTTTTTTATGGAAACACTTTGCCGAGCAAGCAAAGTACTTAAGCAATTTAGGTATTACAGGCGCATGGTTGCCCCCAGCTACAAAATGTGGTGGTGGCGGTTTTTCGGTTGGTTATGACGTGTATGATTTGTGGGATTTGGGCGAGTTTGATCAGAAAGGGGGTGTACCGACAAAATATGGTAGCAAGGCCGATTATATTACCGCTATAAAGGCTGCTCACAACTATGATATTGCAGTATATGCAGATGCTGTTTTAAACCATAAGGCTGGTGCCGATGAGTTGGAAAAAATGATGGTTAGAAAAGTAAATATGGATAACCGTAACGAGTTTATAAGTGAGCCGTTTGAAGTAGAAGCATACACCAAATTTACTTTTGATGGTAGAGCGGGCAAATACTCACAATTTCAATGGAATAGGGATTGTTTTAGTGGTATTGATTGGATAAAATACCACGACGAAAACGCTATTTATTCTATTTTGAATGAGTATGGTGACGACTGGGAAGAGAATATTGAAGATGAGATGGGTAATTTTGATTACCTAATGTATGCAGATATTGATTACAGAAATTATGAGGTGAGGGAAGAGGTAAAACGCTGGGGAGAATGGTACATAAAAGAAACCAATGTTGATGGCTTTAGATTAGATGCATTAAAACATATTACGCCAAGGTTTATAAAAGAATTTGTTGAACATGTGCAGCATTTTAGCGATAAGCCTTTATTTATTGTAGGCGAATATTGGAATACTTTCAGCCCCAATAAGTTACTTGAATATTTGGATATGACGGGTGCCAAAGTGCAGTTGTTTGATGCTCCATTACAAAACAATTTCCATAAAGCATCTCAAGCTGGTAATAACTTCGATATGCGGACTATTTTCGATAATTCACTAGTAAAATACTGCCCACTTTTTGCCGTAACACTTGTTGAAAACCACGACTCACAACCATTGCAAGCTTTAGAAGCACCAGTAGAAACATGGTTTAAGCCATTGGCTTATGCCCTTATATTATTACGGGTTAATGGTATCCCAATGGTGTTTTATCCTTGTTTATATGGTGCCAGTTATAAAGACCATGGCAAGGACGGTAACGAGTATGAAATATTTTTAGATAAGGTAAATGCTATTGACCAATTATTACTAGCTCGTAAGCAATTTGCTTATGGTGAACAACATGATTATCTCGATCATCCAAACTGTATTGGTTGGACCAGAGAAGGTGTAGAAGACAAGCCAAATAGTGGTTGCGCAGTTGTTTTATCTAACGGCAATGAAGGCTATAAAACCATGTATGTAGGGAAGCATCTTGCAGATAAAATTTTTATAGATTTTACAGGTAATAGAAGCGAAGAAAATACCGTGAATGAGAATGGCGAAGCCGAGTTTCATTGCAACGGGGGTTCAGTATCGGTATGGGTTGTAAAGCAATAAAGCCTAAAGTTATCACTGGGCATTTATGTCAACAATTATCATTTATGTGTAGAAAAAAAGCTCGGTATAAATTTTTTGTGGCTACTGCTAATATTGCTTTAACCATAAAATATTTGAAATGATATCATTACAAAAACAAACCAGTAATAACACACCAATGCAAGATATGGGCGATTTTGCTAATGGAAAATTCAAAGCATTTGAACAAGCAGAAAAAGCGGCTTCTAGTTTTCCAAAAGACAAAACAATTAATGGTAATATAAGTCTTGAAAATATAGAAGCTAACTCACTAGCAACATACCAAACAGCCCCTCACTTACAGAAAGAGTTAAAAGTTGGCAGTAGTAATGTTTGGAACGAATCTTTTGCAGATGATGCAGATAACGAACAAGAAGAACTTGACAAAAATGTAAAAAGAAAAACAAGGATCGTTGAAGTTGAAAGTGAAGAGACTAGGGCAAGAAGAATCAATCAAGCATCCCAAGGTGATGCATTTTAAAATATTTCATCCCACCTTAAATACAAAACACATTAATCAAAAAAAATTATCATGAAAAAAACAAACGGAACAATGCCAACTCAAAAACCCGCAAGTAAATTACATCCAAAACACGCCGAAGATTTGGCTCTGATTTTTGAAGACTTATTAAAAGATATTTTTTGGGCTGAAAATCACTTAGTAAAAGCGTTACCTAAAATGGTAAAAGCTGCACACGGCAAAGATTTAAAAGCTGGCTTTACCACCCATTTAAGCGAAACTAAAAATCATGTTGTAAGGCTTCAAAAAGTATTTGAACTAATGGGTAAAAAAGCAGCGGGTAAAAAGTGTTTAGCAATGGAAGGTTTGGTAAAAGAAGTGGAAGAAGCTTTTGCAGAATACGAAGAAGGTTTTGGTAGAGATGCTACGTTAATTGTAGCTGCCCAAAAAATTGAACACTACGAAATAGCGGCTTATGGCTCTTTAAAAACACATGCACATTTACTAGGTCTTGATGAAGTTGCAAAATTGTTTTTAACCACATTAAATGAGGAAAAAACAACAGACCAAACTTTAACCACTTTGTCGGAAACCATTAATGAGTGGGCTTTACAGCCTGAAGAAGCATAATACAAATGATTTATAAAAACAAAAAACTGCCTAAAAAAAGGCAGTTTTTGTTGTTTAATAGCTTTCATATTTTATTGAAAAATTTAGCAATATTTCCTGCTTGTATAACTATCAGCTTCCAATTTTATTGTAGTCTTGCATATCACAAATCATAAATTACAAATCATAAATCAATTGTTATGTCAAACAAAGTATGGTTCATCACAGGTGTGTCAACAGGCATTGGTAGAGAGCTGGCACAGCAAGCAGCACTAGCAGGCAATACGGTTATTGGCACAGTACGCAAACAAGACCAAATTGAAGGTGTAAACAACCTTGTTAGTGGTAAAACTTTTGGGTATATTTTAGATGTAAACGACCATGAAAAAGTTACAGAGGTAATTAATGAAGTAAGCAACAAGTTTGGTAAAATAGATGTGCTGGTAAACAATGCAGGTTATGGTCTTTTTGGTGGTATTGAAGAAGTAACCATGCAGGAATGTCGCGACCAGATGGAAACCAATTTTTTTAGTGCATTGGCTGTAACACAAGCCGTTTTACCAATTATGCGTGCACAACAAAGTGGGCATATTTTTCAAGTATCGTCAATTGCTGGGCTTACTGGCACTCCCGGTTTGGGTATTTACAATGCAAGTAAACATGCTTTAGAAGGGTTTACCGAGGCCTTATATCACGAGCTAGAAGGCTTTAATATTAAAGTTACTTTAGTAGAGCCTGGACCTTTCAGAACCTTATGGGCTGGGGCTTCTATGAAAACTAGCGAGCATGAAATAGCTGCTTATCGTAGCACACGTGTGGGCAGAACTAAAGAATTAATGACAGCTAGAAATGGTATGCAAGCTGGCGATCCTGTAAAAGCTGCTTTGGCAATTATAGAAATTTCGGAAACTGAAAATCCACCGTTGCGTTTGGCACTTGGTAAAATTGCTATTGGTGCTATTCAAGGTAAAATTACTTTGCTAACCAAGGAGCTTACAGCTTGGGAAGCATTATCTGCTGGTGCAGATTTTGATAATTAATCCAATCACTTTTCATCTTTGTAAAGCACTAAGCAGTCCTATAAATTATAATGCTACAATTTTGTTAACTCACGTTGTAACATTTTTTGTTTACAAGCATTTGTTTGTTAATAAAGCTTCGTTGCGTCGCACACTTGTACGGTTAGATACGTTGTTGAGCTTTGTTTAGCGAAAAGTTACTGTAGCTCTTTCTTAAGTTATTAGGTAAATCCATCCTTAAAAAAAGGAAAATCTGTAAGTAAAATATACGCTTAAATAAAAACCGAATAAAGTTATAAACGTACAAGTGAGTGACACAACAAAAGCATGATAGTAGTGCAATAGCTGGTTACAAAATCATTTATCTTCTACATACAATTTATTAAAAAGGGTGTGGCCATAATAAAATGCCAACTCTAATTTTTAGCTTACACACTTTATGAGTTAGTGTCCTTTAGTACTTACTTGTAGACAATAAAGACTGACTTTAATATTGGTACTTAGTGATAGTTATTGGCAATCGCTTCATCTACCAAAGCTTTTAAAGCTTTGTAGCGTTCGTGCCTGCCAGTTGAATTTATATTAAATGAGAAGAGCATTGCTGCATAATGTTTTTGATTATCAATCCAGGGAAAGCTACCAAATAAACCAGGGCTTGTTACTGCTATAGAGCGGTTATTATCATCCATCGTCCATTCTCCAAAACCATAACCAAAATCACCAGCTTCTTTTGGCGAACCCATTATTGTAGCGCCTTTGGCGTAATTGTGTTGCATAGCAGCAACCGATTTTGCGGTTAATATTTGCTTGCCATTAAACTTGCCATCTTGCAGCAGCATTACCATAAAGTTTAGATAATCTTCTGCGGTACTAAATGCCCCACCTGCTGCTTGCGGAACAGCCGTTTTGCCAAAGTCAGTTTGCTTCATGCCACAAGGCTTTGCAATACGCTCTTGAAATAGGGTTTCAAAATCTTTTTTGCCTATTTTTTCAATAACAGCAGCAGCTATTTGCAAACCGGTATTACCATAGTGAAACCCTTTGCCAGGCTCACTTTCAACAGCTTGTTTACTAATGCTTGCAATAGCTTCGTCCATGGTTTTGTAGTTAGACATTTCTGTCCAACTGTCTTTGCCTTGCAAACCTTTTATACCTGTTAAGTGGCTTAAGCAATGCCAAATTTTTATGCCGCCTTTTCCATTTTGTGTCATTACTGGCAAGTACTTACCAATGGTATCTTCAAGCGATAATTTACCTTCATCTACAAACGTCATTACTAATGCTGCACTTAACCATTTGCTACAACTGGCAATACGTTCACGTGTTGTACTTGTAAAATCTTTGGTGGCTTCGGTAGCATCTTTTCCTTTCCTTTTTGCTAAAAAATTAGCTACCATTTTTTGGCGTTGTGTTAGGCCATTATCTGCATTATTATAAACTATTTTACCATCTTTCCAAACAACAATTACTGCTCTGCCGCCAAGGTCTTTTAAGTTATCCGCTAACCAAGTATCTACTTTGCTAAAATTATGTTGAGCAAATGATATTGTAGTTGACAACGTGATGAAACATAGTACTAGTAAAGCTTTTATCAATTTTTTCATCGTTTAAGATTTTTAATTTGTATTGTTATAAAAGTTAATAATCGTACATCACACATCGTACATCACACATCGTACTTCACTTGCTATTTACATCCTCCAATTACTCCATCAATAAAATGCTTAATCTCAGTAAAATTTGCTTTGCCACCGTCACCATTATTATTTTTTGTAAAAATGATAGCAGCATAACCTCGGCATTTATCAACCCAAGGGTAAGTACCGCCTAAACTAGGGCAACTTAATGTAATTGCTTTGTTATTAATGTCGGCTTCTTGCACCCAACTTGCTAGGGCGTAGTTATAACCATCGGCCAATTTTGGTGCAGTTTTTATCATCCCTAAAGATGTTTGTACTTTGGCTAATTCTTCCAACGATTTTTCGCTTAAAATTTCTTTGGCATTATATAGACCTTTATTTAAAAAAAGGCTTAAAAAGTTAATATAATCACCAGCCGAAGAGGTAGCACCGCCAGATGGATTTGCGGAACCATTACTAAAAAAACTGGTGTTACGCATCCCTAGTGGACGAATGATACGTTCGTTCATAATTTGCTCAAAGCCACGCTTAGCAACAACTTCACAAACACGGGCGGCTATATTTATGCCAATATTATTATAAGTAAGTTCTGTACCGGGATTTGTTTCTATGTCGCATTTATTTGCATAAGCACTCACAACTTCTTCTAACGATGCACCAGATGGACTACATGGTTTAATGCCAGTTATCTCACTTAAACATTGCCTGATTGTAATAAAAGATTTACGATAGTTTTTAAATATTGGTAAGTACATACTCACCTTGTCATCTAATGATAATTTCCCTTGATCAACATAGGTCATAACAAGTGCTGCCACCAACCATTTGCTAGCTGCACCAATACTTGCTTGAGTTCTAGCATCAAAACCTTCGGTTTCTTTTTTGTAAATTATTTTACCATCTTTATAAATAAGGCATACATAATTTTTTCCAATATCGTTTTTAGCTGCATCTAGTTTTTTTTCTAAACCTGTAAAGTCCAGTTGTGCATGTGCAAACTGCAACAATAGCATGAAACTCAATGTAGATAAGACTTTGCGACAGGTTGATTGTATATTTACAGACATATTTTCCGAATTGTTTTGTTGGATTAGATTTTGAACAGTTTGTTTTACACAAAGAAACAAAGGCATTTTAATAATGAAGCTAATATATAAAACGAAAGCTTCTTTACTAGGTTAAACGTAATCTTATTTTTCAACGCTTCAAAACCTTAGTGCACGTTGTATCCTTTGTTCCTTTGTGTGAAATTTCTTCTGTGTGAAACTCTTTCAATTAATAACTATGAATCTAAATAATTACACCATTAAAGCTCAGGAAATCATTCAAGCGGTACAACAAGTGGCGTTTAATAATGGTAACCCTAATATAGAAACTAATCATTTATTAAAAGCATTATTAAATGATGATGATAGTTCTATTGATTATTTATTAAAGAAAAATTCCGTCAACACAAGTTCAATAGACTTGAAATTAGATGAAAGTTTAAAGCGATTGCCAAAGGCAAATACTACAGAACCAGCACAAAATTTAAGTAGAGATTTAAACAATGCTTTGCTAAAAGCTGCTGCATCTATTGCTAAGTTTAAAGATGAATTTGTAAGTGTAGAACATTTGCTACTTGGCTTGTTACAAATTAATGATGATACCAGTAAATTATTGAAAGATGCAGGCTTAACTGAAAAGGGTTTGATGGCTGCTATCACTGAGTTACGCAAGGGTGACACAGTTAATTCGCAAACACAATCTAACCAATATAATGCCTTACAGAAATACGCTAAAAACCTCAACGATTTGGCAAGAAAAGGCAAGTTAGATCCTGTAATTGGCCGTGATGAAGAGATTCGTAGAACGCTTCATATTTTATCAAGAAGGAATAAAAATAACCCCATTTTAGTAGGCGAACCAGGTGTTGGTAAAACCGCTATTGCAGAAGGTATTGCCATTCGTATTGTAAATGGTGATGTGCCTGAAAACTTAAAAAGTAAAATCATTTTTGCACTTGATATTGGCTTGCTAATTGCAGGAGCCAAATACAAAGGTGAGTTTGAAGAAAGACTGAAAGCGGTAGTAAAAGAAGTAGGCGAAAGTGACGGAGAAATTATTTTGTTTATTGATGAAATTCATACGCTTGTAGGTGCAGGTGGTGGTGAAGGGGCAATGGATGCAGCCAATATTTTAAAACCAGCTTTAGCTCGTGGTGAGTTAAGAGCTGTAGGTGCAACCACATTAAACGAGTACCAAAAATATTTTGAAAAGGATAAAGCTTTAGAGCGTCGTTTTCAAAAAGTATTGATAGATGAACCAAGCGTAGAAGATGCTGTGAGCATTTTACGTGGTATTAAAGACCGGTACGAAACACACCACCATGTACGTATAAAAGATGAAGCCATTATTGCTGCGGTTGAATTATCTAGTCGTTATATTTCTGATCGTTTTTTACCAGATAAAGCCATTGACTTAATTGATGAAAGTGCCGCCAAGCTTCGGCTTGAGATGAATTCTATGCCTGAAGAGTTGGATAAATTGGAAAGGCAAATTCGTCAATTAGAAATTGAAAGAGAAGCTATAAAACGAGAAAAAGATGAAGCACAATTAAAGGATTTATCACTAGAAATTTCTTTGTTAAGCGTTGAACGGGATACGCTAAAAGCGAAATGGAAACAAGAGAAAGAGATTGTAGAGAAAATACAAAATGCCAAGGCTAATATTGATAGTTTTAAAATAGATGCAGAACGTGCCGAACGTGATGGCGACTTTGGCAAAGTGGCTGAAATACGCTACGGTAAAATAAAAGACGAAGAAACCGCTATTACAGAATTAACTAATCAACTGGATAATTTTTCTGAAAAGCGTTTACTAAAAGAGGAAGTGGATGCAGAAGATATTGCAGCTGCTATTTCTAAAATTACTGGTATTCCTTTAAGTAAAATGCTGCAAAGTGAAAGAGAAAAACTCTTGAACCTAGAAGATGAATTGCACAAAAAAGTAGTTGGTCAAGAAGAAGCAATAACGGCTATTGCAGATGCAATTAGAAGAAGCCGTGCAGGCTT
>JAYVNQ010000345.1:0-7991 GCA_043758365.1 Chitinophagales bacterium
TTAATAAGATTTGAAAAGCTGACCGTCACTTGGTGGAACATGCTATGGTTAAGCGTTATAGCCATCTTTCTCAAAAAAATAAAATGTTAAACAACTTCAATGAAAAGAAATATATTACAACCACGCAACAATTGGCAAACGGAAGTAGAAAAATTAGGATTTGGCTTTCATACAACTAACGTTCCCTATTGGGACGAATCGGTTTATTACAGCTTTAGTATGGAAGAAGTATTATTGATAGAAAAAGCCACTACTGAGCTTTGGGATTTATGCCTTGGTGCGGTACAACATGTGATGGATAATAATTTGTACAGTCAATTGGGTATTCCTGAAAATTATATAAAATACGTGGAAAAAACTTGGACTGACGATCACCCTGCTATTTACGGTCGCTTTGATTTTTGCTATAAAAATGGGCAACTAAAAATGTTGGAGTTTAATGCAGATACACCCACTAGTTTATACGAAGCCGGCATTGTACAATGGTTTTGGTTGCAAGATTTTGATAAAAGTAAAGACCAGTTTAATAACATTCACGAGAAGTTAATTGCCTACTGGAAATACTTAAAAATTTATCTTAATCCTGGTACGCTGTACTTTACTTGTTTAAAAGAAACATTGGAAGATTTGACCAATACCGAGTACATAAGAGACTGTGCCATGCAAGCTGATTTAGAAACCAAATTGGTGTTTATAGATGATATTGGATGGGATAGCGATTTGAAAATATTTAGAGATTTAGAAGATAAACCCATAAAAAATATTTTTAAATTATATCCTTGGGAATGGCTGATAAATGATGAGTTCGGCAAGCATATTTTAGAAGATACCAACTGTACTTTATGGATAGAACCAAGCTGGAAAATGATTCTTTCTAACAAAGCAATTCTACCAATATTGTGGGAATTATATCCTGATTGTGCCTATTTATTACCTACTTATTTTGCGAGCGATAAACTTTTGAACTACGTAAAAAAGCCCATCTTATCAAGAGAAGGTGGCAATATAGAAATAGTACAAAACAATAACACGGTTGAAAAAACAGAAGGGCAATATGGTAAGGAAGGTTTCATTTATCAAGAGCTGTTTACTTTACCAGAATATGACGGCAATTATCCAGTAATTGGTAGTTGGATAATTGGCCAAGAGCCAGCGGGTATAGGCATTAGAGAAGCAAAAACATTGGTAACAGACAACGTAAGTCGTTTTGTGCCGCACCTAATTGTCTGAACCTAGATTTAGTAGAATTAAAGGGATTTTGGGTGTAAGAAAATTTGATCTATTTAAATCCTATTTTCTTATTATCACCTGTAACTCATAGTTCAGGTTAATTTTATCCCTTTAATTTATCCACCGCAAATACGTTCGCAAACCTTTGCGAAAGAGAACATACAACACAGTTCTTGTTAGTATTTCTTTAACATCTAGTTTTATCAAGCGATTTGAATTAAAGACATAAATATGTTGCCACTTGAAAATATCTACTTGTTAGCTACTTTTAAAATTTGGCTAATTTTATTTTCAAATGCAACGTTTTTACTACAAACTTGTCATTTATCTAAAATGTGTACACAAACACTTTAAACCAATTAACGATTATGAACCTAAAAAAACTTGTGAAAAGTATCCTTTATGTTTGCTTTTTTTTGTTTTCAACAGCGGCGTTAGCCCAAAACAAAGTGGTAACAGGTAAGGTTACCGACAAAAAAGATGGTAGCGGTATATCCAATGCTTCTGTACTTGCTACGGGTGGTAACAGAAAAGCTGGTGCACAAACTGCAGCAGATGGTACATTTAAAATTACTGTTCCCTCAGGCACAACAACTTTAGTTTTTTCTTCTATCGGTTTTGATAGAATAGAAGTAAGTATTGCTGGTAAATCATCTATAGATGTGTCCTTAAAGGAGTCAGCATCTGATCAATTAAATGAAATTGTAGTAATTGGGTATGGCACTGCACGAAAAAAAGATTTAACCGGTGCTGTTACTACTGTTACTGAAAAGAACTTTAATAAAGGTATATTTACAGCACCTGATCAATTAATTCAAGGAAAAGTTGCAGGTGTTCAGGTGTTGGCAAATGGTGGTCAACCAGGAAGTGCAAATACTGTAAAAATTAGAGGTAACTCTGCAATTACAGGTACTGGGGCACCATTGTACGTTGTAGATGGTGTGGCTTTAGATGGCAGATCTGCAAGACCAGGCTTGAATGCACAAAATTTAGGTAGTACACCTGCTGGTAACCCATTAAACTTTTTAAATCCAAATGATATTGCTAGTATAGATGTTTTAAAAGATGCATCTGCAACAGCTATCTATGGATCTAGAGCAGCTTACGGTGTTGTATTAATAACAACAAAACGCGGACAAAGTGGTCAACCTAGAGTAGATGCTGGCTCATCTTACGGTTTTAGCAATTTATTTAGACGTATAGATGTTTTAGATGCTACACAATATAGGCAAGCACTAGATTACTATGGAGTTTCTACTGCCAATGATTTTAAAGGTAATGTTAACGCTTTAGATGCCATAACCAGAACTGCTAATGTTCAAAGTTATAATGTAGCGCTTAGTGCTGGTACGGAAAACGCTAAATACCGAGTTTCAACAAGCTTACTAAACCAAGAGGGTATCGTTAGAAAAAATGACTTTAAAAAATATAGTATAGGTCTTAATGCTAATTTTAAATTATTAGATAGTAAAAAATTAGGCATTGATGTCAATTTAGTATCTAGCCAATTTATAGAAAATAATGCTCCTGTAACAAATAATGCAGGTGCTGCTGGTAGTATTATTGGTCAAGCATTACAATGGAATCCTACATTAGCATTAAAAATCGGCGATAGTTTGGTAAATGTTGGCGGTAATAGTATTATTAATCCTTTAGGTTTATCAGAGGCTTATAGTGATAAATCTAAGGTTACTACTGTATTAGGTAGTATTTCCCCATTTTATAAAATAACACCTTGGTTAGAGTACAGAGTATTATATAGCATTAATTATAGTACCGGTATTCGTCGTTCTTCTATACAGCAAAAAATAAATTTAGCAGATATTGTTGGTAAAGGTTGGGCTAGTATTGGCAATAGCGAATTAACAACAAGTCAACTTACACATACATTAAATTTTAATAAAGCAGTATCCAAGGATTTAAATTTGAATGCAGTTATAGGTTATGAATATTTAAAATATCAAAATAAAGGAAATAACGTTAGCGGTTATGGTCCTTCAGGTGGAGGTTTTGGTAACTACGGTTTAGATTACACTAACTATCTTCAATATTCTGATCCAAGTTCTAGAAGGATTAGTTCTTATGTTGATCCTTCTTACGAAATTCAATCGTTTTTTGCAAGAACAATATTCAGTTATAAAGATAAATATACTTTAACTGCTACAATGCGTGCTGATGGTTCATCTAAATTTGGTACAAATAATCGATATGGTTATTTTCCTTCTGTTTCAGCAGCATGGAACGTTGCTAAAGAAGAATTCTTTAAATCAAAAGCAATATCAGATTTAAGGGTAAGAGCAAGTTGGGGTAAAACAGGGAATCAAGAATTCCCTGCTGGCTCATCACAAGCTAGATACGCATTTACTGGTCCTGGTGCTGTAAATCAAGTTAATAACCCTAACTCAGATTTAAAATGGCAATCTGATATTCAATATAATTTTGGTATTGATTTTGGGTTACTAAAAAATCGTATTTATGGATCAATAGAATATTTTAATAAGTCTACTACAGATTTATTATATCCAACAATTCCTTCTCAACCAGCTCCTCCAGGTTCAACTGTTACTTGGAAAAACTTAGAGGGTCAAGTTATTAATAAAGGTTTTGAAGTTTCAATAAATGCTGCAATTGTAAAGACTAACACAATTAGTTGGGATTTAGGTGTATTTGCTAGCTTCATTGATAATAATGTGCAAGGTTTAAATAGTATCATACCTACTGGTGAATTAAATGGTCAAGGTGTTTCTGGTACCAACGTGCAAACAATCAGAAATGGTGCGCCACTAGCTGCTTTTTTTACCAAGCACTTTGAAGGGTTTGACAAATCAACAGGATTAGCTATATATACAGATGATGGTTACAGCCGATATTTACTTGGTAATCCAAATCCAACAACTGTATTGGGTATAAGCACAAGTGTTAGTTACAAAAAATTGACAGCTACAATTAATATGAATGGTGCTTTTGGTCAAAAAATATATAACAATACCTTAAATAACGTTATTAATGTTGGTAGTATTAATGGCGGAAGAAATATTGCTTTATCTGTTTTTAAAGATCCAATTAAAGAATCGTTTGCAAACCCTGTAACTGCCTCAGATAGGTTTATTGAAAATGGTAGCTATTTAAAATTAGCTAACGCAACCATCAATTACTCTTTAGGGTCTGTTGGTAAGCTTTTTAAAAATGCTAACTTATATGTAAACGGACAAAATTTATTTGTAATCACCAAGTTTACTGGTTTTGATCCTGAAGTTAACGTTGATAAAAATGTTAATGGTGTTCCATCAGTAGGTATTGAATATACCCCTTACCCATCTGCTAGAACATTCACTTTTGGTATAAATTTTTCTCTGTAAATAAAATAAAATAGATTGTATGAAAAAAATAAAATTATGTTTCACTGCTGCTTTTTTAATGTTTTTGATAAGCAGTTGTACAAAGCTAAATGAAACCTTTAGCGGCGATTTGACACCTGCTCAAGTAGGTGGATCAGGCGGTTCATCAAACTCTGCGGCATTATTAAAAAGTGTTTATAATTCAATGCGTGGTACTTATCAAGATCAAGGTGCAATATTTGCTTTATTCGAGCAACCAACTGACGAATTGATTGCCCCAACAAGAGGTCCAGATTGGGATGATAATGGTGTATGGCGTGTTTTACACCTACACAAATGGGATGCTGATAATGGAAGAATTAATGTTAGTTACAATGGTTTGAGTGGTACCATTTTCGCAGCTACAGATATGTTGCAAACCTCTTTTGGTGCGTCACCTTCTGAGCAAGCACAAGCAAGATTTTTACGTGCAGTGTCTATGTTTGATATGTTAGATGGTTGGAATCAAGTAGCTTATCGTGAACCTGGTGAAAGTACCATTGGCCCATCAAAAGTAAGAACAGGTAATGATGCATTAGCCTATATAATAACAGAAGCAGAAGCTGTAAAAGACATACTACCAGATGCGCCAGTTACAGGTGCAAATAAATGGGCTGCAAGAGTGTTTTTAATGAAATGCTATTTAAACAAAGCTGTTATTGCTGCAACACCTGACAGATCTGGACCATTCACATTCGCTCCTACAGATTTGGCTAAAGTTATAAGTTTAGCTGATGAGATTATTGGTAGTGGTAAGTTTAGTTTTGCGTCTAATTATTTCGATAATTTCGCCCCTAATAATGGAAATATTGGTAAAGAAAATATTTGGACATTCCAAAATTTAGGTGGAACAGAATCTGGTCCGATAAGGTCACGTTATCATATGGGTACGCACTACAATATGAATCCAGGTGGTTGGAACGGATTTTCTACATTATCTGATTTCTATAATAAATTTGAAGCAACAGATACGAGACGTGGTGTAGCATACGCAACACCTGGTGGTTTACCTAATCCTGGTAACAGGGTAAATGTTGGCTTTTTGGTGGGTCAGCAATACAATTTAACAACTGACGCCCCATTAAAAGACAGAACAGGTGCACCGTTATCTTTTACGCCTGCTGTTAAATCTATTGAGGTTGGTAGTAATTTGGAAATTACAGGTATTCGTGCTTTCAAATATCCTGTCGATTTTCCAAATCAGGGTAATGGTAATTGGGATAACGATTATGTATTTTACCGGTTGTCAGATGTTATGTTAATGAAAGCTGAGGCACAAATGCGTTCTAACAATCCAGTTGGTGCTTTAACTATTGTAAACAGTATTCGTTTAAACCGCGGTGCTACAGCATTAGCTACTCTTACTCTAGATAACTTATTAGATGAAAGAGGACGCGAGTTATATTTAGAAAACGTTAGACGTAATGATTTGATTCGTTTTGGTAAATTTTTAACACCTTGGCAAGAGAAACCAGTAGACGATAAAAAATATTTGTTGTTTACTATACCTAACCCTCAGTTGGCAGCAAATCCTAATCTTAAACAAAATCCTGGTTATTAATAATTAGTTTTTTGGTTTAACTTTTAATATAAATTTATGAGAGGTCATTGCAAAATGGCCTCTCATTTTTATGTAGATTACATCATGTTTGTTACTATGAAAAAAGTGCCTTTTTTATTGCTTGTTTTAGCCTCAATATTTGTATTTATTAGTTGTAAAAATTCTGTAAAAGAAGTTAGCAAACCTTTATTTCAATTAATGGATAGTACAGGTATTAACTTCACAAATACTGTTGAGGATGGCCGTGTAGAAAATAGTTTTTTGTTCCGTAATTTTTATAATGGTGGTGGTGTTGCTATTGGCGATATTAATAACGATGGGTTACCCGATGTTTTTCTTACTTCAAACACCAGTGCCAATAAATTATACCTTAACAAAGGCAATTTTAAATTCGATGATATAAGTAATAAGGCAGGCATTATTGTAGATGATAAATGGAATACCGGGGTGGTTTTTGCCGATGTAAATGGGGATGGGTGGCTAGACATTTACGTTAGCAGTTCTGGCCACATGAGTACGGGTAACCGCAAGAATAAATTATACATCAATAACCACGATTTAACCTTCACAGAATCTGCTGCTAAATACGGGTTAGATATCTCCGCTTACACAACACAAGTTTCTTTTTTCGATTATGATATGGATGGTGATTTAGATTGTTTTATGATTAACAATAGTCCTATTCCTGTTAACCAGTTAGGCTTTGCTAATAGGCGAGATTTACCTGAAAAAGATTGGTCGGTTGGTGCGTTTTTAAAAGGTGGTGGTGATCATTTATTTCGTAATGATAATGGGCATTTTAAAGAGGTTACAAAGCAGGCTGGTATTCATGGCTCGTTAATAAGTTTTGGTCTCGGAGTTTCCATAGGCGATATTAATGGCGATGGCTACCTTGATGTCTTTGTTTCCAACGATTCTTACGAAAGAGATTATCTCTACATTAACCAGAAAAATGGCACTTTTAAAGATGAACTTGAAAGCTGGATGCAACATACGAGCTTCTCATCTATGGGTGCAGATATTGCAGATATTAACAACGACGGTTATCCCGATTTATTTACTACAGATATGTTGCCTGTAAATGATTTACGGCTAAAAACAACAGGTTCATTTGACAATATTGACTTGTTTAATGCAAAATTAAAAGCAGGTTTTTATTATCAGTACATAAAAAATTGCTTGCATCTTAATAATCAAAATGGGAAGTTTTCAGACATTGCAAATTACAGTGGGGTGCAAGCAACAGATTGGAGCTGGGGGGCTTTAATGTTTGATATGGATAATGATGGCTGGAACGATTTGTACGTCTGTAATGGTGTAAACAGAGACGTTACCAATCTTGATTTTATGGATTTTTTTGCTGATGAAACCTATCATAAAATGGCTTTAGGTGGCAAGAAGAAGGATATAGACCAGCTGCTTCTAAACATTCCAAGAACACCGCTACAAAACAAAGTTTATCGCAACGATAAAAATCTTGGCTTTACAGATATTGGTACAACTTGGGGCTTTACACAACCTACATTTTCTAACGGTGCTGCTTATGCAGATTTAGATAATGATGGTGATTTAGATTTAATAGTTAACAACGAAAATCAACCTTCATTTATTTATAAAAATAATGCCCGTGAGCTTAATAAAAATAACTACATCGGCATCTCTTTAAAAGGTAAAGGACAAAACACTTTTGCTATTGGTAGTAAGATTACACTGTACGTTGGTGATCAGGTATTGATGCGTGAAATTGTTCCTAGTCGTGGCTTTCAGTCTTCTGTTGATTATAAAGCCATTATTGGTTTAGGTACTGCAAAAGCAATTGATTC